>JADKKB010000005.1:363750-727500 GCA_016720705.1 Chloracidobacterium sp. | reverse complement strand
GAGAATCCGATCGACCGAGCGGTTTCTGATTCGAAAGTTGATGAGTTTTACATCTCATCTCAAGTCTCAACAGATTTGAGTTCGGTAAACGTAACTGATGCAACACCTGTCCGGTTTGACGGCTCAAAGGGGGCTTCGCTGACCGTAAATCATCCGCTGACAAAAGCCCTGCTAGTATCAATGAAGTCACAATGGCCCAAGGCAATGCCGTTTGTCGATCTTTTAGCCCGAGCGTTCGAGATTGTCGGCATTTCATCGACGGAGGATGTATCCAAAGCTCGTACGTATATACTCCAGCTTTATCTTGGAGGGTTTGTTAAGTTTGGTTGTTACTCGCCGACATTTGCGGCGGTGGTAGGCGAAACCCCAGTTTCGAGTGCATTCGCCCGTTGGCAGATTAGCGAGGACATCGAAAATCTTACGACTCTCGCCGGTAAAAACTTAAAGACGCTTGATCCCATATTGCGGCTGATCATCTCGATGCTTGACGGAACACGCGGGAGAGTCGAACTTGCCGACGAAATACTGGCGGCAATTGAATTGCCCCTTGAAGAACGGGAGCGATTCACGGCGGCACTACCGGATATTATTGAGGATCAGTTGACGCAGATCGCTTCGGCAGGATTACTCGTTGGATGATCCTGCCTACTTTGAATTTAGGAGCAAGTCGGTCACCTGCCTGATCGCACCTTTACCGCCTTTCAGATCGGTTACGAATATCGCAGCATTGATTGCCTCGATCGCCGCATCCGCAACCGCCACCGGCAGGCCGACGATCTTCATAACTTCGACATCGCCGATATCATCACCTACGTATGCGACCTCATCGAGTGATACACCCGCCGCAGCGATGATCTCGGAGAGATCCACCACCTTGTCTTGAGAGTTCGTCCTTATATATGTCATCCCGAGTTCGTCTGCCCGTCGTTGAATTATTTCAGTTGCACCACGGCCCGATATGATGCCGGAACGAAATCCGGCCTTGTGCCACGAAGCAATACCTTGCCCGTCTCGAGCGTGAAAAACCTTCATCGTCTCGCCGCCGGCTGAAAAATAAAGACGTCCATCCGTCAGTACACCGTCGCAGTCCATTATCAGGAGTTTGATCCGCCGTGCTCGTTCTTCGATCCTCATTATATAGGTTCCATTAACTCCGATTTGTAATAGCTACAGCGTTTCCTTTGATGATACCGAGGTCACTCACGTCAATACGGATATGAGAGCGATAAAGCCGTCTCGCGACCGTAAAATCACATACTAACGGAGTTCAAACGTCTCAACCCCACTAAGCTTCCACCCATTTCCGGATCTAGTCAATCTGAATACCGCCATTCCGGTTTCGGAGTCCTTTGTCAGTAATTTGATCGTGAGATTCGTCTCAACCAACAAATTGTTAGCATCGAGTCTGTCGATCTGACGCACTTGAGTTTGCCACTGTTCGGTACCGCCGGCGATCCCGCCAGCGAATTTCGACGCTTCGCCCGGCATTATGAGCGCGTCAACATCGGCTTTTCGGTTAGAAACCGCGGCCCGGTCGAAATCGGCAAAGAAACTCTTGACTGTCGGATCGATACTCGTTGTTCCTCCGACGCGGTTTCTGAGGTTTCTGGCAGCTAGACTCGCTCCGTATTCGGCATCTGCCACAATCGCCGCTTCGGCAAATCTAACTGCCTCATCGTTTTGGCCGCTCCTAGCAGCTGTTTCTCCAAGTCCGACATTTGCCCAAGCGAGGCTTCGCGAACTCGGTAATTTTTCCTCGAGAATGGCCTTAAACTCGCGTTCGGCGTCAACATTGCGCCCTAGTGCCAGCAATGCGCGCCCGAGCAGAATACGGACGTCATCCGTTCTCGGCGAACTTTTCAACACGATGAGTGCAATTTTCTCAGCACCCGCAAAGTCCTGTTTATCAAAGGCTCGTTTAACGGCAAGGATCGGATCGCTGTCCGAAAGCTCTTTTGGTGCGACATCGTCGGAGTATTCGAATTGTGGATATAGCTTTTCCGTGTCGACTTCGACACGAACGATCGGGGACGGCGACTTAAAGCTCACCTCGCCGTAACTCTGTGCCTTGATGGTGGTTGGAGACTCGATAATTTGGCCGCTGGCTGTGGTTGCCTTGACGGTGATCGTAGCATCCAAAAGTCCGGTATTTCGGAGTGCGACTTTCGATGTATCACCAACAACTTGGGGGATGCCGACGAGCAGGTTCATTTCGGTGGTTTGATCCAAAACGTAATCGACAATGTCCTTGGCGGATGAGAACGCCATCCTTAACTCGGCCATATTCAGGTCGCCGTCAGCCATATTGGCCCTTAATATCGCCGAAAAGTCCGCTTTGCCGAGTTTTCTTTCCAGAAGCCTCCAAGCCATAGCTCCTTTATTTGCCGCCTGCGAATAGAAAAAATCATCTAGCGGCGAGGACGCCCGCATCGGGCCGTCACGCTTTGAAACTGCGGCATACGCAGTCCTTTGTCTCAGACGCTCATTGTCGGCGACGTCCTTGCCGTATTTAGATTCGATAAATTGAGTAGCTAGATAACGTGACAACCCTTCCTGAAGTATCGCGTACCCCTCGCCGCTAGTCGTAACTGACCCGCCTAACCATATTTTAGCTGCGGCCTCCGCTATAGACGTGGCGGTCAAAGAATCGATCTTTGAGCGTCTGAGTACCGACTCGTCGATAAGCACCGTGCCGCCGCCCGAAAATCCGGCACCTCGCCGCACCACAATGATCTTAAGCGGTGCTTCGGGGGCAGCCCCGAGCGTTCCCGACATAAATGTACGTGCCTCCGCGAACAATGCCGCGAGTTCTGCGATCCGTTTTTGAGCTTCGTTTGACGCTGATTTCGGTCCATAAACCGCAACGCCGCTTGAATTTATCAAGTCCCAACTGCCGGAGACAAAATAAGGTTGTCCGTTGATCTTCTCATCAAATCCGCTTGTAGTTTCAACACCCGAAGTGAGCACTGTCGGGCCGGGACTGTTAACTCGGAGCCTGAAAGGTGCCCTATCGCCGCCACGATTAAAGAACCAACTCGTCGGCGTCGGATACCAAAATGAAAGCGGTAGAAACTGTGTGCCGATCGGCGAGATCGTCGCGAGGCTGGTGTTTTCCTTTAGGTTGAGCCTGTATTCAACCGAGGCTGTAAGCGTCGCGTCCGCGTTTATCGCCGGAAATCGCATCGCTATCCGCTGCAAACTACCTGCAGACCCAACTTTTTCCTCGCTCTTCGTAAAGTCGGTCGCTGCATCGTTTATCTTAATAGATGTGATATCTGCAAATGGACTGATCCGCAGCGTCAGAGACCCTGCAGATTTGCCGGAAATATTTCGTAACGACAGAACGGCAGTAAATCCTGCACTTCGCGACGCCGCATCCGACGGTAAGGTCGCCGACACATCGTATTTCTGCACCTTCCAGGTCTGTATCGAGCGGGTCTCATCCTGGCCCTGTGCCGATAGTACGAAGGAAAATAGTACTAGGACAATGATCGTGATCAGTTGTTTATTCATTTGAACATCATCGCGGGCTTTATTCAGCTACAAGTTCGTGAATTGCCTTGAGTTTCGTAAGCAGAGATTCGAGTCGCCCAAGCGGCAGTTGGTTCGGCCCATCGCTTGGGGCTTTGGACGGATCATTGTGAACCTCCATAAAAACAGCATCAACACCGCACGCAACTCCAGCTCGAGCAAAATGTTCGATGTATTGGCCCTGCCCGTCGGTTGCCTTTCCGAGTCCGCCCGGCAATTGGAGCGAATGCGTCACGTCGAAAACGACCGGAACGCCGAACGAACGCATTATCGGGAACGATCGCAGATCAACGACAAGATTATTGTACCCAAAACTCGCCCCCCGTTCGGTCAGCAAGATCTTTTCGCAACCCGCTTCCGTAAGCTTATCCACTATATTCTTTGCGTCCCAAGGCGCAAGAAATTGCCCTTTTTTGACATTTACGGCCTTTCCAGTGGCGGCGGCGGCCACAAGCAGGTCGGTCTGACGGCAGAGGAATGCGGGTATCTGCAACATATCTGCAACTGTTGCAGCCTTTGCGGCTTGCCACGGCTCATGAATGTCGGTGATTATAGGGACGCCGATCTCGTCCTTGATCCTGGAAAGGATCTCCAGTCCAAAGTCCATTCCCTCTCCGCGAAAACTATCGATCGAGCTACGATTTGCCTTATCGAACGAAGATTTATAAACGAAACTTACGCCGACCCGATCACATATTTCCTTGATCGAATTTGACATCATCCTCGCGTGCTCGATCGATTCCACGACGCAAGGCCCAAGGATAAACGCAAGTTCACCGCCGCCAAATGTGACATTGTCTATATTAAATCGTTGCATATCAATAACACCGTCAAGACCAGCCCCAGCTTATAGTCGAAACAGTTCGTCGTCATTAAGTTACTATTATATTACGTTCTGACCTCATTTAACCCCAAATGTCAGGGCTCCCCAGAAGCTTTCCCAGTCGGCGTCGCCACACGACTTTGAGCATCTCTGCATATAAACAAGCCGAATTAGCCAAATGCCCTTTCCGTCGACTTTGACCTCCACCTTACCATCCTTGTCGGAGACCATTTTCCGGGTAGATACCGTATCGCCATCGCGGTTGTCGGCAAAAACGGCTTTCGATGCGAGCGGTGCTCCGCCAAAAAATACCTGAAACTGCATCGTGTCGCCCACCTTTTTGTTATAAGGATTGTCGAGCGCGACTATCTCTAGCCGCCCTCCGTATCTCGCCTTAGCATTCCCGGTCCGGTTCACTCCGACCTGTATCATCGTTTTTAGATATCGGCTGTAACGTTCTCGCCCTTGCTTTTTCGCCTCACCGAGCCGAGCCCGTTCGGTGATGACGTAATCCATCCCTTCTTCGGTGAGGTAATCTTCGAATTTGTCCGCATCGAGCGTGATGTAAGACCATCCGCGCTCCATCGCCAAAACATACGTTCCAGAGCGATCAGCCGAAAAATTCACGATGGGCTTTCGATCATCCTCGGCCAATGTACGCATATCAAACGCCCCGTTCGGGGAAAACATCTGAAATGAGTTTGTCTTGGAGGCTTGGAAGGGCATCTCCGTTTCAGATATGAGGGCCTCACCTACAAATAGCCTCACGGACGACACCTCGCTGATGCGAAGAAAGAAATTACTTGATTCAATCCAGTACTCGTGGGCTGCGGCCGTTTGGACGATCAAAAGAACAAGCAAGGTTACTAATACCGATCTATAGCGGGCATTTCCAAAATATTGATTCAGCATCGTATCCCTTCGCCGTCCTTCTGTTATTCGTCCGCGCCGACCTCGACTCGCTCAGAAGCTTCCGTTGTGACTTCGCGAGAAACATCGTGCTCGAGATTTTCGCTCTTCACGCGGTTGTCCCATGCCGCAGCCACAAATGCCGTAAACAGCGGATGAGCGTCCAACGGCTTTGACTTATACTCCGGGTGGAATTGGCAAGCTATGAAATGTGGGTGCGTCGTTCGCGGCAATTCTACAATTTCGATGAATTTCCCATCCGGCGAAATGCCGCTGAAAACGAGCCCTTCTCGTTCAAGAGCTTCTCGAAATTCCGGATTGAATTCAAATCGATGACGGTGCCGTTCGCCGATCTCCGATGCTCCGTGGTAAACCTCGCGTGCTAGCGTGTCCTGTTTCAACTCACACGCCCACTCACCGAGTCGCATGGTCCCGCCAAGTTCTTCGACGTCGACCAGATCTCGTAGCTTAAAGATGATCGGAAACGGCGTTTCCTCGTTAAATTCTGTCGAATCCGCGTCCCGTAGTCCGCAGACATTGCGGGCAAACTCGATACAGGCAGTCTGCATTCCGAGACAAATGCCAAAGTAAGGCGTGCCGGATCTGCGTGCGTATTTTATCGCCCGAAGCATACCGCCGATACCGCGTTTGCCAAATCCGCCCGGTACCAGAATAGCGTCATAGTCTTGAAGTTCGTTCTCATAGTCGTCCTTCATCAAATTTTCCGATTCGATCCAAGTGACGTTCACACGCAGGTTGTTTGCGACGCCCGCGTGGGTCAGAGCCTCGCGCAATGACTTATACGAATCCTCGAGTTCAACGTATTTCCCAACGATCGCGACCTTGACGTTCCCGCCGGTCGGATCCTTGATCGTCGACACTAGTTCACGCCAACGCCGGAGGTCCACCAATGGAAAAGCCTCCGTTAAATGCAGGTTGCTAACGATCAGTTCGTCCAGGGCCTGCTCGTGAAATGCCAGCGGAACCTCGTATATCGAAGGCACATCGAGAGCTGAGATCACGGCGTTTTCCTGAACGTTGCAAAAAAGGCCGATCTTCTTGCGCAGGTCCGAAGGCAAAGGACGATCCGAACGGCATAACAAGATATCCGGCGAGATACCGATCTCGCGCAACTCGCGGACGCTGTGCTGCGTCGGCTTGGTTTTGAGTTCGCCGGCGGCAGCAATGAAAGGCACGAGCGTAACGTGGATAAAGATCGCATTATTACGTCCTTCTTCGTTGCCCATCTGGCGGATGGCTTCCAAAAACGGCAGTGACTCAATATCGCCGACAGTTCCGCCGATCTCGACGATCAGAATATCCGGCTTGTGCATATCCGCAACTGTTCGCACGGCGGCCTTTATTTCGTCAGTAATATGTGGGATCACTTGGATCGTTTTGCCCAAATACTCACCACGACGTTCTTTGTTGATGACCGACTGGTAGATTCGTCCGCTGGTCCAGTTATTCGCCTGCGAGAGTTTTGCGTGAGTAAACCTCTCGTAATGGCCGAGATCGAGGTCGGTCTCGGCACCATCGTCGGTCACAAACACCTCACCGTGCTGAAACGGTGACATCGTGCCCGGATCGACATTGATATATGGATCTAGCTTCATCATCTGCACATTCATTCCCCGGGCCTCGAGCAGGCACCCGATCGAACTCGCCGCTAGTCCTTTCCCAAGACTCGAAACAACACCGCCGGTCACAAATATGTATTTAGTCGTCTTTTCAGTCATTATTCCCCCGAATCAGTCGCTTTCGCGATCATTGTCATTACTGTCTGCCTTTCCCTCGCGTTTCTTCTTTTGGTAGCGTCCGTCTTTCATCTGCGTTATTACTTCCTTGGATTTGGCCGCTTCAGGATTCATCAATTCCTGTAATGCATTCATCGATGCCCCAAGTGCCGTCGTCCCCTCGGCGGCATTTCGTTCGAACTCCTCCGAAGTCCGTGTTTGCGGCTTACTCAGCATCTTTAAGCCGACAAGGGCTCCGATGACGATGAGCACAAATACTATGAGACCTATCCAATCACCCATCCGATTCGATCAACCTCCGAACACGTGCAAGATCATCGACGTTATCGACCCCGATCGAAGGATCCACAACCTCAATCACGCGTATCTTTGCACCGTTTTCCATCGCTCGAAGTTGTTCGAGCATTTCAGATCTTTCTAGAACCGACTGCCGCATTTTGCATAACCCAAGCAAATATTCACGTCGATAAACGTACATTCCGGTATGTTTTCGAAATGACGAAAGCAAACCTGAGTCACTGTTCAACGCGGCTTCGATCGATCCATCTCGAATGACGGCCTCGCGCGGATACGGGATCGGCGAACGAGAGAAGTACAAAGCTCTGCCACTGTGGTCGACGACGACTTTTACAACATCCGGACTCAATACATCGCTTATGTCGGCGATCGCTTCACAAGTGGTAACAATGTCGCACTCCGGATCCGCCAGCATCGCCTCGACGGCGAGATCGATCGTATTCGGCGAGATCACCGGTTCGTCACCCTGCACGTTAACGACAATCGTTTTCTGGGGTAATCCTGCGGCAACCTCCGCGATCCGGTCACTGCCCGTCGAATGCTCGTGTGAGGTCATCACGGACTCGCCACCGAATCGGCAAACCGCATCGAGTATTCGCTGATCATCGGTCGCCACAATTACTCGATCAACTGTCTTGGCCTTCAAAGCCTGTTGTAACGTATGGATTATCAACGGTTTACCGGCGACTTCAATAAGAAGCTTGCCGGGCAAACGCGTTGACGCGTACCTCGCCGGGATAATAGCTACGATCAAATTATGTTGATTTTTCCCGTGTTGCTCCACGGGAGAATAGACTACCGCGAATCCGGTCCAGATTCAATTCGGGAATCACGAACTTGGAAGTGAACGGTCTTTTGGCTAAACTCTTCTTCGTGCATAACCAAGACGAAACAAACTTTTATTCGCAGTTGCCAATCCCCACGGCACCGACGGACGCTCCACGTAACTCGCCTAACGATCCACCCTGGGGTCTACCCGCGGCTTTCGGCGGATGGGTGATAAGTGTGATTCTAATTATCGTCTTGCCGGGGATCACCCTTTTACCGTATTTGCTTACGCTCGACCCGCCGATCACCGACAACACCGCAATGGTCGAATTTGCCCAAACAGACAAGACGGCGATCTTTCTGCAGGTATTGGCGATTATTCCGGCACATCTTCTGACATTGCTTTTTGCTTGGATAGTCATTACTAAGGGACGTAAATTTTCATTTCGACAAACACTCGGTTGGGAATCAGGCGGAGTTCGGTGGTGGCACTACGTTGCAATTTTAGCGGGATTTCTGACGATCGCATCGATAGTCGGACATTATGTACCCGAGCAGGAAAACGACCTGATCCGAATTTTGCGTAGCTCGCGTGCCACCGTGTATCTCGTAGTCTTTATGGCGACCTTTACAGCCCCGATCGTCGAAGAAGTTGTTTACCGCGGATTGCTCTATTCCGCGATCCAGCGCGCGGCGGGTGTGCCGATCGCGTTTTTGGTCGTCACGCTAATGTTTGCGCTGGTTCACGTGCCTCAGTACTATCCGAGTTATTCGACGATTTTTCTACTCACACTACTTAGCGTGACACTAACAGGACTGCGGGTGCGGTCAAAAAATCTTTGGCCGTGCATTGTGCTACATATGGTCTTCAATGGCCTCCAATCAGTGATGATCCTGATCGAGACCAACACAGCGAACCCACCCTCGATCGACCCGAGCGGAATATTTTTCTGGTTGATAAAATAACAAGAGGAGCCGTTCGGCTCCTCTTGTTATTGATCGTGTCAGATCAGTTAGGCCTCGTGCGTGCACCCGTATTTACAGGTGGCGGCGGAGGTGGTGGAGGAACGTAGGTCGATCCGGAACTGCCGCCTCGCGATCCTGTGTAATCCGGCGACGAACCTACTCCCGAATCCTGAATGATGCGTCCACCGCCCGAAAATCCGCCTCCGTTTTGCTGAAGTCGAACAAACGGCGGCGTGGGAAGACGGTTTCCGGCCGTAACAATAGGCGTGACGGTCGGGGTGTTATTCACAATTACCGGCGGAGTCCATATCGGAATGTGGTAGTACCATATCGAGTTCCCAAATCCCCATCCGTACGGCGATCCCCATCCATATCCGAATGGCAAAAAGCAGGACGAACCGAACATAGAATCGTAAACCCACAATCCGAAGGAATTATAGAGTCCCCAACCTCCGTTCATATGTGACGCCATCAGTGCGTTACGCATTCCGCGATTTCTCAGCTTCGCGACATTCTTTGCCAACTCTTTTGCTCGGTTGCGGCTCCATTGTTCGAAAGGGTCACGCTCACCGCGATCAAACTTAGCTATACGGGCAACTCCCTTGGTTACGGTTGCTTGACGACCCTTTTTAATAATCCCGGCGGTCGAATCCCCAAGCTGCGCCTGGCCCTCCCAAACGGCGACCTTCGCTCCGCCGTCAACGTTGACATCGATACGATATACGCCGGTCTGCATTAGGTTGACCTTCGTCTTTGGAGTATTGACAGTTACCCTAAACTCATCTGCCGCAAATACCTCAAATATCGCGGACCCGCTGTCGAGCCGTATCCGGAGGTCATCAAGTGAAACGGTCGTAAATTCGAATGACGAATTTGGGCCTATACGCATATACGAGCCAGGATTTAACAAAATCTCTGCTTTTCCATCTGATCCGGTTGAAACCCGGTCACCGACCAAGATCTCGTCCCGCTTCAGTAATAGCCCGCTTCGACCTGCTTTCCTGACGATCCCAACAGCACCCTCGACAAAATTAACGCCGCCGGCTTTTGCCGAAATGACATATTTGTCGCCCGCTGCGGCGGTCGCAAGCTCACGGTCGGTCTGCGAAAATCCGACGGTCAGCGACATAACCGTCAGAATACCTACACAGAAAACTCGAAATGCGATCTTCATCATAATTTTCTCCTTGGGGAAGATTCACCCTAACTATATTCGAAGTGCTTCGAAAATTCAATAAAATTCACGACTTGTCTATTAATACCATATTTACAAAAAGCTCTAAATTCTGTGAACAACCTTTAGGTGCAGATCGTTATCTAAAGAGTTGTCCGTTACCTGATGGCAGGTATCACAAGCGAGGGTATATGGCTACATTCAAGGATCCGGATCAATGTTTTGCACCGTTGGAAGTCATCGAGCGACTTATCCAAATTCGCGGTGAACTCGGGTTTACCGAGGCGATCTATATGGACCGAACGCAGGAGATCACGGACTTTCTTGATGCCTACGGTTTTGATATCTATGCGTTCTCAACCGGGAATGACAAGATCAACTACGATAATTACACGGCACCCGTCGTGCCGGGCGGCGATAATCTCCACTGCTCTTTGACGGCACACTGAGAGCGGTCGGCTTCAATTCAACTGAAGGAACGCGGAAGGTGATTCAAGAAATTGAACCCTTCCGTGTTTTTTTGTTTAGAGAGCTTTAACGATAAAAAGCGTACCGTCATCATCTAGAAACTTTCGCTCGGTAAAGTCGGCAACGCCCTTTCTGACGTGGTCGATCATTTTTTTTGCGGGTAGGTGGATCCCATCGAGCACGCGTTTTGCAAACCGGTCCTGGCCATATTCTTCGCCATTGGGATTGGCCGCCTCTGTAATACCGTCTGTGTATATGACAAGCACCTGATTTTCCTCGAAGCGAATAAAATGTTGATGAAAGTGTAGATCCTCGAACATACCCAATGGCAGGTCGCCGTATTCGACAAATCTATACTCCCCATCCGGTTTGATCAAAAGCGGCGGATTGTGGCCGGCGTTTGAAAAGACGAATGTCCGATTTGTCGAATCGAGCATACCGTAAATTGCGGTAATGAATTGATTGTCTTTTATAGACCCTCGCAGCAGGTTGCTGACCTTTGAGAAAGCAATATGTGGGGCATACCCGATCTGAACACACGACCGCAGAGAAGCTCGCAGAAACGACATCAGAAGCGCCGCCGGAATGCCCTTTCCGACCGCATCGGCGACGACGATCCCGATCTGGTCGTCAAATACCTTGACCCAATCATAATAGTCGCCGGAAACCTCCTCGGTAGGAAACACATATGCGCTGATGTCAAAATTATCGATCGCGGGATCGGCCTCCGGCAATAGTTCGAGTTGAACTTGGCGAGCGATCTCCAACTGGGCCTCAATGCGCTTTTTCTCTACTACCTGCTCTAGAAGCCTAACCTTTTCGATAATGATCGCGACCTGGGACGTGAGCAAATGGAGCAAAGCGAGATCGTCATCATCGTACGCATCCAGCTTATCGCTTTCCAGGTCAAAAACGCCTATTACGCGGTCGTTAGATATGATCGGTGCAAGCATCTCAGAGCGAGTCAATTCACGTGCTGGAAAGTACCTTGGATCCTGGCTCACGTCGTGCGATATGATCGATTTTCCTGACTGTGCGACAGTACCGAGAAACCCTTCGCCCATTTTGAGCCGCGGCTCGATCAGATTAAAACTGATCTGATATCCACGAATTGCTTTCGACTTGAAAACATACGGATCTTTTTCATCCTCCGAAAACTCGATCAAGTAAATACCGGCGGCATCATATGGGATCAATGAGCCCAGCGTATCCATAACGAGATTGAGGACCTCGTCGAGGTCAAGCGAACGGCTGATCGTCTTGGTGATGTCGAGCAACAGCCGCAGCTTTTCGACAGTCGAAAGGTTGCTGCTTACAGCAGGATCTTGGAACGGTTTGTCGCTCATTTTCTAACTACCTTGAAAAATGTGGTCCTTGTATGCGTCCCAGAGCCTTGAGACCTTGATCCGATACTCTATCAGAGCTCTGCTGACATTGAAATGGCGAGCCATCTCGTTGATCGTGCGGCCAGCATAGACCATTCGTTTTAGTGCAGAATATGGGGCTAGTGCCGCCGCTCCCGTGGAATAAGCTTCTTCCTCGATCGCCTCATTATAGTCGCGGGCGATCGTTTCGCCATTCTTATTAATGTTTTTTATCGCAAGCCGACTGGGCTTATGCCCGAGAAATACGTGACACACTTCTTCCATCAGTGTCGCATTCTGCCGATTTTTACCGTGTGTCGGGTTCAGTATAATGAGCTTTCGCCCGTCCGGCAGTGTCTGGGACGCTGCCCCTCCGGACCATTTATCTTTTCCCGTTCCGGTTAGATGGAGCTTGGCATCTTCACTCAGAAATGGTTCGACGTCGGTAAATTGAGCAACCAACAACTTTGCGTATCGTGCCAAAGCGAAAGGGTCGAGGCGTTCATCATCGCGCCTCAACCCTGCAAACTCTCGCAACCCGATTGCTCGTAATTCGTAATGTCGCCCTTTGGGGGTCGGAGGAGTATCGTCTGCGTTCACGGCATTGGCCTCAATTACGCTATCTCCAGATCGAGCTACGCACTTCCCTACACCTCTTTGAATTCCGAATCAACGTCCTCGCTGGAGAGAGCGACGCGGTAATTCTTTGACTGTTTCTGCTTCGTAATAAGCAGATCGTCCTTTGTTTTCAGAAGGTCAGCACGATTGTATACCGACAATTCGAAATTATAGCCATGCGTGATCGCATCTTTCGGACAAGCTTCGACGCAGAATCCACAGAAGATGCATCGACCGTAGTCGATGTTGTAAACCTTAGCGTAACGCTCATCGCGTCCGACGCGTTCAGCGTAGGGCCGAGGGTCGTCGATCGCCTCGATGTAGATACAGTCCGAAGGACACGCGGCCGCACATAAATAGCACGCGACGCACTTTTCCTTGCCGTTCTCATCTACGTGCAGCAGATGCTGTCCGCGATATCTCGGTTGCACCGTGATCGGTTCTTCGGGGTACTGGACTGTCCACTTTCCACGCGGTATCTCGGAAATTGTCCGCTTCATCCCCTTAACGATCGCAACCGTTGACCTCAATACTTCAGATACTAATGACATATAATTACCGGCCAAGGCCGGACCACAAACTATCTTATGTTACCCAACACCCCAAGGAATACCTGCAGAATAATGACGATGATAGTCAACACGATCGAAATCCCGCCAAGCACCATTCCCGCAACCGCAAGTCCACGGCCGCCGTATTCTTGTGGATTGCTATCAACATTATTCTTGGCCATATAGCCTGTTATGATCGCCGGTATTCCCGACAAAAGTCCACAGCACAAAATGCCAAGTATTCCACAAACTAGCGATACGATCGCCAAGGTCTTATTAGCACCCTCGCCCCCGGCAACCGGTGGCTGGAAGGGCGTATTTTGACCGAGCCCCTGATCCTGCCAACCCGCAACAGGCGCGGGCGGCGGTGTCCATTCGGCAGGAGTCGTAGGGGGATCAAACGGACTAGTGTACGCCGGCACAGCCGGTTCCGGCTCGTGGTAGACCGGGGTTTCGGGCGTAAATACCGGATCAGCTGCCTGAAACGGCGATGGCGGCTCCGGTGACCCGAAAGGTGATGGCGGTGGTGATGACTGAAATGGCGGCAACGGTGCCGACTGGATCATTGTCGCCGGTTCGGAAAAATCTACGTCGTCCGAAGCCGATTCGAACGGCGACGGGATCGGCGGATTAGTGTTTTCAAACGGCAACGCCGTATCGACGGACGACTCGGTATCGGCAAACGGTGACGCCATCGGCGGCAGATCCGTAAACTTTGGCGACGCGATATCAGGTTCAGAAAATTGAGGAGGTGCCGGCACCGGCGGAATCTCCATTTCCGGAACATCCGGATCGTGCGTGCTGCCTAGGGCCGCACGCATCTCATCGTCCGAAACATACATCGTTTTTAACGGATCCGCCGCCGGCAGGTCCAACACCTCTTCCGGTTCTGCGATAGGCGCGATGCCGACTTCGATCCGCTCACTTTGTGGTTCCACCGCCGGAACGTCAGGACGGGCAACTACGGTCGCATAAGGATCAAATGCCGGAGCATCATCCACCAGCGGTGTGCCGTCTGACTGACAAAACCGCATCGAATCCTCAAATGTCTTCGAACAGGTCGGGCATTTTTTCATAGTTGTGTCCTCTTACTGCCATCCGCATGGGCAGATGGGCTGCGTGGCAAGTAAAATTCAAGTGCTAAAGTTCTGCAACTTTTATACTTGAACGACTAAACTAATTCAAGTTTGCTGAAGAAATACGCGATCTCGATCGCAGCATTTTCATCGGAATCAGAACCGTGAACCGCGTTTTCGCCGATCGACGCTGCAAAATCCTTTCGCAACGTGTCCGGTGCTGCTTCGGCCGGGTTGGTCGCTCCCATCAGTTCTCTCCACGCCGGAACGGCATTTTCCTTTTCAAGTGCAAGCACCACACACGGACCGCTCGACATAAATTCGCAGAGTTCGTCGAAAAAGCCCTTGCCAGCGTGAACGGCATAAAATCCGTCAGCTTGCTTTCGCGTTTGATGAATAAGCTTCATCCCTCGGATCTTAAATCCCTCACCCAATATACGCGAAATGATCTTTCCCTGATTTCCTGCTCGCACCGCATCGGGCTTGATGATCCCAAATGTTAAATTGCTCATTGTAAAGTATTTCCCTTTATATTAATTATTGCTGTTCAAATCGTTTGATCAGATCTTTACTGATCCTTGTTGGCCGTGACGTTTCTCGGCTACACATACACCATACCGTTCGACCGGCCACGAGCAAGTCATTGCCCCGCCGGATCTCGGTGAATCGTTCACACGTTTCTCCCGTCCACTCGCCGACCCAAGTCGTGGCGACTATGGCGTCTCCGATCAACGCCTCCTTCTTATAATCGATCTCGTGACGGACAACGACCCAGAAAAACTGTTCCTGTATTTCCGCAGACGTGGCGTCTCGCCAGTGTGCGACCGCGATGCCCTGCACCCACCGAACATAAGCCACGTTGTTAACGTGCCCGAGTTCGTCAATGTCGGCCGCGTCCACGCTGAATGAGTGCGAAAACTTCATCAAAGATCTACCGCCGGCGACACACAAAAAACACCTAAAAAGAAATCAGAGTTTCGTGCCTTTCCACGTATTTCGTGAGCAAATAGTTTTTAGGCAGCCGATCGCTGGGCCAGAACCTCGACTATCGCCGCTCCAATATCGGCCGGCGACTGGACTACCTTAATGCCTGCTTCAGTCAATGCTTTCATCTTCTCGGCCGCGGTGCCTTTGCCACCGGAGATGATCGCACCGGCGTGGCCCATTCGGCGTCCCGGAGGTGCGGTCTGGCCGGCGATGAAGGCTACGATCGGCTTGGTCACGTGTTCCTTCGCATATGCTGCCGCGTCTTCCTCCGCGGTGCCGCCGATCTCACCGATCATCACGATAGCGTCCGTGTCAGGATCTTGCTGAAATAATCTCAGAGCGTCTGTGTGATTCGTCCCGATGATCGGATCGCCGCCGATACCGATAGCGGTCGACTGGCCGAGACCGAGAGCGGTCAATTGCCCGACTGCCTCATACGTCAGCGTACCTGAACGCGAAACGACGCCGATGCGGCCTTCCTTATGGATATGTCCGGGCATAATACCGATCTTGCACTTGCCGGGCGATATGATGCCGGGACAATTCGGCCCGATGACTCGTGTGTTGCGGCTGGCAAGATACTCTTTGGCCTTGACCATATCCGCAACCGGGATTCCTTCCGTAATACAGACGACAAGCGGTATCCCCGCATCGGCGGCTTCCATTATTGCGTCAGCGGCAAATGCCGGCGGCACATAAATGACCGAGGCGTTAGCCCCCGTCTCTCTGACGGCGTCCGCAACGGTGTTAAAAACCGGAATTCCCTCGTGTAGAGTTCCGCCCTTGCCCGGCGTTACGCCAGCGACGACATTAGTGCCGTATTCGACCATCTGCAACGTGTGAAACGTGCCTTCCTTGCCGGTGATGCCCTGGACGACCAGACGTGTGTTCTTATCAACTAGGATACTCAATGCAAATCTCCTGAAAAGTAACGATATATAGCAAAGGCAAAGTATAGCACGTTGCCCGTTTTGCTTGGCAATCCAAGAAATTCAAGTTTTCGTGAACAAATATTTCAAGATAGGCGTTATCCACTACGACATCTAGTCAACGATACGTCCAAAAACAGCGACTTTTCGCTCAGAAATTGCGATGAAACGCCTTTATTCATTTTATTACGACGCTTTCTGGATCGCCTCCAGATCGATACTCGAGCACAAACTTCGAGCCTTTCTGACGCTGATCGGCATTATCATCGGTGTCGCGGCGGTCGTCGTTGTAGGCGCATCGATCAGCGGACTAAATTCATATGTTTCGACACAGATAACGAAAGTTCTCGGCAGCAATCACTTTATGATCGCTAGGATGGCATTCTCGGGACGAATGGCCGATGAGGAATTTGAACGAGCCAACCGCCGTAACAAAAAGCCGACCTGGGATGAGTACACATACATTAAAGCAAACTGCAGAAACTGCTCCGAGGTCGGAGCCCAGATGTCAGGTAACGCCGATTTTAACGAAAACGGCGTCGAAATGCCGTCGGTATCGATCAATGGCGTCACATCAAATTTTGACTTGATCGAGGATAAATCGATCATCGAGGGTAGGTTCATCTCCGCGATCGACGAATCGATCGCTGCGAAAGTGTGTGTGATCGCCGATGACGTGCGGCAAAAGTACTTTCCCAATTCGTCTCCGATCGGGAAAACGATCAAACTGCACGGTCTGCCACTCACGATCGTCGGCCTCGAGGACAAACGTGGCGAACTGCCCGGCAGTTCGTTTAACCGCTCCATTTACATCCCTATCACACTGCATCGCCAAATATTCGGCACGACAGACAACGGTTTGCAGATACACGGAAAGGGCGGAACGCCGGAAACATTCGACGCAGCGATCGATGAGGTAAAGCTTTTGCTCAGAAATCGCCGCGGACTTTCCGGCAGCGACCCGGACACATTTGGCCTGGTCAATACTAAGGAACTTGGTGGTCAGATCGATCAATTTACCAATGCGATCGCCGCTGTTGTTGTTCCGATCACGATGATCATTTTGGTCGTCGGCGGCATCGTGGTGATGAATATTATGCTCGTGTCCGTCACCGAACGTACGTTTGAGGTCGGATTGCGAAAGGCTCTCGGTGCGACCCGAAAGCAGATACTACTTCAGTTCCTTATCGAATCGTCAGTTCTGTGTGTGGTCGGCGGTATCATCGGCCTGCTGCTCGCCACGCTTGTGACGCAACTAATCACGCTGTTTGCGGGCATAACTATGACCATTACGATCCTATATGTGCTCTTGTCCGTTACCGTTTCGAGTTTGATAGGTGTCATTGCGGGTCTGTATCCCGCATGGAAAGCCGCACGACTCGATCCGATCGTCGCATTGACCAAAAACTAGACGACGCGCACTTCGCGACCAACAATCTTATGAGCCTTTCAACATCATTGCCACGCGAGGTTATGAAAATGGCATTGGACTCGATCTATAGTCACAAGTTCCGATCGTTTCTCACGATCCTCGGTATCGTTGTAGGTGTCATCACTGCCATAGTTGTTGCTTCGATTCTTACGGGCGTACGAAGTTCCATAGTTGCGATCGTTGAGGAATACGGCACAAACAATATTTACGCCTTTCACCTTTCGACAGGCTTTGGCCCACGAAGCCGCGATGAACGAAATCGAAAACCGCTGACCGACGAAGATGTAAGAGCTATTCAGACTCAGTCGAGCTCGATCAGAGACGTTTCGCTAGTCGCTCCCAGTATCGGTTCATTTGACGGCGGTTTCGATGACAACCTTGTTTACGAAGGTAAGAACTATCGATGGGCACTCACCGATGGCGTCGAACCCAATTACGCCGAAATGACCAATATTATTGTCAAACACGGACGTTTTATTACCGAATCGGACAACTACCAACGGCGAAACGTCTTGGTGGTCGGCATTGATACCGTTGAGGCTCTATTTCCTGGTAAGGAGAACGAGGTTGTGGGAAAGGTCGTGCGAATGAACGGAACGACCTGGGAGATCATCGGCGTTCTTGAAAAACGAAAGGCAGGTTTTTTTGGTGAGAACGAAGAGGACCGAAAGGTTATGATGCCGTATCGTACCGCCCGTAAAGTGGCTCCGTCACGCGAAGAACTCCGGCCCGTCATTCAGGCCAAATCCGGCCAATTAAATGATGCGGTCGCCGAAGTCGAAGGGATACTCAGACAGCGACGCGAGGTCAAATTTGGTGAGCCAAACAACTTTGACATCAAGACGGCCGACAACTTTATCGCCCAATTTGACGGTATCATCGGCGGCGTGGGGATCGCCGCGATCGCAATTTCGTGCCTCGGACTATTGGTGGGCGGCATCGGTGTGATGAACATTATGCTCGTTTCGGTAACCGAGCGAACCAAGGAGATCGGAATCCGAAAAGCGATCGGCGCAACCAAAAATGCGATCGTCCTCCAGTTTTTGCTCGAAGCAATGACGCTTACATTTTTCGGCGGGGTGGTCGGCGTTGCAACGGCTATTGGTATAAGCAATCTGATAATGCTTCTGGTCCCGAGTATGCCGGCCCAAGTGCCGCTATGGGCGATCATTGCCGGACTCGGAACGTCTGTCGGTGTCGGACTGATATTTGGCGTTCTACCCGCACGCAAAGCTTCGCGGCTCGATCCGATCGAGTGTTTGCGATACGAATAGCCTCGATCTAGGACATCGGACAGGCCATTTATTTTTTGCCCGATTTCGGCCGATTACTTTAGCTCGACTGTATCCTCGTATTGCGGAACTACTACGTGCCACCCAAATCGTTCGCGAATATGCTCAGCCATCGCCTGTGCAGCATCAGGCTCACCGTGAGTGGTAAAAACTGTCTTCGGTGCATTTTTTAATCCGCTAAGCCAGCGAAGCACTGCCTGCCAATCTGCGTGTGCCGAAAAGCCATCGATCGTTTCGATCTGGCAATTGACCGGTATCCAATGCTTCATTATTTTAACTTCGCGTTCGCCCTCAAGTATTCGCCGTCCGGTCGTTCCTGCCGCCTGGTATCCAACAAATACTACGGTAGCGTTCTCATCCGGCAATAAACGCATAGCGTGATGCAGTACGCGCCCGCCGGTCATCATTCCGGACGCCGAGATAATTATCTTGGCACCACGCATATTGTTCAGACGTTTTGACTCGTCTCTGGATGACGTAGTCATCATCGACGCAGTTCTCAGCGGGTGCTTGCGCGAGGCGAGAATCGAGGCGTACTCCTCATCGTGCTCTTCATTCCAGCGGTTATAGACCTGAGTTGCCTGTGACGCCATTGGCGAATCAACGATCACCGGAAGTATCGGAATCCGCTTTTTCTCCTCAAGTTCGCGGATCATATATAGAACTTCCTGGGTGCGTCCGACCGCAAATGCGGGGATTAGAACCGTCCCTCGTCGATGGGACGCCTCGTTGATGATCCTGGCCATTTGCGTTTCAGGGTCGACATCTCCGTGCAAACGGTTGCCGTAGGTCGATTCGCACATTAAATAGTCGCAATCTGGGGGCGTCGCCGGATCCTTGACGATAGGCTGATCATAATGGCCAAGATCACCCGAAAACAAGAATCGTACCGAAGATCCATCAGGCCGCGCATTTTCAAGTTCGACAAGCACAAGGCTCGCACCCATTATATGGCCCGCGACCATAAAGCTCGCTTTTATACCTTCGCAGATATTTATTGCGACGCCATCATTCGAAACCGGTTTTAGAAGCCCCAGCGTTGCCCTTGCGTCCATTTCGTCATAAAGCGGCAACGCAGGCGCGTGGGACGTAAGGTCGTGTCGGTTACGGTAATCAGCTTCCTCTTCCTGGAGTCTGGCTGAATCCGGTAAGAGTATTCGCAAAAGATCGCCGGTCGCCCGAGATGTAAATACGGGACCGTTAAATCCGAGCTTCACGACCCGTGGTAGAAAGCCGGTGTGGTCTATATGAGCGTGCGTGATGATCACGGCGTCGATCTCAGAGGGCATAAACGGCGGATCTTGCCAGTTGCGTTCTCTCAGCTCTTTTAAGCCCTGAAAGAGGCCACAATCGACGAGAACACGCTTGCCGTTGTGCTCTATCAAGTACTTCGACCCAGTTACAGTTCCGACTCCCCCGTAGAAAGTTATTGTTGCCATATCAACTTCAATTTACCATACATAAAAGGAAAATGACCGAACATTTGCCCGGCCATTCCTGATCTTAGACTTGATATATTCCCGATCAAGGTCAATTGATCGCTTCCTTTGGAAACCATAGTACTTTCCTAGGAGTACTTGCCTTGGCCTGTTCTTTTCGCAACCGGGCCGCCAGCATCAATAGGTCTGAGGTCTCTCCGTCCGCTCCAAAAGATGCGATGCCATAACTTAGTACCGGCGAGATCGTCTCGTGATCGTTAACAAAGAACGTAGTCGTAAAAAGCGAGGTATTGATACGAGAAATCACCTCGTGAGCTATTGCCTCGTTTGCCGTAGGCAAAATTGCGAAAAATTCATCGTTCGACGCACGGGCAAAGAAGTCCATTTGGCGCAATTGTGATTTGACGGTGTTCGCGACCAACGACAACACGCGATCCCCCGCGACGTGTCCGTATTTCAGATTAAATTGGTCAAATTCTCGAATATCGAGTGCCAGCACCGTGAGCGGGCGGTTTTCCGGATTCCGTTGTGTCTCGGCGATCTGATTTTCAAGTATCAGGTGAAAAGCCCTTTCATTCGGCAAATGGGTTACCGGGTCAGTAAGAGCGTTCGACAGGCTTTGCTCAAATGACAGCGAACTCAGGACTAAAGGAGCGATGCGTTCGCCAATCGCTTCGAGCGTCGTAATGGCACTTCCGTCAAACGCGGTCCGCGAGTCCGAATAAAGCGTTATAACGGCAAACACTTCGCCGCTTCGAACTAACGGGATCGCCGCCGCTGACCGAAATCCGGACAGGGCTTCGACTGGGATCAATTCGTTAAACCCGCTCACCCCACGCTCGATCTGCACCATTCGGCTTTCAAAACATCGCCCGGCCAGTCCGGCATCGAGCGGAGTTTCGATGTTCGTCAACTTTTCGGCATTTTCGCCCTGAGCGTGGACCGACTTAAAGCTTCTGACCGCTTTGTCCACCACGAACAAAGCACTGCCGGTAAACGGCAGAAGTTGATTTGCCCGGCTTGAAACCAGCCGAAAGACATCTCCCGACTTAAGTGAACCGCGAAAATACTCGCCCGCTTCCTCGATTCCCTTGAGTTGTTCGTCGATCCGATCTTCAGCACTTTGATCAAACGACGCTATCGACCGATCAGCCAAACTTCGAAAGCTCAAGAAATGAACGGCGAAACAGACCGACAAATATACAACGATGATCGCGGAAAATCCGCGGGATTTTATCCCGTAGTCTTGTACTGAATTTGCCAAAACGAAGGACGCTGCAATTGCTGCGAGCGAAATTGCGACAAAAATGATCGGAAATATTCCGATGCCGGTGACATTATATTTTGAGGAAAGGTTGGCTTTCATTGAGGAGAGTGAGGGAACAGGGCATTGAGGGTAGGGATTCCTCATTTATTACGATAGCTTTTCATCCAGCTCCGAGTCAAGACTTTTTTAGCAGAACCCAATAAACATCGGCACATCAGAGAGCGACGCAGTCACTGTAATTCGGAGTAAAAAATATATCGAAAAAAAGTTGATTTTTGATCACTTTTAGGTTGACAGGTGACTGACGGGTGACTATTCTTACGCTTGCTTCGGGAAAGAAAGAGTCCGAGGCAAGAAGCGGTTGGCTTCGGCCATCCTTGTTAAAAATACATAACATTATCTTTGAGAAGATAGGAGACTTGAATTAAATGAAAAAGATTATTGCACTTTCATCAGTTTTGGCACTTGGTGCTCTTGGTATGGCTTGCGGCGGGGCAGCTCCGGCTAATAACTCGACCAACAAACCGGCTAACGTCACCAATGTTGCACCGGCAACCAATGTTACACCGGCAACCAATGTTGCACCGGCAACCAATGTTGCACCGGCAGCAAACGCACCGGCAGCTAATCACTCTGCGAACGCACCGGCTGCCAATCACTCGGCTAATGCACCGGCAGCTAACGCTCCGGCAGCAGCTAACGTCAAGAAATAGTTAAAGCGTTTAACTGATTTCAACCTGAAACACGCTGTTTTCGAACGGCGTGTTTCTTTTTTTTGCATCGGTTTGCGATAGTTTCCTCTTATAATAATCGTCGCAACGCGTTGAAGTGACATTTTTAGGGTTGACTTAAGTGGCTTTGGCAACTATATTATCGATTGTTCCGAAAAATAGAAAGATGAGGGACATCGGACGTGTTCGCACGGCCGGGATGGTAAATTAAATTAGATCTAATCTTTGTAGAAGACAGGAGAATCGATTTTTATGAAAAAAGTAATTGCACTTTCAGCGGTCCTTACGATGGGCGCTTTGGGAATGGCATGCGGCGAAGCTGCTACCAACACCGCAGCTAATAAGGCTGCTAACGCAACCAACACGGCTGCTAACACAATGGCTAATGCCGCTAACGTAATGGCAAATGCCGCCAACACCGCTGCAACCGCTGCCAACACAGCTGCTAACACCGTTGCAAACGCTGTTAAGCCGCCGGCAACCAACGCACCCGCTGCTAACGCACCTGCTGCCAATGCACCGGCTGCTAACGCAAACGTCAAGAAATAGTTTGGTTCGCCAAACAATTAAAAAACTCGATCGTCTAAGGCGGTCGAGTTTTTTTTGTCTTCCGTATGTGCCATACACAAGTCGACACAATTGACTATCCGTTGATGACGGCATCCAATTCCGCAATATCAGTCACAGGCCGACTACAGACAAAATTCCTACAAACATACAATGTTGCTTTGCCGTCAACCTTCGGTCGATCCGTGAGTAGCGGTATTTCCGCGGGAGCATTGCCGTTGTCCAGCAACACGACTGAATCCGGTCGATATTTGGCAAGGATCGCCCGTTCGAGTTCGTTACCCGTTTCACCGACAACGACGATCTCTTTCGTTTCTGCTAGATGAAATTCGAGAGCAGACAACGATCGGCCGAATCCCTGCGGATGACGCCGGATCTGCGAAGCCGCAAGCCTCAGCACCGTGATCGCGAACCGCTCGTATTTTGCGTCGCCCGTCAACTTCGCAAGCTTTAGCAATACGTCCGCAGCAACCGAATTCCCAGAGGGTGTTGCGTTGTCGTAGAAATCTTTATTGCGGACTACCAGTTCCTCGTGATCATTAGACGTAAAGAAAAATCCGCCATTGTCTGCGTCCCAAAACTCCGTGATCATCAGATCCGTCAATCGCTGGGCCTCGATCAGATGCTCGAATTCTCCCGAAACCTGAAAAAGCTCGATCAGGCCATCTGCAACATTCGCATAGTCCTCGATGTAGCCGTTCAATTTGGCAGTGCCGTCCTTCCAGGTCCGCAAAAGTCGCCCGTCACGCGACAATTCCCTTTTGATGAATTCCGCGTTCGATCTGGCGATTTGTAGATATTCCTTATTTCCTAGTACGCCCGCGGCGTCCGCAAAGGCTCCCAGCATCAGGCCGTTCCAAGCGGTCAATACCTTCTCATCTCTAAAGGGCTTGATGCGTTGCTCTCTGGCTGCGAATAGCTTATGAATGCCTTCTCGAACGCAATCACTAGGCGATGTGCCCAGAGTTTTAACATTTAAGATATTCTCGCCTTCAAAATTTCCATTTTTTGAAACGTCAAAGTAGGCACAAAACTCGGCGCCGGCATCGTCGCCCAGGATCTGTTTGATCTCCTCCGGCTCCCATACAAAAAACTTTCCTTCGACGCCCTCGCTATCGGCGTCTTGTGTCGAATAGAACCCGCCTGACTCATCGAGCATCTCGCGTTTAATATATTCCAAGCACTCGGTGGCGATACGCTTAAAAAACTCCTCGCCCGTAAGCTGGTACGCGTGAAGATATACGCGGATCAATTGTGCGTTGTCGTACAACATCTTTTCGAAATGCGGCACCAGCCAGATCGCATCGACCGCATATCGGTGAAAACCGCCGCCGAGCTGGTCGTAAATACCGCCGCGAGCCATTTTTTCTAGGGTGAAGGTCACGATCGACAGAGCCTTATCGTCTCCGGTTCGGTGATAATATTGGAGCAAAAACTCTAACGACATTGCAGCCGGAAATTTCGGGGCTCCGCCAAAGCCTCCGTTAACAGCGTCGAACGTCTGTGTAAAGCTTGTAAACGCCGAGTCGAGCATCTCCGTCGATAGCGTTCCGGTCGCAGCCTCGACAACGCTCATTTTCTTAAGTTCACCGACAATTCGATCGGCCGACTCGATAAGGTCTTCACGTTTATTTCGGTACGTGTCAGCTATGCCTTTGAGTATCTGCCGCCACGACGGCATTCCATATCGCGGTGCCGGTGGGAAATACGTGCCGCCGTAGAATGGTCGTTTGTCGGGTGTGATAAAGACATTCATCGGCCAACCGCCGCGTCCGGTCGTCATCTGGACGAAACTCATATAGATCTGATCGACATCCGGGCGCTCCTCCATATCGACTTTGATGTTAACGAAATGCTCGTTCATTATCGCCGCGGTAGCTTCGTCCTCAAATGATTCGTGCTCCATCACGTGACACCAATGGCACGCCGAATATCCAATGCTGACCAAGACCGGCTTATCCTCGGCCGAAGCCTTTGCAAAGGCCTCGTCGCCCCACGGATACCAGTCAACGGGATTATGAGCGTGCTGCAGAAGGTACGGGCTAGTTTCGGTGATCAGGTGATTTGTGAACTTATGCGAGTTATCCATTCCCATATTCTTTCACGCTCGGGCCTTTTTTTGAAACGAGGCACCGATTCTGATATATTAGCGGCATATTCCTATATGACAGCTCGTTGTGTAGCAAAACTTCGTCCGGCTTGGCAGCGTGCCGATCTTTTCGGCGGCGACTAATCTCCTCGTGTCCAAAACTCAAGCACCGGCTTGAGATTCAGATCTCATTAACCACAGGGTGATCAGCGAGGTTTAACCCATACATTGGAGAATATTATGCAGCCAAATACAGAACTACAGCGTCCCGTTATCAAAACAGCTCTACCCGGCCCGAAGGCACTTGAGATCATCAATGCCGACGCACAATACGTCACACCGAGCTATCCGCGTCCCGACTATAAACTCGTAGCTGAAAAGGGCTATGGCGTCTGGATCGAAGATCCGGACGGAAATATATTTCTAGATTGCAATGCGGGCGTCGCTGTCTGCTCGACCGGTCATTGCCATCCTGAGATCGTTAAGGCGATCTCAGATCAGGCCGCCGAACTGATCCATCTATGTGGCACTGATTATTATTACCGCCATATGCCGGCACTTGGTAAAAAGCTGGACGAGATCGTACCGATCGAAGGCCCCACGAAATCACATTTTGCAAACAGCGGAGCCGAGGCGATCGAGACCGCATTAAAACTGGCGATGTATCACACTCGCCGACAGAAATTTATCTCGTTTTTCGGATCGTTCCACGGCCGTACGCTCGGGGCATTGTCGTTGACTTCGTCAAAGAAAGCTCAGCGGCTTGGATTTATGCGCCAGACACTCGACGTCGTCCACGTTCCGTACCCGAATTGCTATCAATGCCCTTTCAATCTTGGCAAATGCTCCGACGGCACCTGCTGTATGGGCACTGTCAGTTGGATCGAAGACCGACTCTTCAATACGACCACGCCGCCCGAAGAGGTCGCAGGCATCGTGATCGAGGTCGTACAGGGCGAGGGTGGGTACATTCCCGCACCCACCCAGTTTATTCGTGAGATCCGTCGTATTTGTGACGAACACGGCATAATGATGATAATCGACGAAGTCCAATCAGGGATGGGTCGAACCGGAAAAATGTTTGCACTTGACCATCACGAAGGCATCAAGGCCGACATCGTCTGTATGGCTAAGGGTATCGGTTCGGGAATGCCGATCGGTGTCTGCACGGCGAAGGCCGACATAATGGACTGGCATAAGGGTGCTCACGCATCGACTTTCGGTGGAAATCCGGTGGCGATCGCATCTGCACTCAAGACGATCGAATTACTCGAAGGCGGGCTCGTCGACAACTCCCGTGATGTCGGTGCGTATCTTGAGGCAGGATTGCGTCGCCTGCAGGACAAATATGAATGTATCGGTGACGTTCGCGGACTCGGTTTGATGCTGGGCGTCGAGTTTGTCGAGAGCAGATCTACCGGTAAGGCTGATGCCGCGCTTCGCGACCGTATTGAAATGGAATGTTTCAATCGTGGATTGATCATTCTCGGATGCGGCACAAGTGTCATTCGATGGTCACCGCCGCTGATCTTAACCAAGGAAAACGCCGACGTTGCACTTGAGATCTTTGACGCCGCGATCGCGGCATCGGTTTAGGCTACGGCCAAAGTCATTTAATCAAAAAGCACGGTTTGGGCTCGCAGCCATGCCGTGCTTTTTTCTGTCTCTGCGGTAAAGCCACCGTATTTCCACATTGCCTTAATTAAGCAATATCTTTATCATCAAACGATGGACGTATTTGCCGCCATCGCGGACCCGACCCGGAGCACGATACTCGAGCGGTTAATCACGAATGGTAATATGGCTGCGAGCGAGATATATAAGGAATTTACATCGAGCCCTCCGGCAATATCACAGCACCTCAAAGCCTTACGCTTGGCAAAACTTGTACGAGTGGAAAAGCGTGCCCAACAGCGAATCTACTTTGTAAACCACGAGACGATGAAGGAACTCGGAAGATGGGTCAGACAGTTTACAACGGTTAAAGAACGTGGAGTTCATCAGACCAACGGATCGGATGATCACTTAGCGAACGAGAATATTGACGAACCGATGCTACCGTTTGAATGAGGGCAAGTTCGCATTAAAAGAGTCCTATCGTCGGACTGTACCGGGATGCCCATCAAACTTCGGCACTCAATTCCGTCGCCCATCACAGCAATACTAAGATTCACTTTTAGACAAGTTGGAAACTTCGTGGCGGACCAAACTGCATATCTTGATGGAATGACAATCCCCGCCATAACGAGAACCGCCGGGATGCGTATATCATGGGATGTTCCCAATGGCGAAAATCAACACTGCCGATAGAGAGGCCGCCCAAAACCTAGAAAGGCACGTACGGGAGAAACTCCAGTACGTGCCTTTCACTTAAAATCGATCGCTCTATCTTAGGACTTTGCCTTTTTGACTTCTTCAATCATAACGGGAACTGCCTCAAAGAGGTCGCCGACGATGCCGTAATCCGCAATATCGAAGATCGGTGCTTCGGCATCCTTGTTTATAGCTACGATCGTGCCGGCGTTTTTCATGCCGACGATATGCTGGATCGCTCCTGAGATGCCGAGAGCTATATACAGCTTTGGAGCAACCGTCTGGCCCGACGAACCGATCTGACGGTCGATCGGAAGCCAGTCACTGTCGCAGATCGGCCGCGAAGCAGCGAGGTCGGCCCCTAGAACGTCCGCAAGTTGCTGAGCTACCGCAATATTCTCTTGCGACTTGATACCGCGCCCGACGGCCACGATCACTTCTGATTTTGTCAAATCGACCGAAGCCTTGGCTTCCTGGAACGGAGCTTCGGGAGTCATCCGAACTTCGCCGATGGCAACATCCATCGTAACTACGGATGCACTTCCCTTCGCCGCGTTATCACCACGAAATGCCCCGGATTGAAAAGTTACAAAATAAGGTGCATCGCCGCCGATCGTAACGTCAGCGTCTAGCTTGCCCAGAAATATGCGGCGCGTAAGAACGAGTTTGCCGCCCTCGGCCCGATAGCGTATGCAGTCACCGACTACTTCGCGGCCCATACGGGCTGCAACCTTCGGAGCAAAATCACGCACTTGGTAGGTGTGCGACATAACGACATACTGCGGGTTTTCGGCCTTTATCACCTGCTCCCACGCATCGGCGTAACCGTCGGGAGTGTATGTCGCAAGCTTTTCATTCTTTGCAACAATGACCTTCGCGATATCATAAACGGCGATCTCTTGTGCAATCGAACAATCCTTATCGCAGGGCAATACGGCGGAGACGGTCAGACCGAGATCCTTGGCAATGCTCTGTGCCGCAGCGATCGCCTCAAGCGAGGTTTTGTTAAGGACGCAATCTTTATGTTCGATGAATACTAGAATGTTGCTCATTTAGTAGTAATTTCTCCAGAAGCTTCTACAAAAAAGTATTGCAGAGAAAGGCCTTTTTGACAAAGCCTCACTCTGCAATTTCACCGGCTAAATGCCGTCATTGGATCAATGGACGTTGTAGTTGGCCACCGGATAATCAGGCGCCGTCAAAATGCCTGACGTGCTTCCCCATTTTGTACCCGAGAGGGCTGAGTTCGACGGTGCCAAATAGAAAACACCGTTATCAGCAACCGCAGTTCGCCAGACAGCGAAATCGGTCTTGTTATCACCGTCGTAGTCGCCCGGCGTAATATAGTCGGTCGTTGGATTACCAAAACCACCCAGTGATGCCGAGGTTGCAAGGGTTCCGTTACCGCTCCGTAACAGGTACCAGTCAAAGACCGATCCATTTGCACGTACCGCACAGATATCCGTCTTGTTATCTCCGTCATAGTCGCCTGCGACAAATTTATCCGTGAACAAGCCGAATTGAACGGTCACAAAGCCCTCGGTCGAACGCATGTGATAGTGGCGTGCACTGCCGGCCTCGTTACGATGTACGGCGAAATCAGCCTTGCCGTCGCCATCATAGTCACCCGGTGCCGGTTTGTCGCCGCCGATGCCCCAAGGTACATAAGTGACAGGTCCGTTGGCAGCCGAACGATAGTAGAAGAAACTTTGGCCTGCTCCGCCATCACGATAGACCGCTAGATCCGCCTTACCGTCACCATCATAATCGTCAACAACACTTGGGTCGTCACCGGTTTGGCCAAATGCCTCAGCACGCAGCGTGCTTGTTGCACTCTGCAGTATGTAGAACGAAGCCACTGTTGCCGCCCCCGGACGCCATACCGCAATGTCGGTCTTGCCATCGCCGTCGAAATCCTCAGGCACCGCACGGTCGCCGCCGGCAAAACCGACGCCGGTTCCCCACGCAGCACCGCTGACGGCGGCTGTGCTGTCCAGGATCTGCCAGGTAGTCTGCCCTGCTACACTCGCTGATCGTGCAATACCAAAGTCAGTCTTATTATCACCGTTGAAATCGACCGTTCGTGAGCGACGTGGTCCGATAGTACCCGCCACCGTGCCATTGACCTTAAACGGAAAATCTATGCCATAATCGGCGATTGCAGCGGGGTTGCCGCCTTCGATTATCCCGGCAAATGCCGCTGCACCAATTTTCTGAATGCCGTTGTAAAGAACCGAGCCGCGACTGCCAACGGTCGTTACACCCGGCGCAAAGTTGCCGCTAGCTCCCGCATCGATCTGGAATTCAACCCAATAATACCCTGCCGGCAGAACCGCGGCCGGGGCGACATTTGCGGTGGTTTCCCAAATGATCCTCGTAGTTCCCGGGACGGTGCCGGGAGCCGGCACTGTCGAGTTAAAGACCCTAAACAAGTTTGAGTTTACCGACGTTCCGAGACGGTTAGTCGTGGTGTCACCAAACACGATCGTACTTCCGGGAGCCTCCGGAACACCATTCCAAATCCGCATATTGACAGCGGTCACCGGACTGGTCACGCCCGCAAAACCGGTTTGATAAACGTACAGGGTGATCGAATTGACCGTCCAGGTCTCTCCCCGTGGGACAATAAAATCGTCCGCACATCGATTGTCGGTGGTCACTCCGATCACCTGACATCCAACGCCGGAATTAGTATTGCTTCCGACTGTATCGCCGGTATTACTCTGAACCTCAGCCCACTGCGTCCCGGCTGGTGCCGCCACGCCGGATCTGGACGTTGCTCCGGTTGCCAGTCCGCCATTGCTGTAAATAACCTGTGCCGATGAAACTGCGGCAAAGGCAGCGATTGCCGCTGCGACGCCAAAGAATCTTGCAAATCGTGAATTCCTAACCATAGTCGGTCTCCTTTGTGGATGTGGGTCGGCCGCCGTTATTTTGTTCGAACAGGCACCGATCCGTCGATAAAGCCCTTTGGCAGTTGAGATAAAGTGAATATTAATTTCGTTTAGGATATCCTACCGTGCCCGTAAACGCAAAAAAGCCCGAACAACGTTCGGACTTTCTTTCGATCAAATTTTTGAAAGACTCAAATAACTCGAACCTCGTTCTTGAGTTTCTCGACGAGTTCGACGGCACCAGCCTTAGCGTCGCCGTTCCCGAGCATTTGTGTCTGCTTAGATTTAAGTGGCAGATAGACCTTCTCGATCTTTGCCGCAGACGCAAAAGCATCCAACGTCGGTGTCACCTCGCGAATTTCCTTCTTTTTCGCGGCCATAATGCCTTTTAGTGAAGCATATCGGATCTGTGAGATTCCTGATTGAATCGTAAGTAGCGACGGCAGTTTGTACGTAAACCACTGATACCAACCACTCTCAAGCTCACGTTTGACTCGGATCGATTCACCTATGCTTGCTTTCTCCACCTCGATCACGATCGTTGCGTGCGGTATTCCTAGCAGCTCAGCGAGTATAACGCCGGTTTGGCCATAACTTGCATCGTCGGACTGCAGGCCGGTGAATACCAGATCCGCATTTTCTTCACGTATCGCGTCAGCGATCGCCCTGGCGATCTGATACGAGGACAATGATTTGCTGTCATCGACGACGACGTGGATCGCACGATCTGCTCCGCGAGCTAGGGCGTCCTTGATCACGGTTTTGGCCGACTGAGGTCCGAGTGAACATACAACTACCTCACCGCCGCCTTTGGCCTCAACGGTCCGTAGAGCTTCCTCAAGGGCATATCCGTCAGACTCGTTGGTCTGCTGCGAGATATCAGCCTCATTGATCCATTTTTCGTCAGCCGCGATGCGAAGAACTGCATCCTTATTGGCGACCTGCTTCATTAGTACGATAATCTTCATACTTTAATCCTACTACTCCGCGTATCGTTTGAAAATCAAGCAAGCATTAGTTCCGCCAAATCCGAAATTATTTGACAAAACGTAATCGACTCGACCATCACGGGGAGCGTTTGGAACGTAGTCGAGATCGCAATCGGGATCGGGAAATTCGTAATTTATCGTCGGAGGAATTTTGTCTTCTTGCAGGACTTTCACTGAAAAAACGGCTTCGAGACCGCCGGCGGCACCCAGTGCGTGGCCCGTCATAGATTTGGTCGAGCTGACGGGGATATTGTACGCATTTTCGCCAAAGACCTTTTTGATCGCGAGCGTTTCAAATTTGTCGTTATAAGGTGTCGAGGTGCCGTGGGCATTGATGTACCCGATCTGCTCCGGAGCAAGTCCTGCATCCTTGAGTGCACGCTGCATAACACGGATCGCTCCCGAACCGCTCTCGTCAGGCATCGTCACGTGAAACGCATCGCCGCTCATACCGTATCCGACGATCTCAGCCAAAATATTGGCACCGCGGGCCTTAGCGAACTCTAGTTCCTCAAGGATCAAGATGCCCGCACCTTCACCTATAACAAATCCGTCCCTTTCGCGGTCAAATGGACGTGACGCGTGTTTCGGGTCATCATTTCGCGTAGAAAGAGCCCTCATCGAGGCAAATCCTGCGACGGACATAGGTGTAATTGCGCTTTCAGCACCGCCGCAGATCATCGCGTCGGCATCGCCGCGTTCGATGATCCGAAAGCTGTCGCCGATCGCGTGTGCTCCTGCCGAACAGGCCGTTGCAGTGGCCGAATTCGGCCCCTTTGCCCCGTGACGGATCGAAACATTGCCGGAAGCAAGATTGACGATCGCCGAAACGATAAAGAATGGCGAAACGCGATCCGGACCCGACTTGAGCAACTTTTCGTGCTCACGCTCGATCGCCCAGAAATCCCCAATGCCCGAACTGATGTAAGTTCCGACCATTTCGGCATTGCTCTCGTCAATGACAAGTCCGCTATGCTTGACTGCCTCATCGGACGCGGCCAATGCAAAATGCGTAAACGCACCCATTCGCCGTGCTTCCTTTTTATCCAAAAAGCTTAGCGGGTCAAAGTTCTTTACTTCGCACGCAAATTTGGCCGAATACGCTTCGGCATCAAACTTTTTGATATAGTCAGCACCGCTCTGGCAGTTCATCAACGCCTGCCAGGTGGTCGGCACGTCGTTACCGCACGCCGTTACCACCCCGAGTCCTGTAACTACGACACGTCGTTTCATAATGTATGTATATTGAAAAACGAGAATCGTGAACCATTGGCCCGCTCAACGAACGGTCAGCGATTCACGACCCAAGAAAACTAAGCAGCTTTATGCTGTTCGACATACGCATATGCGTCGCGAACTGCCTGGATCTTCTCGGCGTCTTCGTCGGGGATCTCGATGTCGAATTCCTCTTCGAAACGCATAACGAGTTCCACCAGATCCAGCGAATCAGCACCGAGATCCTCGATGAACCGAGCATTTTCTGTAACTTCTGCTTCGTCCACACCAAGTTCGTCGACGATGATCTGTTTAATCTTATCCTGTACTTCTGACATAATTTCTCCTTTGTTTATAGAGTATCCAATGTATTGCTCAAACTAGACTTATCTTCAATGTTTGCGTAAGAAACCTCTCGGTTTATCTGCCGCACCAAACCACACAAAACTTTTCCCGGGCCGATCTCAACAAATTTCCCGACACCAATCGTCGTGAGATCCTCGATAGATTGCAGCCAACGCACCGGTGACGAGACTTGCTCAGTGAGCTTTTGGCAAACCAAAGACTCATCAGCGTTCGATGCCGCGTCAACATTGTGAACTATCGGCATCGCAAAGTTGCCGTATTCGAGCTGTTTCAGGTCCGAATTCAATCTTTCCTGTGCCGGCATCATCAGTGCACAGTGAAACGGTGCGGACACGTTCAGCCTGATCGCCCGCTTCGCACCCATTTCTTTTAATATCTCACAAGCCCTATCAACTGCTGCCGAGTCCCCGGCGATCACGATCTGGGACGGCGAATTTATGTTCGCGGGGCTACAGATTTGCCCTTGGGCCGCCACGACACATCCCGCCTCGACGTCTGCAACGCTCAAGCCCAGTATGGCTGCCATTGCCCCGACACCGACCGGCACCGCTTCCTGCATATACGTTCCGCGTTTACGCACGGTTCGCACTGCGTCGGCAAAATCGAGAACTCCCGCCGCCACTAGAGCTGAGTACTCCCCCAAACTATGGCCGGCGACAAAATCAGGCTCCGCTAGTCCCTCGGCGAGCGATGCGTAGTATGCAGCAACCGACATTGTTAAGATCGCCGGTTGCGTGTTCGCCGTCAATTGCAAGTCGGCCTCGTCACCCGAAAAACAAAGTTCGGAGAGCGAAAAGCCCAATGCCTCGTCCGCCGCCTCAAACACCTCGCGAGCAGCAGCAAAATTTTCAAATAGTTCTCTCCCCATCCCGACAGCCTGGCTGCCTTGTCCGGGGAAAATATATGCGATCTTGGTCATCCTCGATTTGCTACTGCCCACAAATACCTTCAAGTAAATATGGGCGGGGCGTCAGAGCCCTAAAATCTTATTACCGTTCCGCCCCAGGTAACGCCGCCGCCAAATGCCGTAAGTAGAACCAGGCTTCCCTCTTTGATCAGGCCGGATTGAATACACTCGTCCAGAGCGATCGGGATCGACGCAGACGATGTGTTGCCCATTTCAGCGATATTTGAATAGACCTTTTCTTCCGGAATGTTTAACCGCGAAGCTACTGCATCGGTAATGCGCTGATTTGCCTGATGCGGTATGACGACATCAACATCGTCCACCGTGTACCCTGCCTTTTCGACCATTTCCGCCGAGATGTCAGCCATCGAACGCACCGCTATCTTAAACAGTTCATTGCCCTTCATCTTAAAGAAGTGCTGGCGGTCGTCGATAGTTTGATGCGATGTCCCCAATTTGGTGCCGCCACCCGGAGCGTAAAGTTGCTCCGCGTATCGCCCGTCGGAGCGGATCTTAGTTGCAAGAATACCTTTGCCCGCAGCTACCGGGCCGACGACTGCGGCTCCCGCACCGTCGCCGAAGATAACACAAGTCCCGCGGTCCGTGTAGTCAACGTACTTAGTCAAAACCTCGGCACCGATCACCAGAGCATACCGTATCTGGCCCGTCCGGATCATCGACTCGACCATCGTCAATCCGTATATAAATCCGGAACAAGCAGCAAAAACGTCCATTGCGGCCGCATTTGTAGCTCCGATCTCAGCCTGGATCAATGCACCCGTCGAGGGCATTATCTGGTCCGGGGTGGTGGTCGCGCAGATGATAATATCAATATCGCTGGGCTCAAGCCCAGCGCGCTCCAAAGCCTGCAATGCGGCACGAGTGCCGAATTGCGAGGTATATTCGTTGTCCGCCGCCTTATGACGCTGTTTGATACCAGTCCGCGTGGTTATCCATTCATCGTTGGTCTCGACCATCTTTTCCAGGTCGGCATTTGTCAAAATACCTTCCGGATAAGCGTGCCCCATCCCGATGATTCCCGCATTATGTCCTGTCATTAGGTTTGAATTAGAACTCAAAATTTAAGAAATTTCAAAAGTCTATTCAGAGTCTTTGACGTCAATGATCTTTCGGCCCTTGTACATACCTGTCTTGGCATCGATGCGATGCGGCACCTTGGCCTCTCCCGTATCCTTGTCAAGATAGAACTGCGGGGTTTTCAGGGCATCGTGAGCACGGCGGGTACGCGTACGAGCGTGCGAATGTCTTCGTTTTGGATTTGGCATTTTTACCTCAAATTAATTTGCCGCAGCCGGTACTTTTAATAGTGCCTTTTGCGGCTATATCAGATCTTTGAGAGCGGCCCAACGCGGGTCGACCTCATTCTCCTCACATCTACAATCTATCAAATTTCGGTTGCCCCCGCATTTCGGGCACAACCCCATACAATCTTCTTCGCAAACCGGATGGTCCGGCAAATCGAGCAATATCTGCTCTCTCAGAGCTTCAACGACGTCAATCTTGCCGTCTGCGGCAACTGACTCGTCAAGATCCGCCGCCGCCAGTGCAGCCTCGGCCTCGCTCGGAATGTTATCCGGACCGACATACACCGAATCGAAGAATATCTCGATCGGACGTTTGATCGGTTCGAGACATCGCGTACAGTCAACGCTCGCTTCTGCAAGAATAGTTCCGCGAAGATGAGTCTTGCCATCGATCCTGACGGCCTCGCCGCGAAATCGCACGTTTTCGACCAACTCCGTACCTGTTAAATCCAGTCCGATCTCGGCGGCCGTGATCGATTCATCGATGGCCTTAGCCCGGGCCCCGATGTTTTCAAGTTCGATGTTCATCACCTTTCGTGCAAATATCCGTTTTTGCTCTTGGTTAAGGCAAAACAAGTATTATAGCTTCTCGGAGAACTGTGTCAAACAAATAAAGCCGCAATCGCTACTCATTTCGAATCCGACCCGACCGCGTCGTCGAGGTGTTTGAAACCACGCTGGCTCAAAATCGCTGCCAAACCTCGTTTGATCGAGTTCGCAAATCCCGGCCCCGCGTACACAAACCCCGTATAGGCCTGGACAAGACTTGCACCTGCGGCGATCTTATCGAATGCATCTTGCGCATCAAATATTCCGCCAACACCAATTATCGGCAATTTGCCGCCCGTATATCGATAGACGGTTCTGATTACATCCGTCGAACGCTCCCGTAGTGGTCGTCCGCTTAGTCCGCCAGCGCCGATCTCGTTGACATTTGCAGAATGGAGTCCATCGCGGCTTACGGTCGTATTTGTAGCAATTAGCCCCTCAAGCTGGTGTCGGATCGCAATGTCCGCGATCGCCTCGATCTCGCCCACCGTAAGGTCGGGAGCGATCTTCACTAACAGCGGCCGTTGCCCAAGTTCTCGGTTCCGCTTCTGAAGGCTAGACAGAAGTTCTTCAAGATTTTCGGCCTTTTGAAGTTCACGCAGGTTTGGCGTATTCGGTGACGAGACGTTGACGGCGACATAATCCGCGTAAGGGTGAATAAGTTCAAGACATTTAATATAGTTCTCCGTTGCTGCCTCCACGGGAACATCTTTGTTCTTACCGATATTTACGCCGACCACACGGGTTCTCTTTAACGCCCTAAGCCGCTCACTTACGGCGGCCGCACCGTCATTGTTAAACCCAAGTCGATTGATCAGAGCCTTGTCGGCCGGCAAACGAAAGAGACGCGGTTTCGGATTTCCGGGCTGCGGTTCCAATGTTACCGTACCGACCTCAACAAATCCGAAGCCGAGCTTCGCAAGCGGTTCCACGACAACGCAATTCTTGTCAAAACCCGCCGCGAGGCCGATTGGACTATCAAATTTCAAGCCAAATCGTTCGATCGGTCCAAAGTCGAACGGTTCGCACTTGCCTGACACAAATGCACCGGCACCTGCCTTAAGTGCCGCGATACCGAGCTCGTGGGCCGTTTCCGCTCCTAGGCTAAACATCACCGGCCTGATCATTTTTTCCCAAACTTTCGATAACATCAATGACGACAATTTTAGTCGAATCACTCCGTATTCGAAACTTCCCGAAGTCATCTTTGAACTTTACCTTTTCCTTTGTTACGATTTCTCTGCAAATGGGTGACGAAATACATCTTTTAGAAAAATCACGAATTATGAATTCGGCGGATATGGAACGAGTCCTTTCGAGGCTCGCATCTGAGATCGTCGAATCAAATCAAGGTACAGAAGATCTTTACATTGTCGGAATTCGGCGTCGCGGGGTTCCGCTTGCTGAAAGACTTGTCGACAAGATCGAGGCGGTCGAGGGCAAACGCCCTCTGTACGGCATCATCGACATCACTCTATATCGAGACGACCTCTCGACAGTCGGAGCGAATCCTATCGTTAATCGCACAGAACTCGAATTCGACATTGAGGGCAAAAATATTGTTTTGGTCGATGACGTCTTATATACGGGACGCACGATCCGTGCCGCCCTCGACCAACTGATGGATTTCGGCCGCCCTCGAAAAGTGCAACTGGCGGTTCTGATCGACCGCGGTCGCGAACATCGCGAATTGCCGATCCAGGCCGACTTTAATGGTAAGCTTGTGCCGACCAAACAAACCGAGATAATCAAGGTAATGTTAAAGGAATACGACGACATCGAGGCCGTTGGAATTTTTGAGAGACCGTGATCGAAGAACTAATTATAAGAAAAACCCCCCCCCCCCGGCCCCCCCCCCCAACCTCCCCACGCCGCCCCCCCAAGGCCCCCGGAAGCCTCTCAGGGCGCCGGGGGCAGCAACGGGGGCGGGGGCCCCCCGATAAAAAAATTTTAATAAAAAAAAATTTAGAAGAGTCAAACGGGGGGAATCCCTGTGGGCCCGCGTTGGGGTTGGCCGCCCCGCCGGGCTAACAAGGGGGGAAAAGAAAGGGGAAAACACCCCCAAACACCCGGGCGGGCCCCCGTAAATATGGAAAATACAAACAAATAAAACGAAAAAAGGAAAAAAAACAAAACAACCAACCCCACGACACAAAGAATTAAATATTAAATAAAATTTAATAATGAAGGAGAAAGGAAAAAAGCGGCAACAGGCGCCCCGGCCCCTCCCTCCCCCCCCCCCCCGGAACCCCCCCAAAAAGACAAAAACCCCAAAATTAAAAATTGGAGCTCCCCCCCCCGCCCCCGAGAAGGGGGGGGAAAAGGGGCAAACCAACCCCCCGGGGGGCCCCCCCCCCCCACCACCACCCCACCGGGGAAGGGCCGCCCCCCCCCGCACCGCCCGGGCCCGGCCCTCTACTTTCAATTACACAAAGCAGGGGGGAGAGCAAGGTTAACGCCTTGCTTTTTTTATAATATTTTTTAATGGATAAACCGTTCCAACGACGAGACTTACTTGGAATCCGCGACCTGACCCCCGCGGAGATAACGGGCATCTTGGACACGGCGGAAAACTTTAGTGAGATATCGACCCGCGAGGTCAAAAAGGTTCCGGCACTTCGCGGCAAGACGGTCATCAATCTCTTTTTCGGCTGACTCGCTTCGTTAACATCAGCGTTTCGTCATCAAGCGTGAGCAAGGGCGAAACGCTGCTCGACACGGCAATGAATCTCGACGCGATGGCTCCGGACTGCATAGTCGTTCGGCACGGATCAGCCGGTGTTCCGCATCAACTCGCCAAGGTCAGCCGCGCCGCGATCGTGAACGCCGGTGACGGCTCAAACGAACATCCAACACAGGCACTACTAGATGCGATGACAATCCGGGAGCACAAAAAACAGATCGCCGGCCTCGAGGTCGCGATAATCGGTGACATTCTCCACAGCCGCGTCGCTCGCTCAAATATTCACCTGCTCACAAAAATGGGAGCAAAGGTCCGCGTCGCGGGTCCGGGAACGCTCGTTCCGAGTGATTTTCAACATCTAGTCAAAGATAATTTACAGGTTTGTCCGCACGTAGAAGACGCCATCACCGGAGCCGATGTGGTAATGATCCTCCGCATTCAGAGCGAACGCCAGGACGCCGCGTATTTTCCTTCGCTACGCGAATACTCGATCCACTACGGACTGACGAACGAACGCCTCGAACTTGCCAAAAAGGACGCGATCGTACTGCATCCGGGCCCGATGAATCGAGGCATCGAGATCGCTTCCGATGTTGCCGACAGTTCGCGTTCACTTATTTTGGATCAGGTAAAATACGGCGTCGCGGTACGTATGGCCGTTTTATACCTAGCGACCGGAGGTAGCCCGAGTCGATAATCCGCCCGAGGAAATGGGTTTAATTTGAGAATGAAATTACTGATCGCAAACGGCCATCTGATCGATCCGGCCGCACAAGAAAATACGGGGATGAACGTCCTGATCGAGGACGGCAAGGTCACGGCTTGGATCAAACCAAACGACGATCAGCCTACCGACTGCGAGATATTTGACGCCTCGGGGTTGCTTGTCGCTCCGGGATTTATAGATATCCACGTCCATTTGCGTGAACCCGGGCAGGAACATAAGGAAACGATCGCAAGCGGTTGTGCAGCAGCGGTCGCAGGTGGCTGGACAAGCGTTTGTCCGATGCCGAATACCAATCCGGTCAATGATAATGCGGCGATTACGCGGTACATGATCGAGCAAGCGGAACGTGCCGGCCTTGCTAACGTATTCCCCATCGGAGCCATCACCAAATCATCCGACGGCTCGGAACTCGCCGAAATGGGCGAGATGAAAGACGCGGGTGCAGTTGCAGTTTCGGACGATGGTCGGCCGGTGCCAAATGCCGGGATAATGCGGCGAGCTATGCAGTATGCAAAGGATTTCGACCTGCCCGTGATCGACCATTGCGAAGACAAATCGCTTTCATCGGGAGGCGTTATGCACGAGGGCCGCATTTCGCTCCTGCTCGGCTTAAAAGGGATGCCCGCACTCGCCGAAGACATTGATGTCATCCGCGACATCATACTTGCAAAGGACACCGGTGCACACGTTCATATCGCCCACGTATCGACGAAAGGAGCTGTCGAGGCCGTTCGCCGTGCGAAAGCGGAGGGCATCAACGTAACGTGCGAGGTCACACCTCATCATTTTACGCTCACGGACAAGGCTGTCGAGGGGTACGACACCAACACCAAGATGGCTCCTCCACTGCGTTCGGAAGATCATCTCGAAGCAGTTCTTCGAGGTATAAGCGATGGGACGATCGACGCCATCGCCACCGACCACGCCCCACATCACGCTGATGAGAAGGCTCTTGAGTACGATAGAGCTCCCTTTGGCGTTACGGGCCTTGAAACGGGGCTTGGACTGGCGTTCACTGAGCTTGTCCACAAAGGCCTGATCGATCTCGTGCGGTTGGTCGAGTTATGTTCCACAAATCCCGCTCGTCTCTTCAAACTAATCGGACGCGGGACCCTCGCCCCGGGTTCGTTCGCAGATATTACGGTGATCGACCCCGATCTTCATTGGAAATATGCAAATGCCAGTTCGCACTCCAAGTCGAAGAATTCTCCATTTGACGGACGGCAGTTCACAGGTGCCGCCGTCGCAACGATCGTCGGCGGGAAGATTGTCTATCGCCGCTGATTGTGGCAGAATGCCCTGTAAAAACTGGGAGAAACTTATGAAAATATCTATTTTTGCGTCTATTTGTGTGTTCGTGTTTAGCGGTCTTGCCGTCGGTCAGAACAGGAGTGTTTATACCAGCACCAAGACCGGCGCTTGCAGGACTATTAAGCAATCATCCGAAGGTGCAGGACACTATATCGGCGAGTGTCCCGGAACCGCCGGCTACAAGGTTCAGGTACTTGAAGACGACCTCCGGCAGTCGATAAACATCATCACTCCGTCTAAGAAGAAGTTCGAACTTGATTTTTGGGGATTTTATTCAGGTTTCTCAACTGTTGGGGAAAAGATCGAGTGGCGAGTCAAGGGTAGCGTACCGGTCGCATTGATCTCACGTTTTAACGTCGCCGATGCAGAAGACAGCACGAAAAATACCTCATATCTTATAGTTTCAAAGATCTCAAAGACGATGTCTTGTGTAACCGATATTGTTGAACCTGGGGCCGGGCAGAACGAAACCGCCCGTGCTCTCGCCGACGCCGCTCTCCGCAAACCGTGTAAATCTATGTAGCATTCGAGTTCCTTAAGTAGGCGTTGCCCGACAATTGCTAATTCTGTGTGGCAGATCGTTCACTGCGGGCGCCGCGACGGCCGTTTGAGCTCAGGCCCGAGATTATGCAGACTTCTTGCGTATTATGCGTCTTTTTCCGCATTTTATGAATGAATCAGCACTTTAGTCATTATTCAAACTTGCTCAAGGAGGTATACGGCGCTATATTTGGGGTGGATAGTTAAGGCTCCCCGCCGATGCTGTCCAAAAACGGGAACGGACGTCCTTTGCGGTGTGGGAGACGCAATTGATGAATGTTCCTAAATTGGAAAGGGCGTCGTTCGAGGAGTGGGAGACTCGTCCGATGCCCTTTCCGCTTTGGAGATCAAGGGACTGCGAGTCGAAACCCGCAGCCCGATTCGGTACTGCATAACGTGTCGTGTGGGACGCTACGGCAGCAATACCGAATGGGAGATCAATCGTCAGGGGCCAGGCGGCGGATCGATCACGACCGGATCACAATTTCCGTCACGCCCCATCATTTTCTCATCGAGCGGTGCTCCTTTCGCGAATTTGCTGTGAAGTTTACCGGCGATAAACTTTCGGGTTCCCGGCGGAAATCCACTCTTGTCCGTCACCCAATCATAATAATTCAGAAAATCGTTGCGGTTGCCCGGCAAATGGCAATCGTTGTCAAACAACAGGTGAATATCGCCAGCTTTGCTTGCGGCCCACGACATCACCTCACGGCCATTTTCGTCCCTTTCGTGAATAGCGACCCTTCCTCCATCATTGAGGCTGAACGTAAGTCTTGCTAGTTTCGCGACCGCGTGTCCGTGAGCGGCCGGGACGCCGCCCGGGTACTCTGCGATCCAATAATCCGGGGCCGGAGATTCGCCGCCGAGGACTCCGATCGGGATCTCAAGATGTACATACTGTCGGCCGTTAGCCGGGGTTGGCATTTCGTTGAGATTGGATTTGCCCATTGCATCCGACCCGTGAAGATCGGAATCGTTAAGATTTAGAATTGTGTCGTAACCTCGGCCGTGACTGCGGGTCATAGTCGCGGCTCCGGTCGGTTTGAAGTATAGTTTTGTTGGCCGATTCGCGTCGGCAAGTTCGATGTCCGGCTTTGTTGGGCCGTTGTTGTAGACCTTCACCATGTGGTCCTTATCGGTTATGAATACAATGTTCCAGACTCTGTTCTTTTCATAAATGATTGCGTCCCCGCCGATGTCTATCGTTACTGCGATCGTCATTAGAATTATCTCCTTGGTTTGAGGGATTGTGGGTTGAACGCATTCGAAGCGACGGAGAAAGTTTGGTCATTACCAAACAATTTGTTTTTCGCTTTCGAACCAATACTTGTTCATCCAACCAATATATGCCGTTTTTTAGATTTTCATTACATATTTCTCAGATTTTTTTTTGTTTGCTGACGAGATAGCAGTATTCGAGATATTTGTGACAACTTGTCTATGCTCAGATGGCATCAATAGCCACATAGCTTCGCGGGTGCTGCAGTTTACCATTCGCGATCGTAGATATTGCCTCCCCAAACGGTAAAATATGACGATCAGACTTCGCTGGTTTGCAGTACTTTTTTTTCTTTTACTAATTGGTAATTCGATCGAGAGTTACGCTCAATCCGATATGCGTGCAGACGCCAGTTCGGGTGCTGGATGGCAGTGGCCTGCAAGTAGCGATGGAATAACCTATATTCCCGTGTGTTGGGAAAATCCGATCGGCTGGGAAACCGAGTCGGGATGGGTCAAAGCAGCGGTGATCGACACGTGGCAACGCTCCGCCAAGGTAAATTTTTACAATTGGACACCCTGTACCCGAACGAGCAAAGGGATCCGTATTCTGATCACAGACACGCGTTCAAACTCCGGCGTCGGACGCAATATGGACGGACGAAAGAGCGGAATGGAGCTCAACTTTTCCTTCAAAAACTTCTCGCCCGTCTGTCAGGCTTCGAATAAGCGGCAGTCATGCATTACTTCGATCGCGGTTCACGAGTTTGGGCACGCACTCGGTTTGATGCACGAGCAGGATCGAACTGATTCAAGTTGTAAGTCCGAAGCCGCTAAAAGCGGCGGTTGGCTACTTACGGCATATGACCCATATTCGGTGATGAACTATTGCAACCCGCGTTGGAATAATGACGGTCAACTCAGCACTCTAGACGTAAAAGGTATCCAGATCCTTTATGGGGCGAGGGCCGAGGCTCCGCTTGGGCGATTTTATGTGACGGACGTACTCAATACGGCGGGCGGTCAGAAGTGGGAGCGTATCGTGATGGAATTTGGAGCGGGCGGCACACGCCGGGAGTTTGTTCTCGACGGTTCCAAAAAAACACAATCTAATTACTGGACTTTCAAATTGCCCGGACGCTATTGCTACAAGATATGGTCGAACACGCTCTATACTGACGGCTTATATCGGGACGGTTATGGTGAGGGATGTTACACGCTGCAGGCCGGAAAGTCGTACTCGCTATCGCTCGCCTTCACGAAAAGCACGGCCAAGCGATCGTTCGACATCATTCTTCAGGCGGCAAACTGATCACTAGCGGCAAATCCGACGGGACATTCAAAATCTAATTGTCGCCCACCGCTCGGATGGCGAAAGGACAGCCGCCAAGCGTGTAGCAAAAGGCGGTCACTCTCACTACCGCCACGTTCGGTATCACCGATGATCGGATGCCCGATCGAGGAACAATGAATACGAAGTTGGTTAGTACGGCCCGTGACCGGTTCGAGTTCGACCAGAGTTCGGGTGGCAGTTCGTGCTTTTACCCAAAAGCGAGTTTCAGCCGCCTTTCCATCCGCTTTTATGTTCCATAGCTTGAGGTCGGCAAATCGACCGATCGGTGCGGAAATACATCCGTGATCGTCGGTCATAATTCCGTCAACCATAGCCATATACCGCTTATCAATAATCTTTCGCTTGAAATGCTCTGCCAATATCCGATGAGCCCTCGATGTTTTGGCAACGACCATTAGTCCCGACGTCTGCTTGTCGAGTCTATGGACCAAACCTGCCCTAATGTGCTTTGCCCCAGTTACGCCGATTTCCGAATTCAAATAATAACTAAGCGCATTTAGCAACGTGCCGTTTTTATCGCGGTGCGTCGGATGCACGAGCATTCCGGCAGGTTTGTTGACCACGATGATATCATCATCTTCGTAGTGCACATCGACCGGCACGTTTTCCGGCCGCATCGCCGTTTCTCTTGATTCGTCGATGAAAATCTCGATAAGGTCATTCGGCTTGAGTTTGTAACCGATATTTTCTGATCGGCCGTTTACTTCACACAATTCATTCTTGACGATGTCGCGCAGATACATTTTGCTCAAACAATTAAATCGGTCAAACAGAAAATCATCGAGCCTCACCTTATAGTGCTCGTCGCCCGCCTGAATCTCGATTCGTGTGTTCACGTTTCGATGATATCGCATTGTGAATTAGATTTTGACGTTTTGAACTAATATCCTACAATTTTGTCGGAAATGAAATTTGACCGACTCGAATTTATTGCCCGTGCGGCAACTGCTCTAACTGATGCCGAAGGGTTGCGGGCCGGTTCGGCATCGGTCGTGGATAATCTACTAAGGTTATTCGGGGGGAAATTCGCGTTTCTGGCGAGGCTTCGCCGCGATGGCGACATCGCCGACATCATTGCTTCCAGCGGACTGGGTGTGGCCGATTATCGCAGGCTTGAGTCACGCATTTCCAAAAGCAGTCTTTGGAAAATGCTGCACCTCGCTGCACCTTTCGCGATCGATTCACTTGGCGAGGACACAGTCCTCAATTTTCTATCGTTCGGTACCGGAGCAGTATCGCTGGTTGCGGTTCCCGTGATTTTTCGCGGTAAGAGTGTTGGCCTACTAGCGGTCGGATTTCCGGATCGCCGCGACATGTCAGAAAGCGAGACCATCAAACTTCTGATACCGGTTGCTACAGTGCTTGCACAGGCAATGCGAGTCGAGCGGGTCGTCGCCGAAGAGAGCCGAAAGATCACCGATGAAAATACTCAACTCAAGCAGGAATTAAGACTGAAATATGATTTTCGCCATCTGGTCGGAACATCAAGTGTTATCCGCCACATCCGAGATCAAGCTGATCAAGTCGCACGTTCGAACGCTGCGGTCCTGATCCGCGGTGAAGGCGGTACCGGCAAGGAGTTGATCGCCAGTGCCATACATTTTAATAGTTTTCGCTCCAAAAGGCCTTTTATTAGGATCAATTGCTCGGCTCGCAGCGAGAGCCAGGTCGAACGCGAACTCTTTGGCGAGGACGGCCACAAAAAGGGTGCTTTCGAACAAGCAGACGGCGGCACGCTCGTACTAGATGAGATCGGCGACCTATCGCTAAATACTCAGGCCAGATTGCTTAGGGCCGTGCGCGACCGAGAGATCGACGTCCCTGGTGCGGCGGATTCGATCCGCGTAAACGTCCGCCTGATCACCTCATCGTGCAAGGATATCGAAGACCTTATCGCAAATGGCAGATTTCGTGACGATCTGTTTTACAGCCTCAATATGTTTACGATCTTTCTGCCGCCGCTTCGTGAACGAAAATCGGATATCCTACTACTTGCCGAGTACTTTTTAGAAAAATATGAAAGCGTGTATCACAAACGTATAAGGCGTATTTCGACGCCCGCAATAGATATGCTGACGGCATACCATTTTCCCGGCAACGTCCGAGAACTGGAAAACGTGATCGAGCGGGCCGTGATAGTTTGCGACTCAAACGTGATACACGGCCACCATTTGCCTCCGACCCTGCAGACCGCTGAAAATAGCGGCACCGAGACGAATGTATCGCTCACAACCGCGGTCGAGGCGTTTGAGTGCGACCTGATCAAGGACACGCTCAAGTCAACACGCGGAAATGTAGCCAAGGCTGCGAAAATGCTTGATTCGACCGAACGTATCATTGGCTACAAGATCCGTAAATACAATATCGACCCGCATCGTTTCCGAAAATGAATATCGACCGCCATCTTATAACGGACCTGCCCGACCCGGCGTCTGCCGAGCGTTTTATATCGCAGCTGGCAGAAAAACACGCGGCGGTGGCGATAAAACTTGCTAAAAACGAAGCTTTATTGTCCGACGTCCTGACGCTTGCCGCATTTAGCCCGTTGCTCGCAACCACGCTACTACAACACCCCGACTATATCTGGTGGCTGGGCCGAAAACGCCGCGATTCAGGCGTTCGCGGTAAGGACGAACTGCTCGAATCGCTCGCGCGATTTTCGATGACCCAGTCGCAACTCGACCCACAAGTACTTTTTGCTCGTTTTCGCCGCCGCGAACTCCTCAGGATATATTTACGCGATATCCGCCGACTTGCTACGATCGCGGAGATAACCGAAGAGATCTCGAATCTGGCGGATGCCATCCTCGAGTCGGCCCTAAAGCTGGCACGACGTGAGATGGACAACAGGTTTGGTTCCCCCCAGGAAACCGATACCAAAGGCCGTCAGCGTCCCGCACGCTTTTGCATCGCCGCACTCGGTAAACTCGGTTCGCGTGAACTCAACTACTCATCTGACATTGATCTTCTATTCATCTACTCGAACGACGGCTCGACCTCAGGCATCGGTAGTCGCGGAACAGTCAGCAACCGCGAATATTTCATCAAACTTGCTGAATTTACGACAAAGCTTGTTGGACAACAGACGGGCGAAGGAGCCGCGTACCGTGTTGATCTAAGACTTCGGCCGCACGGTTCACTTGGTGCACTGACAATGTCGGTGGCTGACATCGTTCGGTACCATCGAAATGATGCCCGGCCGTGGGAACGTCAAGTTTTGATCCGCTCGCGTGGGTGCGCCGGCGACACCGAGCTTTTCGGCGAGTTTTTCTCCGAGGTCGAGCCATTGGTCTTCGAATCAGGCGAAACCGTCGAAGACGCCTTGCGAAATGTGCGGTTGTCGAAGGAAAAGATCGATCGCCAGAATATCGGTAAATTTGGATTTGACGTAAAACTCGGACGGGGCGGAATCCGCGAGATCGAATTTTTGGCTCAGGCCTTACAGCTTGCCCACGGAGGTGATGACCGCTGGCTGCGGTCACCGCATACGCTTATCAGCCTCTCGCGCCTCGCAGACCGTGGTTACCTTAGTGACACCGAGCTTTCCGAGCTTTCAGCGGCTTACGAATTCTTGCGGCGTACGGAACACGTTCTGCAGATGGAAAACGGCATCCAGACCCACATTGTGGCTGACAGCGGCGAAAAGCGCGAATTGCTCGCACGCCGGGTCACATTTGCCGTCGGCGGAGATTTTGACGAGGCACTTGCCCGCCATTCGGCGAATGTCAGCCGCGTATTTTCGAAGATATTTGGTGAAATCAACCTCGACGTTGCACGTGATACTGTCATTTCAGATATACCAAATGCCGGCGACCGAATTCGGTCAGGTGTTTTAGCATCGATCGAAAAATCGGATTTTGATCTGCCGGCGACCAAACAGGAAATGTCCGTACTCGATCGGATCGCCACCGTGTCACCCCGTTTTGCGTCGATGATCGCCGCCAATCCGCAGCTTGCGGCGGCACTTCCCGATCCGAATGATACGTCAGCCGAGCCGGCATTTGAGTCGATAATGATGGCGGCGATAGATGGTGCGTCCGGCTTCGGACCGCGCTTGTCTGCTATGCGGCAAGCGTGGTCGCGACTATTGATAGGCATCGCGGTCAGAGATGTTTTTTCATCGATCACAGTCCGCGAGGCAAAGCATTTGCAGACAAAACTCGCCGAGGCCAGCATTGCCGCTGCTCTTCGTGTAGTTCGTGAGGAATTAAATTCGAAATACGCCCTTACCGGAGATAACTTGGATCTTGCGGTGCTTGCCCTCGGCAAACTGGGCGGTCGCGGCCTAGATTATGATTCTGACCTTGATCTGATCTTGATCTACGACGATCTCCCGGCAACGGGAGCTACAGTTACAAATTCCGAATTTTATAGCCGGGCCGCCGAACTCTTTGTCACCGCCGTTTCGTCGATGACGCGCGACGGCAATCTTTACCGCGTGGACCTACGACTTCGACCCTATGGTTCGAAAGGAATGAGTGCGATCTCGAGTGAGTCATTTCTTAACTATATGCGTGACACCGCCGCGGTCTGGGAAATGCTCGCGTTCGTCAAACTTCGCAGTGTCGGGGGCGATCTGACGCTTGGAGCCTTGGTCGAGACCGAGACACGCCGCATAATTCACACGAAAGCCGGACTGATCGATCCCGGCACTTTGCGAGATGAGACTGCTCGTGTACGCCACGCATTGCAAACTCAACGCTCACACAACCGTCGCAATTCCGAGATCGATATCAAATATGGCTCCGGCGGAATGTTGGACATCTATTTCGCGATGAGATACCTCCAACTGCGTGATAACGTGCCGGATGAGGGCACCGATCGGTCGACCGCGTATATGCTTAAACGCCTTGCGGATGGTGGATCGCTCACTGCAGACGACTATCGGGATATTTTGAGTGGTTACGAATTTCTGTCGGAACTCGATCACGCATTGCGTTTGACCGTCGGACGGACGACACAACTCTCGACCGCGAACCAAACGGTTTTAGCGACGATCGCGCAGAGAATGGATCTTGATTCGACATCGGAACTGCTCGGACAACTCACTCTGAATCGACTCGCCGTAAGGTCCGCTTTCGACAATATCGTGGGCCAACAAACTAGCGATTAATCCGTTGAATGATGATCGATGGTTGTGTATTATTTAGAAGAAATGTCTCGACGAGCCAGCAGTCCCGAAAGCATCCGGATCGAAAATATTATGAAAAAAACTCTAGTCTCCATATTGGTGATACTAACGGCCGTATTAGCTGCCAATGCTCAGAAAGCCGAAAACACAGATGTTGCCGATGCGTCCGCTGCGGCACTAAGGGTCTACCGCGTATTGCAAACTCAGGATTGGGCCGGGCTTTTCGAAGTAATAAGCTTTTCGCCGGCTGTCCAACGACAGATGCCGACTGATGCCAACGACTTTGCGGACCAATTTGAAAGCGGGCTGAACGCCAATGCTGAGGACGCTGCGACGACCAAGAAGATGTTCGATGGAATGTCGGAGATCCAGGTCGGAACAGCCATTGTCAACGGTAAAAAGGCCAAGGTGCCGACCTCGTGCCGGATCACGATCGATAACAAATCGCTGATATTCAATGGAACCGCCCATATGATCAAGGTCGGCAAAGCGTGGAGATGGGATATGACATCGTCTGACGATCCCGCCGTGGCAACTGAGACCGCTCTTTCAGCCCTGCTTGGTATCCCGATAACTTAGTTCCGTCCGATGTATCGATTTGTATTCTCCATCCTGATCGCGCTTTTAGCCGCGACCGCTACGGTCGGACAGGCGGGCCGTGTCAAGGGCTACTCTGAGAGCATTGCCCGCGGCGATCGAAGTTCGGAATCGCCCGACAAACCCAAGATTCCGAGCAAGTCTGAGAAGGACGACGGAGTTGTTCGGATCGAGACCGATCTGGTCACTATCCCGGTGCGTGTAAGCACGCGAAAAGGGCGTCCCGTGACGGATATTGGCCGTTCAGAATTCAAGATCTTTGAAAACGGCGAGGAGCAGGAGATCGCGTATTTCTCCAATTCGGATGAACCGTTCACGGTCGCTCTATTGCTCGATATGAGTTACTCGACCGTCTTCAAATTACCGGAAATACAAGCGGCGGCGGAGGCGTTCATCGCACAGTTACGTCCGAGCGACAAGGTGATGATCCTGTCATTTGATGAAAAGGTACGGATACTCTGTGAAGCGACCGACAACCGTAGGGCATTACGTTATGCGATCGAGGCCACAAAGGTGGGCTCGGGCACCAGTCTTTATTCGGCGATCGACACGACTCTCAATGATAAGTTGAGAAATATCACGGGCCGAAAGGCTATTGTGCTATTAACCGACGGGGTGGACACGACTAGCGTCACGGCAACCGCCAAGGGACTACTTCGCGATGTGGATGAGATGGATACGCTCATTTATCCCATCCGCTACGATACATTTGACGACGTTCGCAAGATCCGCCGTAAGGACGCTCAAATACTTTACGACGACAATGACCGTCCGTATGTAGTCGAATCGCCGCTCGTTAAGGGTGAAAAGGAAGAGGACTATACCGCTGCCCGTGCGTTTTTGAGCGAACTCGCGGAACGATCGGGTGGGCGTTTGCAACGAGTTGCTTCCACGACGAATCTTAACGAAGCGTTTGCACGGATCGCCGAAGAACTTCGCAAAATATATAGTTTGGGTTATTATCCTAACAGTGAACGTACGCCCGACAGCCGCTATTACATTAAAGTACGTGTTTACCGGCCGGATCTCGACATTCGTGCGAGGGATAATTATAGTTCCGGACGCCGCCGCGATCCCCGATAGCGGCCGGGAAAAGGTTTGATCAATATTTTATTCTTAAGTTTTTGGAGGATTCTCAATGAAAAGTAAATTCAGCATCTTTGCTCTGTGCCTCTCGTTGGTACTGATGCTATCGGCCGCCGTTGTCGCTCAGGAAACGATGACCAACGATGAGGTAATATCACTTACCAAAGCGGGCCTGAGCAGTTCGATCATTGTCGGCAAGATCAAATCGTCAGCGACGAAGTTTGACCTATCGACCGACTCACTTATTAAACTCAAACAGGCCGGCGTTAGCGACGACATCGTCGGAGCGATGCTGGAATCCAAGAGCGGCCGTCCGCTTAACACCTCGACGACACCCTCAGGTGCCGCTTCGACCGAGGCCAACGGCGACCCGAACGATCCGATGTCGAAACACACGTACGGGATCTATCTCTTTGAGGAAAAAGACGGCGTTCGTAAAATGACCCGTCTGGACCCTAATGTTTCAGGCCAAAACCGCACCGGTGGTATGTTCACAGCGTCTGTGACACCTTTTGGACTAGGCAAAGTCAAAACGAAGACAAATCTGCCCGGACGAAGCGCCAAGGTGCAACTTGAAACTACATCTCCGGTCTTTTATTTTTATCTGGACGTTTCAAGCGGCGGTATGAACACTTCCAGCGGAATTCCTTCAACCCCGAACGAATTTACGCTTGTGCGTTTCAATCAACGTAGCGATAACCGCGAAGTAACCATCGCAAAGAGCAATTCGTGGGGCGCGAAAGGTGGCCTTTCTGACGAATACGTCGTCGGACTCAAAGCCGACGACTTGGGCAATGGAATCTTTAAGGTAACCGCCGCCGGCGACCTTAAGAAAGGCGAATATGGATTTATGCTGATGAACTCCGGTAACGCCAACACCGGAGCCGGAATCGGCGCCAAATTTTTCGACTTCGGCGTAATGATGACGCCTTAACTTCACTTTTATCCGAAACCAAAATGGCACCGAGCTAGATCGCGGTGCCATTTTCTCGCTCAGATCTCCAATATACGTGGCCGACCATCAAGCCCATAGAAAGCGAACGAATCCGATTTATAGAACGTATTTGCAACCACTCTGGTCATTACGCAGTGGTAGAGATCGGTTCGGTCTGTTCAAACCAGCATCGAGTACAAAAGTGATGGCGTTTGCGTTCGGCAGGCGTGAACGCCCTCGCGGCCGGCAGTCGGTCGACGATCATTTTCTCGTCGGCAGTCAAATCACGCCACACCTTTAGTTTTGCTTCACCGCATTTAGGACAATCGTCGACCGGTAGTTTCCCTTGCATATGTTTGTGCCATTACACCCGAAGGTTTAATATCTTTTATGACATAAACCTAAAATTCTGATTCCGCAACAAATACTTTGATGAAGATTAAAGCTTTTCTGATCGCCATAGTCGCAATTTTTATTTTCGCCATTGCATCGATTGGCCAAACGCCCGATCCGCTCAACGAAAACTTCGATTTCTACACTCGTGGCGAGTATCGCACGGGTGTACCGAGGCCGCAGAGCATCCTCAGATACGACGTAGGCGATCATAATACGACTTACGCCCAGATGGAACAGGTGATCGACGCGATCGCAAGATCCGCACCGGACCGCGTCAAGATATTTGACATCGGCACCACCAGTGAACATCGGATGCAGCATTTGGTCGCAATTTCATCGCCGGAGAATCTCGCCCGTCTCGACGAGATCAAGGCCGCCAATGCTCGTCTAGTCGATCCCCGGCGAACCACGGCCGCTGAGGCGGACGCGATCGCCCGTAGCAATCCGGCGATCGCGTGGATGGCATATACCATTCACGGCAACGAGTCATCATCATTCGAGGCTTTTATGCAGGTGATATATCAGCTTGCGGCCTCCAATGAACCGGCGACGCTCGATATACTAAAGAACACTGTTGTGCTAGTCCTGACGGGCGAAAATCCCGACGGACACGAGCGATTTGCCACGTGGTACAATTCGGTCGCCGTCGGTGATCCGAACCACAACGCGATCGAACATCGTGAACCCTGGTCTGTCTGGGGACGTGTAAATCATTACCGATTTAACCTAAATCGCGACACGCTCACCTTTACGCAGAAAGAATCGCGTAATATGCAAAAGGCGTTTATGGAATGGAATCCGCAGGTCGCGGTCGATCACCACGGCCAACCGTCGCAGTATTTCTTTCCGCCGGTATCTCTACCCATCAACCCCAATCTTCCGCAACCGCAATACAGCAAATGGTTAGATACGTACGGCCGCGCCAATGCCGCCGCATTCGACGGGAATCGCTGGGACTATTATGTGCGGGATGTTTTCGACGCATTCTATCCGGGCTACTGGGATATGTACCCATCGCTTCTCGGTGCGACCGGAATGACGTACGAGACCGATGGTGGCGGCTTTAAGGGATTACGTTGGACTCGAGATGACGGTACGATCGTCACATTTCGATCCTCGATCGCCAAGCATTTTGTTGCCTCAATGACCACGCTCGAGACCACCGCCAAAAACCGGGTCGAGCGGATCAAGGACTATTACGCTTTCCGTGCCAAGGGACTTGCGGACAACGCCAATTCTAAGCTGAAACGTGTCGTAATAGACCCGACTTCCGACCGCGTAAAGGCCGCTGAGTTGATCGAGGTGTTGCGTCTGTCAAATGTCGAGGTCAAGGTGGCGTCGTCTTCTTTCACATCTACCACGGCCCATTCCTATCTCGAAAAAAACTCAAAGGCCGTCTCTAAGACATTTCCGGCAGGCTCGTACATCATCGACCTCGACCAACCGCAGAGAATTTACCTAAAAGCCGTTCTCGAACAAGACACGCCGCAGGATAAAGCATTTGTCGATGATAATATGGCCAGATTTCGCCGAAATCAGATGCGCGGCAAGGGCCAGCCTAAGGAAGATTACGGCTTTTATGATATTACCGCTTGGTCGATGCCACTGACCTTTGGCGTCGATGCCTACTGGACCGAAGAATCCGGTAGCATTGCAGGAACACCTGTGGACACCACCACAATTGCCAATGCCAAGCGCGGGAGCGTTTCGGGACGGGCCCGGATCGCGTACATAATTCCGTACGAGACCGATTCGACCGGAGCGATGGTAATGCGGCTTTTGCAGAATGGTTTCAAGGTCGCCGTGACCACGCGCACACTTAACGCGGGCGGCCGCAATTGGAAGCCGGGGACATTTGTGATCCGCGTTTCACGTAACCCCGATTCGATCCACAACTCCGTGGCGGCTCTTGCCGCGGAAATGGGAGTTAACGTCACCGCTGTAAATTCGGGCTACTCCGACGAGGGCGACACAAGTATCGGCGGCGAAGCGGTGCTATCGCTCAACGCCCCCCGTATCGCGATCGTTGCCGACGAGGGCGTCACGCAGGAATCGTACGGATCGATATGGTGGACTTTAGACAAACACGGCGTAAAATTTACACCAATGACCATCGGTTCGGTCCGCGGCGGCGGTCTTACGGGCTACAACGTCCTGATCATCCCTGAGGGTTCGGCCGGCCGATATATGAGTTCGTTCGGCTCCGGCGGAGTGTCGGCACTGAAGGAGTTTGCCTCCCGCGGCGGCACGATCGTAACGATCAGCGGCGGCTCGGTCTTTGCGGCTCTCAAGGAGGTTGGCCTGACTACGTCAAAGCTTGTTGGTAGCGAAGACGACGACGAAAAGCCTAAAGGCCCGGGCGACGACAAAAAGTCGGCTGACCCCGCCCCTGAACCGACACCGAACATCGCAGGATCTGACCGAACGGACGGCATTGCTCCGTCACTTCCGCCGATCGCTTCGCCGTCTGCAAATGCCAATAAGGTTCCCGAGGCTTTGCCGGGAGCCATCTTCCGTGCAACCGTTGACCGTACAAATTACATTACATACGGCGTGGATCGCGACGAAATGCCCGTGCTGTTGGCGAGCGGTTACTTCTTTCGCTACTCCAAGGAAGGCACGAACGCTCTGGTCTTCGACGCTAACCCGAAAAAGCCTCTGACCATATCCGGCTTTGTTTGGGAAGGAAACACCGAGCGACTGCTCAGCGGCACCGCGTATGTCATCGACGAATCTATGGGCTCAGGCCACGTCGTACTTTTTGCAGAGGATCCTTTCTTTCGCGGGATGACGCGATCGACAACTAGGCTATTCTTTAATTCGATCGTATTTAATGGAGTATTTTGATGTTTACCGTTAAAGCAGGTTATTCCGGAGTGATCGAGTTAAATTCGAGCATTGAGAGCGTCCGTGAGTTTTTCTCGGATATAACAAACTTTTCGAGCTTAATGCCGGGCATTACCCAGATCCACACCGATGCCAAGGGTGTCGCACATTGGCGTATCCAGGCCGAGATCCCGGTTATCGGCCAGATGCTGCAGAAATTTGCGGTCGAACTCGCTGAAGCTAGCGACGATCGGATCGAATGGTCACCACTCAGGACCGAAGCCGAAAATTTCCTTCGTTATTCAGCTGATTTTTTCGAAAAGGCCAAAAACGTCACACACGTCCATTTCTCACAGCTTGTGGAACTCCGACGCAGATCAGCCCGCGACCTCCACCTGCTTGCAGGACTCGCGGGAGAAAGCCTGATCAGCACCGAGATGAATAAACGTATTACCGAGATGATAAAGGTCTTCATAGGCCGTGCAAAGGTGAAACTGGAACAGGAGTGAACGGGACGGGGCTAATGGAAATTGAACAGCATCGCATCAAAGAATTCGCCACCGCGTCTGATCATAAACTGTCTGTCGTAGTTCGATTAAGCCCTGAGTTCGACAGACTGCTTTCGACCCTTTCGATCCGGTAGTCGAACCGAACGATGTTGTTCCGCCCGACCTTCCAGAGCGGATTCGACCCGCGACCGGACGAGCCGAATTGTTAAGCGAATGGACAATGAGATCGAAATTTCGGATTTGTTCAAAAGGAGGAGATGATTATGATGACTATCAAACGTTTGGCTAGCTTTTCAGCGAATGCGGTAATGATACCGCTCTTGCTCATTTTTGCCAACGTCGATCTTTTGGGGGCATCGGGCTCCCCGGATCCGACATTTGGTACGGGCGGCGTAGCGACGAACATTTTCGCCGATATCCACCCGATCGCAGTGGAACAACAGCAAGGCGGAAAGCTGCTAGTGCTGTGCTACACGGGCGAAGGTTCAAGTAGACGCATTGTCGTCCGCCGCCACAACGCGAACGGATCTCTTGATTCCAGTTTTGGATTTCACGGGGAAGCGGTTAAATCCTATGTGCCGCTTTTCAACCTGGTCCAAAGGGTTTACGGAACACCGATCGCGTTCAAGGTCCAGTCCGACGGGAAGATACTCGTCGCAGGCGAAACTACAGACCCCAAGCTTGCCGCCGTGTGGCGATTCACCGCCGCTGGAATACTAGACACTACGTTCGGCGCGGGAAACGGGTATGTCGTATTGGGCCTGAACGTGATCAGCGGCACCTCCATAGACATTGATGTTTCGGCCGGGAAGCCGCTGATTTTCTATCAGGTCCAAAAAGTATTTTCGGGTCCCGGCTACCCGTTTCCGACGACGCGAACTGTCTCTTACCTGACCCGGCTCCGTACCGACGGCTCCGCCGATTCAACATTTGGAACGCTAGGAAATGTCTATATTCCATACACCTTTTCCCTGGGATCCGGCGTCACGGTCGCACCTGCCTCTGGAAAGATCTATGTTTTTGGATTATCCTCGTCCTCATTTTATGTCTTGGGCGGGAGTAATGCACCTCGCATTTTTCGCTTCTTGACTGGAGGATTAGCAGATCCCGGATTCCCGACGGTAGAGGCACCGACGAATTTTGATTCAGTTTGTTACGACGAGAACGGACCTTCCGCTGGGACATCAAACGTCCAATATCAGTCGCTGATGGTTCAAACCGGAGACAACATCCTCGTGTCATCGGCCTCATATAATCTCGGGGGCTGGATCTACTACCAGGCAAACACCTCTCGGTTCCTTTCCAACGGTTTTCCAGATCAGATTTACGGTGGGGCGTGGGGAGGCAAGTGTGAGGTCTCGGCGCTCATAAAGCCGGGTGATCCCCCTTTTTTCGTCTCCGACTCCAGAATATCTCGCGTTGTCCAGCAGTCGGACGGACGGTTTATTTTTGGGGTGTGGGACTCAGCATATCCATACCTAAAACGGCGTTTGGGGAACGGCGACTTAGACCCTTCGTTCCAACCGACATTGTCGCTGGGATTAGGGACGTTTTTGGACATCCTGATTCAGACGGCGGACGGAAAGGCGGTCATTCTCTCACGATTTCCCGATCATAATTGGAGCGGTTACAAACTGCTACGGCTGTTGCAGTGAAGCCGTCGAAAACCACGCTTTCGTATTTGAAGATTGCAAATGAATGTCAACGTGTTCGGCGGCCCCGACTTGGTAATCGGGTTTACTAAAATGGCCCCCGCCGAGCAGAGCACCGGTTCGTGTCGAAACAGAGGATTTCCTGCGTTACTCGGCGGATTTTTTTCGAAAAGGCTACGAACGCGACGATGGTCCAGTTCTCGCAATCGGCCGAACTCCGACGCAGATCAGCCCGCGACCTCCACCTGCTTGCAGGACTCGCGGGAGAAAGCCTGATCAGCAGCGAGATGAATAAACGTATTGCCGATATGATCTAAGTCTTTATCGACAAGGCGAAGGAACCGCTCGAAAAACAGGGTTAGCTCGAACTTTAGAAATTTGAAAGACGCGAAAATCAGAGATGAACTCTGACCTTCGCGTCTTTCCGGCGTTTCACGAACAACTTCTAGCCTTAGCTTACTTTTTCTTCACGACCGTGATCGTGAGTTCAGCCGGATATTGTTTGGAATGATGAACCGAATTGCGTGCGATCACGCCTTTCACTTCATCGTAGTTGTTTCCGCCCGTGTTCATATTGCGGTCAAAACGCGGAAAATTGCTACTCGATATCTCGATCCTGATTCGGTGGCCCGGCGCAAAATAGTTACTGGTCGTCATCGGCTGAAACATTACCTTATAGACCTTTCCGGCATCCATCCACGCCAGCGGTTTTTCGTATCCGTCGCGGTAACGCATTCGCTGGATCGTCTCGTCAAGATTCCACGCTTTCCCATTTTCATCAACGTCTATCAACTTGACGGTGAAATCTGTGTCCTTCGCGCTCGATGATACAAAAAGCGTTAGATCGATCGACCCGCTCAGTTCGATCCCTTCTTTCAGTACGTCCGAACTGTAAACCAGGATGTCCTGCCGCTCTTCCATTTTGCTCTGATCCCACGATCCGCCCGTTATCGCATTTCCCGTACAGCAGACGTTCCCGCCGAACGATGGGACCGGATTCATCGGATCGTAATCAAAGCTGTCGGGACTATCGGTGGCCGGCGGTGCCGCAACGAGAGATCCGTCGCCTTTTAACGAGTTTGCCTTGCCACTACTCGCCAGATAGAACTTCATCGGCTCGGCACCCTTCGGCGGCCACTGATCGGAAGATTGCCATTTGTTGCTGCCCATCGTGAAATACTGAACCTTAGGCATTTTCAGGATGTCGTTCTTTTCCCCTTTTAGGAAATGATCGAACCATCCATACGTCAATGCACTGTAATCGAGGCGAGCATCACCCATACTTCGTTCACCGACCACCGTGTTCTCGGTCGCACGCGTATAACTGCAATGCAGCGTCGGAGCGATCACAGCGTACTGTTTATCGGCGATGTCGGGGCTTGCGGTCTTGCGAACGTGGTTGTACGTCGCTAGGTTTGGGCCGACCGAAACGTCATACCAGGACATAAACCAAAATCCGGGGATGTTGATCTTCATATTGTCGTGAAACAGCCCGCCCTTATACCACGCCGCGTCGTTCGGCGTTCGGCGTATCATCGCTCCACCTGTAATGTTCGGCATTTCATCGGCAAATACTCCGTTTGGCCCATCAACCGCCTTGATGATATCCATCTCGGGCAGATGGCGAAGAGCTTTGGACCAGTCGACCGACGGAGCCTGCTCTGAGAGATCGAACAATTTCGACCCTCGTATCAGGTCTGCCTGCGACGTATTGGCCGGAAACATCGGCCGAACCTGATTCTGCTCACCGTACAGCCAAGCAATGAAGAGCATTTGGACGGCACCGCCACGATACCAGTTTCCCTGTTCGTAATACGGCCCGACACGTCCGACGCCCGCGCCAAATCCCTGTGCGATCATAGTCGTAAACGCCGGATTGCCGCGGGCCGCAACGCCCATTTGCCATTCCGCGGTCGATGAACAGCCGATCGTGCCGACCTTTTTGTTAGACCACGGCTGCGACGACATCCAGGTAAGTGCGTCGTCGCCATCGGTCGTCGGCGGCCCGAGGATGTCATAGTTGCCTTCTGAGAAGAAATGGCCGCGCTCGTTCATCACAACATACGCGTAGCCTCTCTTGATCGCGTCAATGATCGACGTCATATCTCGTGGAGCTCCAAGCCTGACGTCCCAGAAATTGAAATTGTACGGTGTTCGCGAAAAAATGATCGGGTATTGTTTTGACGCATCTTTTGGCCGGTAAATGTCAGCCGCCATTCGCTTGCCGTCACGCATCGGCACCATCACCTTTCGGTCGACCACCGCGATATCGTTCAATTCTTTCTCGATCGCGTGTCGCTTTGCGATCAACTCCGGATCCGGTCCCTGGCGGTTTTGGCCAACGGCGCCGGCAGACAGGAAGATCGATATTAATACCGACAAGCCAAGACTGCGTAAAAAACGATTTTTCATTTCTTTGCTCCTTATTCTTCTCCGGCCGCAGGCTGCCCGCTGACCGTTTTGTTGATTCGTTGATTTGTTATATTGATTCTATCGCACAAATGAAAAAAACCGGAGCAATACTCCGGTTTACGTACGTTTAGATAATTTTTGGGATCCCTAGGTGATCGCCCCGCCGTCGACTATGACGACCTCGCCGCTCATAAAGCTGTTGCGGTCAGATACCATAAACGCCGCATACTCAGCCAATTCTTCCGGACGGCCGACGCGACCCTTTGCAACCCAGAAATCGTGCATCTGCAGCAGACGCTCGGGCAGCGTGTGGCCGAGATCAGTGTCAAAGATGCCCGCAGCGATAGCGTTGACTGAAATGCCGAAGTTTGCGGCTTCCCGCGACAGGCATTTTGTAAATCCGATCATCGCGGCCTTGGATGTTGCGTAGTGGACTGATGTCGGCAGACTGCGAATCGCTCCGACCGAGGTGATATTGAGTATCGAACCTGCTCGCTCGCGAATCATCTGTTTATAAAATGGTTTGGTAACCGAAAAAAGGCTGTTTACGTTGGTATCAACAACCCAATCCCAGGATTTATCAGTGGTCGTGGCGAAATTATCGCCCTTGTTGACCGCTGCATTATTGACCAGAATATTTATCGCGCCCCACGCCTCTTTGATCTCGCGGGCAATATGCTTCATCCCGTAACGGTCCGTGACCGATACTTTGAAGCTGAGCGCCCGACGGCCGTGAGCCTCGATCTTTGCCCGCACTTCGTCCGCAAGTGCATCGCTCGAGTAATAATTAAATGCGACGTCTGCACCTTCGCGGGCAAAAACCTCACAGATTGCGGCGCCGATTCCGCGCGTTCCCCCTGAGACGAACGCTCGTTTTCCTTCAAGTAATAAGCTCAAACTATTGATCTCCAATTTGAAATGGACTACGAGTCCAAATCAAGAGGTTAAATAAATCAGGGTGTTGTGACAAGTTGCCGAATTGAATAATACGCATTAAGCCGCTGCCCTTGAGGTTGTAAAGGGATGCGGCAGCAAGGCATTGATCTCCTTGATGATCTGATCGGTTGAGTTCGGCATCGTCATACCAATGGTCGCCGCCTTCATCCGCGAATACTCTCCGTTGTCCGAAAGCAGGTTCTGGATGGTCGGCACAATGTCCGAACTCCGCTTAAGCAATATGCCGGCACCGCGGCGCTCAAGCAACTGCGACGTACCCGCTTCCTGCGGCATCGGCGGCGTTGTTAGATCGGCAATGATCGGCAACCGGCAAGCCAGTGCCTCAAATGTCGTCAATCCACCAAGTTTCGAAACCATTACATTGGCCGAATGCATAAGCTTTTCGATATCCTCGGAGTAGCCTATGACCTTTACCGGAAACTTCGCGGTCTTAGCCAACTTCTCCGCCTCGAGCCGCAATTCTTCGTTCTTTCCGGCCAAAAAGATCGCTTGGACATCGAGTTCACCTCTCACAAGTTCGCGAAAGATCTGTGGGATGTTACCGCCGCCGACCCAACCCGCATTGACAAATACAGTAAATTTGTCCGGGTCGAGCCCGAATACACGTCGTGCGTCCTGAGCGTCTTTCTCGTCGACCTCACGAAACTTAGGATTCACCGGCATTCCTGAAACTTTGATCTTTTCCGGTGCGATTCCATAATCAAGCAACTGGTCGCGAGCATCTTCGTTTGCAACTAAATATAGCGACACGTCTTCGCACGCCCAACCCTTCCAAAACCCGTAACACGGATCAGTTACAACAGTTACAAGCGGAACCTGATCTGATAGATTAAGTTCCTTAAGGATCCTCGCAAATATATGTTGAGTTAAAGGGTGAACACTTACTACAACGTGCGGGCACCATTTTTCAAACTGATCGCGGACGTAACCGATGCATCGCTTATGAAAAAATTCGCGGGTTTCCGGCCTTATCTTGTTGACCGCCCAATACAGATACTTCATCCAGTGCTGCTTATTCTTCAGCATCCAGTTGTATAGATCGACGAGTTTGCCGGTGACATTATGCGATTCTTCGACCGCCTTGATCACCCGGACCACCGACGAATCACCACTCCAGAATTTCTCAAGGCCATCGGAAATCGCCGCGGCGGCAGATCGATGCCCGCCGCCGGTGTCAGACGAGATGATCAGAATCTTGGGGGTGCTTTGAGGCATCGTTGAACGCTATCCAATTACGCCTTCATTGCAACTTTTTTTGCAGCCTCGAAGCCGACTGATTTTGCTACCTTTTTCATTTCGGATTCGAGCTTTTTGATCTTGACCAAATGCTTCGGATTAAACGGTAGCGACGGATAGAAGCAATTCGATTCGTGCGTGCAAAAGCAGCCGTTACCAGCTTCGCGGCGACGCTCTGCCATTAGGTCTGTGTTCCACGCTGCGTTAAAATCCCAATCATAATCCCGCAGATTAAGCACATCGGCTTTGTTTTCGCAAGAAGAAAGAGCTCCGTTGTCGTAAATGACCGCTCCGGCACTTCCGGCGTAACAGGTCAACTGAGCCTTGTTCTCTTCCTTGGTCTTAGCGATCAAGTCGTGCATATAGATGTCGACCGCTGCCTTAAAAAAGCCGGAGTCGCCGCCGTAACGGTTCTTGAGCGCCGCATTCTTGGTATCTTCGAGGATCATATCCGAGAGCTGTTGATAACGCTTGTGATCAAATTGGAGTTCGATCGGATCATTTGACGGTGGACGAATATAGTTAATATTGACCTTATCCGGCTTTAGGTCGTTTTTGAGAAAGTCGTACCAGTCGAAGATCGTATCTTCGTTCGAATGCATCACGCACGTGCAAGTCTGGATGTCTAGTCTCGGATACTGTTCCTTTTTCATCTGCTGAAGCGTCCGGGCAGTATGTATCGCCTTGTCCCAACTTCCCTCTTTCCGACGGATCTTTTCGTGGGCTTCTTTCATCCCGTCTATACCCAACGCTACACTCACATTGAGGTTCGGGCATTCGTCCATTATCTGAGCGACATCCGGAAAAATACGCGGATGGATCTGGCCGTTTGACATCAGATAGACCGAGTCGAGCTTGTTATTTTCATAAAATGCCCTGACGATCTGAGGCAGATCTTTTCGAGTAAACGGTTCACCGCCTGCCAACACAAGCACGCCCAAATTACCACGAAGCGTCTCCGAGATCTTGGCGATCTCGTCCGTCTTCATCTGCAGCTTTTTGCGCGGACGGTCATCAAGTTCGTCCGTAAAGAAACAATGCGTACATCGCATATCGCATACGCTCGTCACCAAAATATTGAGGAACACGGGCGTGATCGGTTTTCCGATCAAAATGCTCGCGTATCGCTTGAAGATCTCTTTTGTTGCAAAGTCCATTTTATAAATCCCTACACGGTGGCGGCCGAAACATACTTTTACCAGCACACCACTACCATCTAATTTACGCTAATACAGTAGTTTCGGCAACATAAACTCGATCACGGATTACGACCAATTATCGTCGCTAACCGTAATTCCCTACGTCACACGCAGTCGATTCACTTTCCCGTGTTAACTTAGATGCAGATTTTTCGATTTATGGATGTGATAGTATTCACTTATGTTTCGTCGTGTTTATCTAGACAATAGTGCGTCGACCGCCGCTGACCCGGCCGTCATTGATGCAATGCTTCCATATTTTTCCGAGTTTTACGGAAATGCGTCGAGCATCCACTTTCAGGGCCAGAAGGCACGTGCCGCGGTGGATAAAGCTCGTCATCAGATCGCGGAGTTGATCAATTCACGGCCGAACGAGGTTATCTTGACCTCCGGCGGGACCGAGTCCAACAATCTGGCGATCCAAGGCCTGGCCGAGGCGAACGAAAAGCACGGAAAACACATCATCACTTCAGCATTCGAGCATTCGACGGTCAAGAATGTTTGCGAAGAACTTGAGAAACGGGGCTATACCATAACCTGGTTGCCGGTTTATTCCGACGGCGTGGTTCGGATCGAAGACGTCAAGAACGCCGTTACTGATGAAACTGTTCTCATAACGGTAATGACGGCCAATAACGAGATCGGAACTATCCAACCGGTCGACGAGATCGGGCATTTTGTTCGCGGCATCCGAGACAGCGGCCAAAAGATCTGGTTTCATACCGACGCGATTCAGGCAGCGGGCAAAGTCCCGATCGATGTCGAGGCGATCGGTTGCGACCTACTATCTATCTCAGCCCATAAGATATATGCTCCAAAGGGTGCCGGTGCACTTTACGTTCGACGAGGAACACGGATACGAGCTCAAAATTTCGGCGGCCGGCAGGAACGCGGACTAAGGGCCGGAACTGAATCGGTCGCAAATATCGTGGCTCTTGGCGAGGCCTGTGCTATAGCCAAGTCCGAACTGTTAGAGGTTGGAAACCGGATAAAAGCGATGCGGGACCTTTTCGAAAGCCGGGTCGGCGAAGCGATCCCTGATATTGTGTTGAACGGCTTCGGTTCTGATCGGGTTCCAACCGTAGCAAATATCTCGTTTGACAGGGTCGAAGGCGAGGGATTGCTTATCAATCTGGATATGCACGGCGTAGCCGTATCGACCGGGTCTGCGTGTTCGTCGGGCACCATCGAGCCTTCGCGTGTCATAAAGGCTATGGGCCGCGAGGATACGATCGCCCGCGGTGCTATCCGCTTCAGCTTTGGCAAATACAACACCAACGAAGATCTCGATTATGTGCTTGAGGTACTGCCGGCCGCGGTCGAGAATCTCCGCAAGCTCAGTCCCGCCAAAACGTCGACCTCAAAGAAATAAAAAGGCCCGTCTCTTTCGAAACGGGCCGCAGTTGTGAGGTATTCACCCCCTCGCGAGTGGGAAAGGAACAAAGTTATCCGGCAATAATTATGCCGCAGTTGACGGGAACGTCATCTTTGCCTTCGCCGAAGCCAGCGATGATGATTCCCGTAAAGCCGAAGATGATGATCCCGGTCAAACCAGCGATGATAATTCCATCCTTGCTCGACGTGGTGCTGCCGGCCCTTGCTGTGTTTTCATTCTGAACACACGGATCGTTGCTGAAACCGGCGATGATGATGCCGTCACCGGCAAACGCTACCGACGAACCGATCATTAGGATTGCTGCAAGTACGAACGTTGTGATTGTCTTTTTCATTTTCTCTTCTCCCAAGAAATTAGTTTTAGTTTGAAGCATTATTGCCCCTTTTCATCCATCACTATTACAAGCCGCGTGCCACACTTCCTGCACGTACTTACTCGCTCGGTTAAACTGTTGTATTATAGGGGTTTAGAGCAGTATTGCGGAAAAATATCGAGGAACTTTGGCTCCAAATAATTGTGTATACTTAGTGCACACTATTTAGCCTAGGACCACGCAAGTGCCTCATTCAGTTCGAGTTACAGATTTGTATAGTAGCTATCCAATTCTTAAGTGTATAACTCGTATACACATTAAATGACCCAGCGATTTTTTTACTAGCTTTTTCTATGTTTAACGTGTTAAACTCTTTGTTGTGAGCCCAACCGGAGCTTGATCTTCACATCCTCGCACCGCTTTCTAAAGGTCACTGCCTTCCTTTATATGGAACGAAAACTGGCGTACACAACCGCGAAAGGAATCGTTATCCTCGCAGGAATATTATCCATCTCGATAGCCTCGGCTAATCTTGCGATGGGAGTTTTCAGCTGGGGATTCGTTTTCGTCGTGGCATTCGCGGTCGCTGCTGCCCCGCGAATGAGCCTCGCATTGCCGCGTTCAAAGTTTGCGATCAGTTTTGCGGATGCCCTTATCTTTCTGACTTTTCTCTTATACGGCGGCCCGGCCGCTGTCATAGTTGCGGCGGCTGAGACATTCGCAAATTGTCTCTATTTACGTAAAAAGGGTTTCCCATTTGGCCCATTCATGATCCCGACCAATGTGTCGATCGCAACGGTATCGACCGCGCTTACCATACTTGCGTGGGACGCCGTAAATCTGGCAGCGTTTGGCCATCTCGACTTGCAATCTACGCCTGCTCTCGTCGCCTATCTAGGCTTTTTGGCACTCGTACAGTTTGCGACATCGTCATTTATGGTCGCTCTGTTTCAGTCGCTTAAGGATGGTTCCAACGTATTTACCACTTGGAGCAAGGACTGTTTTTCAAGTTCGATGACTCAGATCGTCGGCGCCGGGCTTGCAGGCCTAATATTTAGACTGATCACTTTCGGCGACATTATAACGGGCGGTATCGCCACTGTTGCCCTATCTATCGCGTATCTTAGCTATAGGCAAACCATTCGTGAGGTCAACGAAGCGATCGACCAGGCAGAGGAAGCGGAGCGTGAAAAGGCGTGGGTTGAGCGGGATCTTCGCCGCGAAGCGGAACGTCACGCCTCGCAACTCGCCCTCTCGCTCGAAAAAGAAGAGCTCGCCAATGTCGCCCTGCGAAAAAGCGAAAAGGACTTTCAGCACGCGGCACTCCACGATTCATTGACCAATCTGGCAAATCGCAAACAACTTGGCGACATCCTTCGTACGATGATCCGGGACTACAAGGAGGATCCGTCTGCGACATTTCAAGTTCTTTTCCTCGACATCAGCCGATTTAAGGACATCAACGACAGTCTTGGCCACACGTTTGGGGATAAAGTGTTGATGGTGGCAGCCAAGCGTTTTGTGAGAATGCTGGCTCCGACCGACGTTGTGGCCCGGATCGGCGGAGACGAATTTGCCATAATTCTGCGAAACGTATCGACGGTTGGTAAAGCCCAGAAGGTGGCTCGCCGTATCTATGACAGTATTTCGCAACCCTTTTCGCTTAGCGGAAATAACATATTGATCAGCGTAAATGTCGGGATCGCACCGTGCGACGCTGAGTACAACACACCGGAAGAGGTTCTCCGCGATGCCGACATTGCCATGCATTACGCCAAAGAACGAAACGTCGGCGTCGCAGTGTTTACCAAGGAATTGCGCTTCCGTTTCATCGAACGCGTTCGCTACGAAAATGACCTTCGCGAAGCCATCGACCGCAATGAACTGTCGATGAACTATCAGCCTCTAGTCGATCTGCACGACGGCGATCTGCTAGGTTTTGAGGCTCTACTGCGATGGAATCACAGTGAATTCGGCAATATACCTCCAAACAAATTCATCCCGATTGCCGAGGACTCAGGATTGATAATACCGATCACGATCTGGATTCTTCAGCAGACGTGCGATCAACTCGCCCATTGGCAAAAGATCAATCCGTCCTACAGAGACTTGATCATCAGCGTCAATATCTCCGGCAAGCACCTAATGCACGGCGACTTGATCGCGGATGTTGAGCACGCACTCGAAATGTCCAAGATCGCCCCATCGTCACTCAAGCTTGAGATCACAGAGAGTACCGCGATGGAAAACGCCGATCACACGATCAACGTTCTCAATCGGCTCAAGCAACTCGGCGTTAAGCTATCGATCGACGACTTCGGTACCGGCTACTCGAGCCTTAGCATTCTGCATCGGCTACCGTTCGACTCACTCAAGATCGATCGTTCCTTCGTGTATGCGGTCGGTGAAAACGGCGAAAACTCCGAGATTCTGCAGACGATCATTGCCTTAGCCAAAAACCTGAAGATGCGCGTCATCGCTGAAGGCATCGAGACCGAGACACAACTCCACCTACTCCAAAATCTGGGCTGTGATTACGGCCAGGGATATTTATTGGCACGTCCGCAAACTGCCGAAAAGATCGACCGGGCACTTTATGAATGCAAGAAATGGCTACCCGTGGCTCTGAACCCCGAAGCCGAGAGCAACGCCGTTAGCGAAGATCATCAGATCTCAGCATTCTAGTTAAGCAATAAGGTTTTGAATACGACACATCGCGTTCTATACTGATTGAAAATCTTTTCGATCAGGAGTAATTGCGCATAATGATAAAGAGAAGCATCGCATTTCTATTTGTTTTTGCCTTTTTGGCCGCCGGTGTCCCGGCTCAGAAAAGGCTGGATTATCCCCAACCCCGACGCGGCGATCAGGTCGATGAATATCACGGCATTAAGGTCGCCGACCCGTACCGTTGGATGGAAGACACCGACTCGGCCGAGACCCAGTCGTGGATCGAAGCCGAAAACAAGCTGACCGACACATACCTTGCGACTATTCCCGAACGAGAAAAGATCAAAAACCGTTTGACGGAGATCTGGAACTACGAACGTTATTCGGCTCCGTCCAAGGTCGGCAATTATTATATTTACAGCAAGAATGACGGGCTACAGAATCAGAGTGTGCTGTTTAAGACGTCCTCAATTGACGATGCGGGCTCTATATTTTTTGATCCGAACAAGATCAAGGCGGACGGCACCGCCGCCCTTAACGGATCGTCATTTACAGATGACGGCCGACTGTGGGCATACGGCGTCTCGATCGCTGGTTCGGATCGTACTGAATGGAAAGTAATGGATGTTGCATCCGGCCGTCTGCTACCGGACACGCTCTCGCCCAATCGTCAGGGCGGCGTTTCGTGGCTCAACGATAACAGCGGCTTTTACTACAGCCGGTTTCCGGACGCTACAGTCGGAGCCGAGCTCAAGAGCCAGAATTTTTATCAAAAACTTTACTTCCACAAGCTCGGCACTCCGCAATCGAACGACTACGTTGTTTACGAACGCCCGGATAACAAGGAGTATTTTGTCAGTGGAAATGTGTCGGAAGATGGAAATTGGCTGATCATCTCGGTCGGTAAGGGTACCGAGCGGATGAATATGGTCTATTTCAAGAATCTCTCAAGCGAAAAGTCTCCGATAATGCCGATCGTCACTGACCTGAACAATAGCTGGAGTTTTATCGGTAACGACGGCCCTGTCTTTTATTTCCGAACCGACAGTGGAGCGACACGTGGCAAGGTCGTCGCCCGCAATGTACTTGACCGTTCTGGAAATTGGCGTGATGTCATCCCCGAGTCTGCCGACACACTTAACGGCGTTCAGTTCATCAACAACCAGTTCGTCCTAAATTATATGAAGGACGCATATACCAAGATCAAAATATACGAGATGAACGGCCGATTTGTCCGCGATGTCGAGTTACCCGGAATCGGTTCGGCCGGAGGCTTTGGCGGCAGACGCACGGATTTTGAGACGTTCTACTCATATTCGAGCTACAATGCTCCGCCGACGATTTACCAGTATGATATGCGGACCGGCAAGAGCAAGATGTTTCGTCAAGCCAAGGTCAAATTTGACCCGACCAAATACGAGGTCAAGCAGGTCTTCTATTCGAGCAAGGACGGCACCAAGGTGCCAATGTTCTTAACCTATAAGAAAGGCCTAAAGTTGAACAGTAAGAATCCGACGATCCTATACGGTTACGGCGGCTTTAATATAGCCCAGTCACCGGGTTTTTCGGTCTCGCGTATAGCTTGGATGGAAATGGGCGGCGTTTACGCCGTGGCGTGTATCCGAGGCGGATCGGAATATGGCAAGACGTGGTGGGAAGGCGGTTCCAGGCTAAAAAAACAGAACGTCTTCGACGATTTCATTGCCGCCGGCGAATATCTCATCAACAGCAAGTACACGTCTAAAAAGAAACTCGCCATACAGGGCGGTTCTAATGGCGGCTTACTGGTCGGTGCCGTGCTCAATCAGCGTCCTGACCTCTTTGCGGCAGCACTGCCTGCCGTGGGTGTGATGGATATGCTCCGGTTCACCAAGTTTACCATCGGTTGGGCCTGGACGTCGGATTACGGCTCGCCCGAGGACCCGACAGATTTTCGCGCAATGTATGCTTATTCGCCGTATCACAATGCAAAGCCCGGCACGAAATATCCTGCAACGATGGTGACAACGGCCGATCACGACGATCGCGTATTCCCCGCACATAGTTTCAAATACACGGCCGCGATGCAGTACGCCCAAAAAGGTAAAGAACCGGTGCTGATCCGTATCGAAACCAAGGCCGGTCACGGTGCCGGCAAACCGACATCAAAACAGATCCAGGAACTAGCGGATATTTATGGCTTTTTGGTTAAGAGCCTTAAAATGAAGGTAAAATAGTTTTACGCTGAACCGGACGTGCACGTAAATCGGACGTCCGGTTCTGATTACCGCCATCAAATTAATTCTGTAATGAAATTACGAACTACTGCGGTTTCTTTTGTTCTCATCGTACTCGTCGCGTTCACGGCTGTCGCCCAAACTGCGGAGGGGACGTCGATGAGTGACTCAATATGGGTCGGGTTTGATCTGGACAAGGTGATGACCTTCTATTTCGAAAACGGCGGTATTTTGTCCTACCGAAACGGCGGTAAATCGTTTCGTAACGGAAAATGGACGCAGGACGGCAAGACCATCAAGTTTCAGATGAATAACGGGTATCGCGTCTTTACCGGCACGATCCACGAGGACACGATCAAAGGAACGTCCTCAAATGAGGCCGGAAAGGAATGGAATCTCTCGTTTTACCGTGTCGATCCGCCAAACTGTGACCCCACGTCATTTGTACTGGCAGGAGCCTGTAAACAATTGTCCTCGGCAAAACCAAGTAGGAAGAGAGTAAAAAAAGGGATCAAGAAAGGGATCTTAAAGCAGATCCGACAATGACCTTGAGGTATTTCGAGAGCGTCGCTGAACTCCCAATATTCGGGAACATTCGCAGATCTCGCTCCGGACGTAAAATCACGCAATCGTTTATTTCAGCATATGTGAAAGTTCGTTTGCTATGCAAACAATGCCCACCGACTCCGCTCTTCCTTACAAATGTCGACATTAATTCAGGCTGGGTATTAGTTGATCAGCATTGCTATTCCGTTCTTTTCACATTTTCAAAGAACTACAAATATCTGATAAACTCTGCAAAGGTCAGCGCGTTTTGATCGATCGACAGTTTTATTTTGCCTTGGCTAACAGGAACAAATCTATGAAATACATCTCGAGTACCATAATCTTAAGTGCATTTGTGTTTGTTGTTTTTACGTCCCTTGGAGCCGGTCAAAATACGGTTTGCGAAAAAACAGATTATCAGTGCAAGGTTCGCTCATATACTACGCAGATCAGAGACCGACCTACGGCTAACGAGCTGTATTACAATCGTGCACTCGCCTACCACGCATTGGGTAAGGACATTGAAGCGGTCGCGGATTATACGGTTTATATCAACTCAAAACCGACGAATGTGGAATATTTCGCTGACGGTTACTCCGGAAGGGGTGACGCGAATAAAGCTCTCGGCAAACATACGGACGCGATCGCTGACTATACTGCGTCCCTCAACCTATTTACGAGCACGAGCACCCTTAACAATCGAGGCAACACCTACTTCTCGATGAGCCAATACGCTAACGCGCTTGCCGATTATGATCGAGCCATACGGCTTGACCCTAAGGACGCCGAACCATACTACAATCGAGCAAAGGTATATAGTGCTCAGAAACTCTACTTAAAGGCCATCGCCGATCTGAATATTTATGTGGACCTTAACAAGACTCATATTCCCTTCCTGTCGGATGGATATCAAAACCGGTCGATAGCTTATATGAATCTTGGCAATAGTGCCGCGGCACTTAAGGACATTAGCTCCGCCATCGATCTAGACCCAAAGTCATCACGCTACAAAACTCGAGCTATCTTCTACCGTAAACTTGGCAAGGTGGCTCTTGCTGCGGCTGACGACAAAACTGCAGCGGATCTCGAAAATTGATTCAAGCGATTTTGAATAATTGTTATGCTAGTAGCTTTCTGATGGTCGATCTTTAGGAATTTTTCCTATTATCCCAAAAGCTTGGGGTGCGGCTTTTCACCGGATTACGTCGAGCCCGCTCGATCTGGTTTGCTCGAAGTTGTAGTTCCTCTTGCTTATGTCGTTGGCGTTCGGCTCCGCTCAGCGGCGGTGCACCACGTTCGCCCCAATAGTATTTGTAGGTGACGATAAAGAGTGCCGCACTGCCGGCCAGCGTCAGCAGTCCTACAAAGATCAACAACCAAATCAATCCCGACATCGCTATATTATATCCCCCGGCCGCCGGATCGCTACGCCCCGCAAGACGAAATAATAGTACGAATGTGTCACACGCTTTTGTTTTGAATCAAATTGAGCGAAAATTGCGTATAACAAGTAGATTAACCGCCCCAAGTTTGTCGTAAGCACCCCGCCGGATCGATCGGCCGTTAGAGGAGAGATTATGAGCATAAAGTCAGTTTTTCTTTTCGTTTTCGTCGCACTTTTTACATTTGGACTAAACGCCCATTCGTTCGGGCAGACCCCGGCGGTCGCTCCAAATGAGCTGGCCAAATACATCACCGACAATTACACAAAACGCGAAGTGATGATTCCGGTGCGTGACGGCATCAAGCTTTTTACTGCGATCTACGAGCCTAAGGATAAGTCGCAAAAGTATCCTATGCTCCTCAATCGGACACCATACACGGTCGGACCGTACGGCGTGGCCAACTTTAAGCAAAGCCTCGGTCCCGACCCGTTATTTGCCAAGGAAGGCTACATCTTTGTCTATCAGGACGTACGCGGCAAAACGATGAGCGAGGGCGAATTTATGGACGTTCGGCCCGATATCGCGAATACTGACAAGACCAAGATCGACGAATCGACCGACACCTACGACACTATCGATTGGCTGGTCAAAAATGTAGATAACAATAATGGCCGGGTCGGAACGTATGGCATTTCTTACCCCGGATTTTATACGAGTGCGGGCTCGATCGATTCGCACCCGGCACTAAAAGCGTGTTCGCCACAGGCACCGGTCTCTGATTGGTATATGGGCGATGATATGCATCATAACGGTGCTATATTCCTGACTCAAAACTTCAATTTTTTCACAAGTTTTGGCCAATATCGCCCGTCGCCGAATTTTGATTTTAAGTACGTAAAGAGCTGGACCGGCCCGCGCCCGACAGATGCGTATAATTACTTCCTCAACGCGGGCGGGCTAAAAGAGATCGCCGACGAGTATGAAAAGAATCTCGGGGTTCGGATCAAGTTTTGGGATGATATGATGCAGCACCCCAACTACGACCAGTTTTGGAAGGATCGCAATATTCTCACAAAACTCAAGAACATCACGTGTGCGACTATGACCGTTGGCGGCTGGTATGACAACGAAGACCTTTACGGAGCCCTTGGTACATATCGACACATCGAGAAACAGAACCCCGGCATCTTTAATGTGCTTGTCGTCGGCCCTTGGGATCACGGCGGTTGGTCGCGAAATGACGGTGACTGGCTCGGAACGGCATACTTCGGACAAAAAACCGGCGAATACTTTCGCCAAAATATGGAAGTCCCCTTTTTCGGCCATTTCCTAAAAGACAAGGGTGACATTTCCAAGATCAAAGAGGTAAACGCGTTTGATACAGGCTCGAACGAATGGCGTGCTTTCGACAATTACAGTCCATCTACAAGTACAGACACGCCGCTTTATTTGACCGCTGGCGGCACCGCTCGGTTTGAGTTGCCGGCGAGTACCGGGGGATATTCCGAATACGTTTCCGACCCTTCGAATCCGGTTCCGTATACACAGAAGATCACGAATAATTATCCGCGTGACTTTATGACCGAAGACCAGAGATTTGCATCAACACGACCGGACGTATTGGTCTTTCAGACCGCTCCGCTCACTGAGGACCTCACCATCGCCGGCGATATTAAGCCGACATTGTTCATTTCCTCGACCGGCACGGATTCGGACTTTGTCGTTAAGCTAATCGACGTATTTCCGAATGATTATCGCTATCCGGCGGGCGAAAAGCCGCCGCAAAACTCAGCATGGAGCGTATTTCAGCCCGGCGGTTATGAAATGCTGCTGCGCGGTGAACCGATGCCGGCACGATTCCGGAACGGATTTGAAAAGGGTGTTCCGCTTACGCCGAATGCTCCGACCAAACTTGCATTTACAATGCCGGGCGTCACGCATACTTTTAAGAAGGGCCATCGCGTGATGATCCAGATCCAGAGCACGTGGTTTCCGCTCGTGGCACGCAATCCGCAGAAGTTTCTTACAAATAACAAAATTGGTACCGCGGCCGACTTTCAGAAAGCAACTCAGCGTGTCTATACCGGCGGACGTTACCAATCGGCGATCATCCTGCCGATCCAGAAGTAGTAGTTAAACCACAAGACGAAGAGAAAATTAATGAAAAGACTTACGATCGTGCTATTGGCAACTTTTGTTTTATCGGCTGCCGTTTATTCTCAATCGGTTGACACTGTCTACAAAGAGGGCGTTGCACTTCTGCAGGCGGGTAAATATATCGAAGCTGCGGAAAAATTTCGAACAGTGATCGCAGTCCGAAAGGACGTGCCGACCGCTTATTATTTTCTTGGACTGTGTTACCAAAACCAAAAAATGCACAAGGAATCGATCCTTTCGCTTCAGGAAGCTGTACGGATAAAAGCCGACTATTTCGAAGCGTGGGTCCAACTCGGCAACGAACTTGATTACGACGATCGTTATTCCGAAGCTGTTCTGGCTTATCAATCAGCGATCGGGATACGTCCGCGGGACTCCCAACCGTATTTTGAATTAGGTGTCGCTCACAAGTCCAAAAAGAAATATGCAGAAGCCGAGACCGCGTTTAGATCGTCGATCGAGCTCAACCCAAACTACGCGCCGGGTTATCTACAGTTGGCAGTAACGCTGCAATATCTAGGTAAAGCGAACGAGATCGTCACTTTGTTAAATAAGGGACTCGCACTCGCAGGTGACAATGCTGAGTTTCATCGCCAACTCGGCCTCGCATACAACTCACTAAAGAAATATCCTGAGGCAAAGTCCGCATATGAGAAATGTCTCGTTCTCCAACCGGCAAACAGCCAGTGTCAGTATGGGCTCGGCAATATTCAATACAATCAGGGTCTATATGCGTCGGCGATCCCATTTTATCTCAAATCCGTGGCGATCACCCCGAAGTGGTACGATGCCAATTTTTATCTTGCCGAAAGTTATAGAATGACACGAAATTACGCCAATGCTGTCATATACTTTAAGGCGGCGATCGATCTCGACAGCAGTGAACCACGCGGCTACTATCGCCTTGGCCTCGCTTACAATTCGCAGGGAAATAAGGTAATGGCCCGACAGCAATATGAGTCTCTCAGGCCGCTGGATCCGGCGTTGTCCAACGATCTGTTGAAGGTAATAAACGGTAAATAGTCTAACTTGGAGAAATGGTTCCCGTTTAGGTACATTCGGGAACCAAGGAGAATGAATGCCAGTTAATGCAATTATATTTGGTGTGATTTTGATCGTTATCGGCGGAGTAGGATATGTTCACGGAATGATGAACGAAAAGGCCAGTATTACGGCCCTGATCCCTGCGTTTTTCGGGATCGTATTGGCCGGCCTCGGTGCTGCGGCAAATGCGAGCGAGGGTATGCGAAAGCATATTATGCATGTAGCAGTTACAGTCGCATTACTCGGTTTTATACTTACGGCGGGACGCCTGGTTTCGAAGATCGGCGAGTTGTCGATGTCCGCAGCCGTCGTCTCACAGATCGCGATGGCCGCGATTTGCCTGATCTATGTTGTCCTGTCGATACGCTCGTTTATCGCGGCCCGACAGGCAGGCATCGTCTAGGCCTTAGTTCGATCGCTGCGGTTAAGTATTATTTCAACCTCGAGCCCGCCGTTCTTATTGCGTGCGGTGATAGTGCCCTTGTGTGCCTGTATCGCCCGGTCCGCGATCGCCAATCCAAGACCGATGCCCCCGGTTCGTCGTTCGCGGGCCTCACCTACGCGGTAAAAAGGCCTGAACAGATTTGCGAGTTCCTCCTCCGGAACGCCGCCGCCGTGATCGGCGATCTTTATGACCGCCTTGTCGGCATTGGCATCCAGCGATACGTCTACGTCCGAACCATCCACCGTGTATCGCACGGCATTTCGCAAGACATTTTCGACTGCACTTCTCAGAAGATTGTCGCTACCGACGACGCGGCAATCGTCGATCTTCGACATTTTAACTGACTTACCTTTCGCTTTTGCTTCAAAATCAGCATCTTCTGAAACGTCACTGACTAGATCGGCAAGGTCTATCCATTCATGTTCGAGGTCGTCAGCACCGCCTTCGAGCTTGGCAAGAATCAAAATGCGGCCGATCATTTCGTTGAGGCGGTCCGATTCCTTCTCGATCCTTGCGAGTAGCGGCAATGAATCCGGCCCTGCCTTTTGCTTTGCGATCTCGAGTGCCACGTTCATACGGGCTAGCGGCGAGCGAAGCTCGTGAGAAATGTCCTGTGTAAGCCGTGCCTGCGAAGTCACGAGCGACTCGAGTCGCTCGGCCATAACGTCAAAATCACGAGCCAGGTCAGCCAGTTCGTCACGGCGGCGCCCGATCTGCGGTAAGACACGAGTCTTAAGGTCACCAGCGGCCAATCCTCGCGTCGCTTCCCTTATCTTTCGGATCGGCGAGGTCAAATTGAGTGCAAGCAGGTAGCACAGGGCGAGACCGGTCAGTAGCAATCCGCTTAGCCGAAAGAGCCCAATCCACGAACCAAAAAATAATGATGGCGGACCAGTCCGCTCCCATTGCAAAACTAGTACAAATTTGCGGCCGTCCGGGAAATCTACCGGTGCAGCACCGATCGAACGATCCTCGCTAGAAAAATCCACCTCTGCGGTCCGACTCGTCAGTGTCCGGCCGATCAGCTCTCGTGAGTCCTCAATATCGTCCGTGGTGCCGTACCATACATTACCATCCTCGGCGACCAGATCGACCTCACGTGGCGGCTCGAGATCGCGTAGCCTGGTCAAAAATGCCTTGACGCCCGATTCGCCCTCGCCGTTTGCGATCTGTGTTGCGGTGCCGGCGTAAACGATCATCTGGTTACGCGTTGACCGTTGCACGCGGTTCATCATCGGCTCGGTCTGAAACGAACGCGTAACAAAAAGAATGACGACGTTCGACAGAGCGATCGCTACCAAAAACCACAAAAAGATCTTTATGAATAGCTTCATACTAGAGTGTAAATATATCCAACCGACCGTATCGTCTTGATACGGTCACTTCCGTCAGCCCGCGGCCCCATTTTCTTACGCAAGTTGCTGATATGCATATCCAGACTGCGGTCAAAGGCTGAAAGTTTACGTTCGAGGACGCTTTCACTAAGATCCTCTTTCCGAACGATCTTACCAGCCTCACTTAGAAGTTCTCGCAGCAGTTCGAACTCGACCGATGTCAGATTAACGTCGGTACCATCAACGGATACCAGACGCGATGCCGGAGCTAATTCTACTCCGTCGATGTTGATCTTTTCCGACGCAGTTGTCCCGTCATCGTCTCCGGCGGCTCTCCTGAGGATCGCGCGTAGCCTAGCGGCTAGTTCCCTCGGATTGAACGGTTTGGGCAAATAGTCGTCAGCACCGATCTCGAGTCCAACGATCCGCTCCATATCATCGCCGCGAGCCGTAAGCATTATCACCGGCAGTTTAGACTCGAGCCGTAAATTCCTCAGAACGTCGAATCCATTCATCTTGGGTAACATTACGTCAAGAATCGCCATATCGTATTCGCCCGACAGTGCCGCGGCCAATCCGCTCTCGCCGTCATTGACCGACGAGACGTCAAACCCCTCAACAGTCAGGTATTCTGAGACCAGTTCGCACAACTCTTCGTCGTCATCGATGATGATTATCTTATTCATACCTGAAAGCATTCTACGTCATAAATGTCCGCCGTGGGGGCGGTTTTACAATTCTTTACACAAACTCACAATTGTCCTACATTCGGGCAGATGTCGATTTCGTCTTACTGTTTAGAGGCGAACAAAGTCGCCGGATACCAGTGATAATAAATATGGAGACACTTATGAAAAAGATAATTGTTGGAATTTTAGCAGTTGTGGTACTTGTGGGCGGCGCCATTTTTGTAGTGGCTCAGAGAGCCGCTCACAGGGGTATGGGCGAATTCGGCGGACGTCGCGGCGGCCCGGGTATGGCGATGATGTTTCTGCGGGGTTTGGACCTGACCGATGTGCAAAAAGCCAAGGTCAAGGAAATAACCGAAGCAAGCAGAACCAGCATTGAACCGCTCGCTCAACAGATGCGTGACGGTCGCAAACAGCTTGCCGATCTAGGTACTGACGGATCGTTCGATCAAGCAAAGGTCGAGGCGATCGCGGCCGAGCAGTCAGCTCTTATGGGCAAAATGATCGTTGAAAAGGAAAAGACAAAGGCCCAGATCTTTGCGATCCTGACCGACGAGCAAAAGGCTAAGGCGGCTCAACTTAAGCAAGACCGTGCCGGACGCGGCAAAGGCCACAGGGGATTTGGCAGGGGATTTGGCTCTCCGGTTGGTGGAGATGTTAAGTAATTGCAGTATATTGCAGAACGAGACGGCCGCAGGACTTCGGTTCTGCGGCCCCTTTAATTGTGCAGGGCGACACCCCGAACAATGGTATGTCGGACCGAACCGTCGGCATCCAGCAACACGATATCGGCACACTTTCCTTCGTCCAGTGATCCGAGTTGGTCGTCCATACCGATAAGCCGAGCGGGATTTCGCGACGACATTAAAGATAATTCACGATTTGAATAGCCGAGCTTGGACATTTGGCGAAATGCGTCGAGCATATTTATCACCGAACCGGCGATGCTTCCTCGTTCGTTTCGTGTTCGACCAGCTGTGACCGACACGTTTTCACCCCAGAGCTCAAAGCTGCCGTCACCGAGTCCCGTTGGGGCGACCGAATCGCTGATCAGCAAAACGTTCTCCGGCAATTTAGCATCGACTGCCAGTTTTAACATTCGCGGCTCGACGTGGATGCCGTCAACAATAATGTCGAAGGTCACATCGCTCTTGGTCAGAGCCCATCCCGCGACTCCGAGATCGCGATGATGTATGCCCGTCATAGCGTTATAGAAATGCGTCATATGCCGTGCACCGGCCGAAAAGGCAGCATCAAGCGTGGCGACGTCGGCATTTGTGTGCCCGATCAACGGAACCCAGCCTTCGCTGACGAGTAGCCGGATCAGGTCGATTCCACCAGTTACCTCGGGTGCCAGGGTCGTCAAATGTGCACCGCTTTTCAGTCGCGGCAGGTCGATCGACAGTGTGTCGCCAAATCGTTTGAAATACTCGGGCCGCAGTGCTCCGCACATTTTTTCATTCGCAAATATGCCCTCATAATGAACGCCCACAGCCTGTGCAACCGGCTTTCCGCCCTGCAAGGCACAAAGCTTTTCGATCTCACCGATCACTCTGTGATAGTTCGCGTCCGAATCCGGAACAAGCGTCGGCACCCAGGATGTGATGCCATTTGCGGCTAAGAATTCCGCGACGCGGAGCATATCGTCAGCGTCTGCCTCGTTAATATCCACGCCAACTGCCCCGTGAATATGAACGTCGATAAAACCCGGAAACGCTGTCAACCCGGTGCCGTCGATGACCATATCCACCCCCGAATCGAGTGTGCTCGTCGAGATTTTGGTTATGCGGCCATTCTCGATCAGAATTGAGGCTGGTTTACTTGTCGACAATGTCGAAAGCTCAGCATTTTTGATCAGGATCGATGCCATATTTCGATTTTTTCACATTCCCGGCGAAAAGCGAAAGACCCGCAGATCCTCTCGGAACTACGGGCCTCTCGGCTAGATCAAAGTATCATGCTTAGAAGTTTAGCTTGATACCGAGTTGGATAACACGCGGATCGCGATACGAGGTCACCTGACCGAACGTCGAAGAACCGTTTCCGCCGGTGCTCGTTCCGATCGGCATATTTGTCGGTCGAGTCGTAGCATTCCAAACCACTGTGCTCAAAGCACGGAAGTTGGTCCAGTTCATCACGTTAAATGCCTCACCACGCAACTGCAGACGAAAACGCTCACTGAAACGGATGTTCTTCGAAAGCGTAAAGTCTACTCTGCGTGTGCTGGGGCCGTTGATGATACCGCGGCCGCCATCGCCAACACGGTTCGTGATCGGGAAATTCGGATCGGTACTGCTGATCGGAGTAACCTGAAAACAAGACGTGTCAAACCACTGCTGTACTGTATGCGAAGCATTAGCATTCGGATCACATGTCAGATTAGGACGGGCACCCGCGACCAGTGCCGGGATCAATCCAAGTCCTGCTGCGTCAAACGCTGACGCCGTCGGCGTAAACGGAAGTCCAGTCTGATATGTCACAATTCCCGATGCCTGCCATCCGCCCAGCACCTTACCCGCAAAGCCCTTTTGATCCTTGAAGAACGGAATTTCGTACACATAGTTGATCGTCAATACGTGACGGCGATCAAGTGCGGCACGACCCTTTTCAAGGCTCATATCGTAGGTGTTCTGCGGCGAGGTCGAACGATCGTTCTGAGCATCTGTCAGATTCTTAGCCCACGTGTATGCTACGTTGACCTGCGATGCACCGTCGAAGCGATGCTGTCCCGAGAACTGAAGACTGTGATAGCTCGAATTGTAACGTGTCTCAACTGCCTGGATCGAACGATAACCGCGGTACGGCCTGATCTGATCAAGTATAGCAGTTGCTGCCGAACTCAAGAATGCGGTTCCGGCGACCATACACGGTCCAAGCGTGACGCCCGGGCCGCCGATATATGTCGCACCGGTCGCACATCCGGTAGCTCCGCGACCGATCGCCGCATTCGGCTGGAGTAGGTTCTTTTCAAAACCGCCGATCAGGTGGGTTCCCTTCGAACCATAGTAACCGACGGTGACAACCGTCTTGCTGGTCAACTGACGCTGAACGTCCAGCGACCAATGCTGCATATACGGCGTCTTCCAATTCGGGTCAATCGAACGGATATTTGCGGCTGCTGCTCCTGCAACAACTGCGGTACAACCGCCCGGCGTCGGATTAGCAAGGTTGGTACCCGTAACGGAACACGTCTGCTGGAATGGCGGATTGAGTCCGATCATCTGCAGCACCATACCGTTCAGTACCTGTTCGTGATAGATACCGTAGCCCATACGGACCGAGGTATCACCCTTGCCGAACGGATCCCACGCAATACCGACGCGAGGTGCAAAGTCCTTCTTGGAAACATCCAGGATAAACTTGCCCCAAGGCGACTGTGTGGTCGTGCAGTTCGGGAATCCAACGTTGTTTTGTGAGTTGTTGATCATTCCGTTACAGAAGTTTCCGGTTCCGACCACGCGGTTACCCGCACCTGTCACTGCCGGAGCAGCGGCCGGATTCCACAATTCGGGAACGAAATTCGTCAACCGTCCGTTCTTGTCCCACGGCGAACCGAAGAACGAATATCGAACACCGGCATAAAGCGTAATGTTACGACGGATCTTCCATTCGTCCTGAGCAAATGCTTCAAAAGCCTTTTGACGAAGGTCCGCTGTGTAGTCGTAGCTTGCCTGTGTGAACGATACGTTCGTTCCCATCAGGAAGTTTGCCCACAACTGCTGGGTCGTATTACCGCCGGTTGCAATGACGTTAGCAGTTCCACCCGGTGTGTTGAATCCGGAGAAGATACCTTCGTTATTACCGGCAAGAGCATTTTCGTTCTTGCGGTACTTCGAGTACATCGCTCCAAACTTCATCGTGTGATTGCCCTTGATCCAAGTTGCCGAGCCGGCTGTATTGGCCTTCCAGGAGAAGTTGTCATACGGGCCGAAGCTCTGAAGAGCACTAAATCCGTTTCCGCTGATCGTTGGAACGCGATCACGCTGATTCGTATAAGCAAGCGGCGGATTGATCGGCGAACGTGTACGAGCAAGCAGTCCGATGTTTTCGCTGAGGATCGCACCATATCCAAAGGTATAGCGTGCTTCGACGATCAGCGACGGGGTCAGAGCATAGGTCGTCTGGAACGTATGAGTTTTGCCGGGCGAGTTCGTCGACGTTGTCGAAACTCCCGGAAGACCGGAACCTGACGAGAACAACGAGTTAACATCGATCGTCGGGATCTTGTCCTGCTGATATCTGTAGTACATCGACCATTTGTCCGAGAAACTGTGGTCGATCTTCAAAACCTCTTGGCGAAAATCCGCGACATTTGGTGCAACCGCGATCAACTGGTTTGCGATCGATGTGTTCGGCAATGGCAGATTGTTGTAAACAAATTGAATGTACTGTGCGGCAACCGGATTAACGTTCGGCAAAGTGGAGTTTGCAGCCTGAGTCAGAGTACAAACCGCTCCTGTTGCCTGCAGACAGATAGGAACCGTAAAGAAAGCAGCACGCTGCTGAGCAGTCGGAACCGTTGAGGTCAGCGTCTGTGAGCGGCGGTCTTTACGCTGCTCTTCCGAGAAGAAGAAGAAGGTCTTTTCCCATCTGCGGAACCAACTCTTGTCGTTTTCGCCAAAGTTCAGGAAGAAAACGGGGCCGCCAACCGTAAATCCATAGTTGTTGTAACGAAATGGAGGCCGAATCGCCTTGCCGTCTGCGTTACGGCCGAGAACCGGATTGGTCTGGCTGTTAATGAGCGGCGAATTTGCATTGAATTTGTCATTACGAACAAATTCGAAAGCGCTGAATCTGAACTGGTTCGTACCGCTGCGGGTAACGACGTTGACCTGTCCGCCGCCGCTTCGTCCCGACTCTGCCGGATAAAGCGAACGGAGAACGCGAAACTCGCCGATCGAATCGATGCTAGGGTAAGCCTGGATCGTCAGATTTGAACCGCGATCAGTGATGTCCGCACCGTCAACCGTAAAGGTATTTTGGCTCGAACGTGCACCGTTGACCGAGATCGAAACGATGTTCGCCTGGCCGTCCGGGTTCACTGTTCCCTGATACACCTGATCCGAGAGGTCATTAGTGACGCCCGGAGCGAGTGTTATAAGCTGTGTGAAATTACGGTTATTGATCGAAAGTTCGCGAACCTGATCGCCATTGATGACCGTACCGCTAGTTGGCGACGTTAGGTCGACACTCACCGGGTCGGCAGTAACCGTGACGGTTTCCGAGATATTACCGGCCGTCAGCGTAACATCGACCGTGCGGCGTTGGCCCACGTCGATCTTAATGTCGGTGCTGACTGCTTTTTTGAAATTGGCGGCCTCGACCGTGACACTATAAGTACTGATAGCCATATTTGGAGCGGAAAACTGGCCGTCTCCATTCGTGGTTAAGGTACGTACAACGAGATTTCCTTTCGAGGGGTCCGTTATTGTAACGGTGGCACCCGCAACCGCGGCGCCATTGGCGTCGCGAACGTTGCCTGCGATCGATCCTGTGACCTCTTGTGCGAATGATACCGCACTAAACGAGAGTAGGCAGGAGATCGCAAAAATTAACGAAAACAATGCTTTTTTGCTCATATTTTCCTTTCCTTTGTCGATTTTTCTTCTGAAGCCAAGAGTTTAATCCATAAGGAATATTGACATTTATGGAGATTTATTCAAATTTTCGTTATCACTCAGGATACAAAAAATACGTCCAAATCCTGTAAATGTAATAAAATGGCTACTTTCTTACAGTCGTGCTAATTCTTTTATGTTCACAACTCTGAACTGACTATTTGTAAAGCAAATATAATGCCCGACGACGCGCAAATTCTTCATTTTTTGTACGCATCGCATCGTCGATCATCTGCGGCGTGTCGCCGCGTTTGACCGATTCGAGCACTTCGGCGTTTACAAGCAGTCTGGCGTATTTCTCGACTTGCCAGTCGGATGGGTAGAGTTTTCGCAATCCGGCAGCTATTTCAAAGCCGGTTCGGACCGAGTTGAAAGAGTCGCGATCGGTGACAATGATATTAATACCGCTGCATTCTTCGTCCTTAAAGACGGAGGTCGTGGGCTTAAATCTTACGGGTACAAACCGCACACCTTTGATATTTCGATGATTCAGAAACGCGGCAAGCTTTCGGCCGTCCAACCACGGAGCACCGACGATCTCAAAGGGCGTGTCAGTCCCTCGACCGACGCTGACATTTGTCGTCTCCAGCAGCCCGATGCCGGGATACAGAGTTGCCTCGGTCAAAGAACGCATATTCGGGCTCGGGTTGACCCAAGTCTGTCCTGTCTCGTCAAACCACATAGCCCGCGTCCAGCCTTCCATCTTGATCACCCGGAGGTCAGCACCGATCTTTCGCTCGGCGTTCATCATTTGCCCGAGTTCGCCGATCGTCAGGCCATAACGCACAGGCGTCGTGTGGGCGGCAATGAAGGAAAGTTTATCTTCGTCGGCAAGCGAACCTTCGACGGCGTTGCCGTTTATCGGGTTTGGACGGTCGAGAATGAAGACGGGCTTCCCTGCCTTTGCCGCCTCCTCCAGGACATTCTTGAGCGTCGCCGTGTAGGTATAAAATCTCGCTCCGATATCCTGAATGTCATAGACGATCGCGTCGAGATCCCTAAGTTGCTCCGGCTTGGGCCGCCGGGTTTCGCCGTAGAGCGAGTATATCGGCAACCCAGTTTTCTCGTCTTTACCATCGTCGATCTTTGCCTGATCGAGTTCCCCGCGAATGCCGTGTTCCGGTGCAAACAGCGACACAAGTTGTACATTCGGAACTTCTTTCAGGATGTCGATCGTCTGCTTACCGGCAAGGTTGCGTCCGGTATGATTGGTGACAAGCCCGATCTTAAGGCCTTCGAGCTGTTTGAACTTGTCGCGTTCGAGAATGTCGATGCCGTTGAGGACTGGAGCGGCAAGCATCTTGCTTGCCACCGGCGAGGCCGCCGATGCCGTTGCTGCCGGACGATTCGCAGCCGCGACGAATTTCCTAAATCGCGGCACCTGAGCAGCGATCGCAGAATTATATGTACTCTCAGCGAGCCTATAAACCTCGATCGGCGTGTCTTCTATCGCGGACGCGACAACGGTCGCGACCTTCGCCCGCACCGGTGTAACATCACCTTTGCCGTCCGGGTGAACGCGGTTCGAGAGGAAAACAACAAACGTCCCCGAAACCCGGTCGATCCAAACGCTCGTCCCCGTAAAACCCGTATGCCCAAACGACCCAAGCGGAAAAAGCTCGCCGCGATTGGACGAGAACGAAGTATTAATATCCCACCCAAGCCCACGTGCATCTCCCGTTTCCGAAACCACGATCGGAGCGGTCATTCGTGCGACGGTCTGAGCTGACATCACCCGTTTCCCAACCAGCGTCCCGCCGTTCAGCAGCATTTGGCAGTAACGGGCGAGATCGTCAGCGGTGGAGAAAAGACCTGCGTGGCCGGCAACACCGCCCATTCGAAATGCAGTCGGATCATGCACTTGTCCGCGCAAAATCTTGTCCCCAGTTTTTGCGTCGCCTTCAAAAGTCGAACCGAGATAATTACTCTGACCTCTTATGTTCTCCGCTGGGGCATAATCTGTGTTATTCGTACCCTCCGTGATTACACGGTCGTGAACAAAGATCTTCCTTGGATTCTTCAGATCAACAAACCGCGTGTCGCCGTGCACGAATGTAGGCTTCGCAGTCAGCGGGTCAAGAAATGTTTCTTCCGCAAATAGGTTTAATGGTCTACCCGTAATTCTAAAGACAATGTCTCCCAGCACAATAAACCCAATATCCGAATAAACAAACCTCGTCCCCGGCGGATTTCTCAGTTTCTCCTTCTTTAATGCCGCGAGCATGCCATCCCGCCCGGTCCATTTTTCGCCGAGGTCGAAATCGGGACGGTAGCCGGAGGTGTGCGTGAGAAGCTGTTGGATGGTGACTTTCTTCGCTTCGGGGTCGTCGATATCGGGAATGTACATCCCGATCGTATCGTTCAGGCGAAGTTTGCCTTGTTCGACGAGGATCATTATCGACGTAGCAGTTGCTATCGGTTTTGTTAAGGACGCGAGATCAAAGATCGTATCGACCGTCATTTTTTCGACCGTCGGAACTAATGAGCGGTTGCCGTAGGCTTTGCGGAAGACGATCTTTCCTTTGTGCCCGACCAGCACGACCGCACCGGGAAGTTTTTTATCTTTGATCGCGTCGGCAACCAGAGCGTCGATCTGATTCAGCTTCGCCGCGTTCATCCCGACCGTTTGCGGTGCCGCAACCGGTAGACCCTGTGAGGGAGAACTAACCGCAGATAAACACAGAAGAACGCCGATAAAAAGAGAAAGCCAAAAAAAGCTCCGAAATCTGCTAGTCATAATGTGATCAAATCTTGGAATAAATAAATAATTTCTTATCTGCGTTATCCGCGTTTATGTGCGGCTATTTATTTTCGGGCTTTTAGCTCTTTATCGCGTTCGATAAAGCTCTCTTTGCAAAGTCTCGAAAATTCTTTCGCGATCGGCGAAAAATATCCACCTCTAAGCCGCGCAAGCCCTAGTTCCCATTGGATCTCAGCTCCCTCGATGCCCCACGACACGAGTTTGCCGTCGCGGATCTCCTTCGACACGGACTTGGCACCGGCGATCCCGACACCCAGATTATTTTCGACCATTTGGTTGATCGCTTCCTGCCGCGAAAGCTCCATCACGACGTTCGGCCGGACATTCGCTGCGTTGAAAAACTCGTCAACCATTCGGCGAGTATTACCGCCGCGTTCGCCGAGTATCAGTTTTTCTCCGGCAAGTGCTGCGGCAGAAATAAAGCGCTCTTTGGCAAACCTATGCGTCGGGTGTGCGATCGCGACGATCTCATCGCTAAATAATAGATCGGCCGTGATGCTCGAGTTTTCGACCGGGAGCGACACAAACGCGGTGTCGATCTCGCCGTGCATTATCTTATCGACCAAAGCGTTACTCGTACCCGAGCTTACGCAAAGCTCCGAATTCGGAAACTTTACGCGCAGCATTTGCATAATGCCCGGCAGTTGCTGGGTAGCAAACATCGCTGACGCTGAACCGATCCGCAGTCGCCCGTGCTCGGCACCACCAAGCTCGGCGATCTCCGCCAGGGCCGTATCGTGTTCGCGCAGGATCTTTCGGGCACGTTCGAGCAGGTACTCGCCCGCCTCAGTGATGATCACTCGCCTCGGCGTCCGCGTAAATAGCGGCAGTCCGACCTCGTCCTCGAGTTGCCTGATCTGCATTGATATCGCTGCCTGCGTGACGTTGACGCGGCGAGCCCCAGCCGTGAACGTCTTAGCTTCGGCAATCGCCAAAAATGCCTTTAGTTGTCTTATCTCCATAGGTCGTCCGCGCTCCGAATGTGCGATTAGTTTAGCTTATCGACTACATAAAATCCGTTAAATTTGATTATAAGTCAAGTATGCCCAAGAATAGAAGTGTTCATTTTCGCATTTCACCTGTTCGCCGATGCCGAAAATTACCAAAACTAAAAGTCGCAAGGGCCGGTCGTACCTTCTATATCTGGGAGTTGACGGAGGCGGCACAAAAACTAATGTCGCGTTGATGAATGAGGCAAAGGAAGTCGTCGCCGAAGGCACCGGCGGGCCGTCGAATCCTCTACGGGTCGGCGTCGAAACGGCCGTCGCAAATATTGCTAAAGCCATCGATGCCGCCTGTGACTCGGGCGGCGTTTCGCGCGGCGACATCGTCGGAGCAACACTCGGCCTCGCCGGCGTTCGCCGACAGGACATTCGTGAACGCGTTCGTGAGAGCTTTGGCCTTCGATTTCGGGTCCGTAAGGTTAGAGTCACCACCGATGCGGAAATAGCTCTTTACGGCACTACGCTCGGCAAGGCCGGCATCGTCGTTATCGCCGGGACGGGGTCGATCTGTTTCGGTATTAACGAGGCGGGCGAGACGGCAGTCGCCGGAGGTTGGGGCCCGGTCGCGGGCGACGAGGGCGGCGGCCGAGGCATCGCCGGCGAAGCCCTGCATCGGGTGGCTAAGGCATCGGACGGCCGCGGCCCGGCAACTAAGTTGAGCGACAGTGCGGCCGAATATTTTCGTGCTTCAAATATCGAAAATCTGATCGGTGCGATATACGCCCCGAAGATGGACAACAGCCGCATCGCCGGATTTGCCAGATTCGTCTCCGAAACCGCCGCAGACGGTGATAAGATCGCGATCGAGATATTGGAGGATGCAGGCCGAGAACTTGGCACAGCGGCGGCCGCCGTAATCACCAAATTGGGGCTTCAGGATATGGCGATCCCGGTGGGTTGCGTAGGTAGCGTATTTAACGCAGGTGACCTGGTGACAGCCCCAATGAGGGCGATCATTAAACGCGTCGCCCCAAAAGCAAAACTGGCGGAACCGCTGATGCCGCCATCGCACGCAGCCGCATTGATGGCTCTCGAAAACGGAACAAATGGATCTGGACGCTAAAACCATTGCCTTGCCGGTCACCGAGCAAGAGAACTCGAAAACCGCGGCGATCGATACTCTGCCGACGCTCGATGCCGCCCGGCTCATTAATAATGAGGACAAACTCGTTGCCGACGCGGTCGAAAGCGTCCTGCCGGTTATCGCATCAGTGGTCGATCGCATAGTCGAGCAGATCAAGGGTGGTGGGCGGCTGTTTTACGTCGGAACCGGCACCAGCGGTCGGCTAGGCGTACTCGACGCATCCGAGATCCCGCCGACGTTCGGCGTCCCGTATGAGATGGTGCAAGGCGTCATCGCCGGCGGATATGATGCATTGTATAAGGCAACCGAATCGAGCGAAGATGACTTCGATCAAGGGCCCGAAGACCTGCGTCAGCGAAATTTGGATTCAAATGACGTCGTCATCGGCATTGCGGCATCCGGCCGAACGCCGTACACGATCGGTGCCGTCAGATACGCCCGATCGATCGGTTGCTTTACGGCTTGCCTGACCTGTGTTCCTGATTCTGCGATCACGGCCGAGGCAGAATCATCGATCATTCCGGTCGTCGGCCCCGAAGCCATTACCGGATCGACCCGTATGAAAGCGGGAACTGCCCAAAAAATGGTTCTTAATCTGATCTCGACGCTGACGATGATCCGCCTCGGATACGTCAAGGGCAACCGGATGACTAACGTCAAGTCATCGAATATCAAACTAAAAGAGCGTTCCCTGCGTATTTTGATGGCGGAAACTGCTCTTGACGAACGCTCGGCCGCAACGCTGCTCGAGGAGGGCGGCGGTGACCTGCGTGTGGCACTGGTTATGTTTATTACACGCAAAGGTCCTATTGCGGCACGTGACGCACTCGAGCGCACCAACTTTGTCGTTGCAGATGCTGTGTTACTCTTGGAAAATTAAGTTTTAATTTAAGACAGACCTTTTCGCTCGTCCCCGAATTGCTATGCAAACACTCGACCTGATCATCATCTTTGGGTACCTGATCGGCATTACCGCCTTCGGTATCCTTTTTTCCGGCAAACAGGAAACTACCGAGGACTACTTTGTAGGTGACAGATCAGTGCCCTGGTGGGCGATCGCGATGTCGATCGTTGCGACAGAAACGAGCACGATCACATTCGTATCAGTGCCGGGCATCGCATTTGCCAAAAACGGCAATTTTCAATTCTTGCAGCTTGTCTTCGGCTATATGCTCGGCCGCATCGTGATCTCGGTCATATTTATCCCAATGTATTTCAAGGGCGAGTTGCAGACCGTGTATCAATTGCTCGGCGACCGCTTTGGCACGCGTGTCAAGATGCTGGCGTCGGCTCTCTTCGTTGTAATGCGTAACGTCGCCGACGGCGTGAGACTGCTTTTGACGGCGATCGTTCTGGCGGCAGTTTACACATCATTTAATCCGGGATCGGACGCGACGACCATTATTATCGGCTCGATCGTCTTGTTGGGTATCGTGATGATCATTTTCACCTTTTACGGTGGAATGGAAGCGGTTATCTGGGTCGAGGTCGTGCAACTCGTCATCTACATCGGCGGCGCGATCGCTGCAGCGGTCGTACTTATTCAAAATATCGACGGCGGATTTTCGCATGCAGTCGCTCTCGGCGAACAGTTCAACAAATTCAGCGTATTCGATTTTGGTTGGGATATGACCAAGACATATACGTTTTGGGCGGGCCTTTTCGGCGGCTGTTTTCTGACAATGTCGACTCACGGCACTGACCAATATCTGGTTCAGCGTTATCTTTGCACCAAAAAGCCGGCGTCGGCATCGCTCGCTTTGCTTTCGTCCGGAGCAGTCGTACTTGGGCAATTTATCGGATTTTTATTTATCGGCGTTCTGCTGTTCGCGTTTTACGCTCCGTTCAATTCGCCGGACTATGCTCAGGCCGGCGTTGTCGGATCCGGGATCTCGGCCAACTTCCCTTTTCTAAAAGGTGACCAGGTTTTTCCTAATTTCATTACCGAGCATATGCCGCCCGGACTTTCCGGCTTGGTTGTAGCGGCGATCTTTGCGGCGGCGCTGTCGTCATCGCTCAATTCCATTGCCGCAACGGCGGTCAATGACCTTTACAAACCGTTTGCTAAAAACAAGTCGGACGGTCATCTGGTCAAATTGGCCGGTTGGCTGACGGTGATCGTCGGCATAATCCAGATCCTCGTTGCCATCGCGTTTATGAAGTCCGGCGAGTCTGCCCTGGCTCTCGCTCTGTCAGTCGCATCGTTGATCAACGGGCCGATACTCGGCGTCTTTCTGGTTGGCACGTTTCTCAAGCGGGCCCGCGAAATTCACGCTTTGATCGGTATGATCGCGAGCATATCATTGATGCTGTATATCTTGCTCGGCACCAAGGTCGCTTGGACGTGGTACGCTCTGATCGGCAGCATTACAACCGTAGTGGTCGCATTTTTAGCGACTCTGATCTTACCCAACAACAAAGATGAAGTTTCTGTTTAGTCTAGTAATATCGCTTATATTGATTCTGAACTCGCTAGCCGGCACCGCGCCGACCCGCCCCGTTCAGTCTCAGGGGTGGAGTCCGTCTAAAAAGGCGTGGAGTCACGCCGATAAAGTCCTAGAAAAGATGTCGGTCGAGGAAAAGGTCGGCCAACTCGTCCACGTCGGGGTAAACGCCAAATTTGCTAACCGCGAGAGCCCTTTTTTTAAGGACCTCCAGCGGCAGGTGGTCGAGAATAAGATCGGCGGGATCATCTTTTTCGGTGCACCGCTTTACGAAACGACGATTCTTGCCAATCGTATGCAGTCATTGGCAAAATTGCCTCTACTGATGTCGCTCGATGCCGAAACCGGTATTGGAATGCGTTTTGAAGACGCGACGAACTTCCCCTGGGCGATGGCCGTTGCCGCAACCGGCGAACCGGAGTATGCCCGCAGAATGGGCGTTATCACAGGACGCGAGGCAAAGGCGATCGGCATCCGGCACGTTTATGCTCCGGTACTGGACGTCAATAATAATGCCGCTAATCCCGTTATCAACGTCCGGAGTTTTGGCGAAGATCCGTCCGATGTAGCACGCTTTGGCGTCGCCTTTGCTCAGGGCATCCAGAGTCAAAAGGTCATTGCCACCGCCAAGCACTTTCCCGGACACGGCGACACCGCAGTCGACTCGCACCGCGGGCTCCCCATCATTGATCACTCTCGCGAGAGCCTCGAAAAAACAGAATTGGTGCCCTTCCGAGCCGCCGTAAAAGGCGGGATCGCGTCGGTAATGATCGCTCACATTGCTCTGCCCCAGATCGACGGCGAAGAGATCAAGCCGCTTGCCAACTATCGCGGCGGCGATGCCGAGGCCGGGGCCGAGATCGTTAAGGAAAAGGCGACGATACCCGCGACGCTTTCCTACAAAGTTCAAACCGATATTCTTCGCAAAGACCTTGATTTTAAGGGGCTGATCGTTTCCGATGCGATGAGTATGAGCGGCCTGACGATCTACTTTACACAGGAGGAAGCGGGCGTCCGAGCTTTTCTCGCCGGCACCGATATCCTCGAAAAGCCGGCGGATGTCGATGCTATGCTGCGTGGCCTCACCGATGCTGTCAAAAGCGGCCGTATTCCGATGGAGCGGCTAAATGAATCGGTTCGACGGCAGCTTGCGTGGAAATACGAGGTCGGCCTATTCGACGACCGCACTACTCCGGTCGATCAGATAGATCAGATCGTTTCGGGCGTCGAAACTACAAAGTTGACTGACGACATCGCGACCAAGGCCCTTACGCTCGTCAATAACGGAGGCGGAGCGATCCCGCTCGATCGGTCGAAACGCATCGCCGTTCTAGGCATATCAAATGGGTTTGACGGCCCACAGACTATGGCGAGCCTAAACGGTTCGCTCCGTGCGGCCGGCGTTCGATTCACCCCGGCATATCTCCAGGAAAATTCGACGCCTGAGCAAATTGCCGCTGCAGCCGCCACCACTGCCGGCGCCGATATCGTCGTCGTGGGACTATATGGCCGCGTTCGGTCGGGTGCCAAAAACAGCGTCGGCATTCCCGATGGGGGTGCGGCGTTGCTAAAAGATCTGATAGCCGCTAAAAAGACGGTGGTCGGCGTCAGTTTTGGCAATCCGTATGTACTTGGTTCATTCCCGGAGATAAACGCTTACCTCGTCGCCTATGGCGACATGCCGAGCCTCCAACGGGCGGTTGGTCGTGCCCTCACGGGCCAACAGGATATTACCGGACGTTTGCCGATCACTCTGCCGGGTCTTTTCGCCCGCGGCATGGGAATTCAATTGTTAAAGAAATAGAAAACTCGTCCGGCGATCGTGGCTAGTGCGTTCCGTAACATCGCCGACAAAAATACTTATGGCTCAAGCTTGGGAGATCGAGAATTTTCTCGACATTCGCGACAACCAACTCTATTTCAACGGTATTTCTGCCGTCGCTCTCGCTCGTGAATTCGGAACACCGCTTTTCATTTTCAGCGAGGACCGAATTAGGCACAATATCTCAAGGCTAAAACGGGCGGAGTTTGCCATAGGCTGTCCGCTAAAGGTCTGTTACGCCGCTAAGGCGAATTCGACTATGGGAATTCTCCGTGCCGTAAAGGACGCTGGCAGCGACCTTGAGGTGAATTCCGGCGGTGAGCTTTGGAAAGCACTCGAGATCGGATTTACCGGCGATCAGATCATATTCAACGGCACCAGCAAAGAGGTCTGGGAACTCGAAATGGCGATCAATGCCGGAATCTACGCGATCCAGGTCGATTCCGTTTACGAACTCTCGCTGATCGAATCAACGGCCCAAAGACTCGGTAAACGGGCAAATGTCAGTCTTCGTCTTGTTCCGGAGATCGAAACAAGCACTCATTCGGGCCTGCAAACGGCGTTACGGACATCAAAATTCGGAATGATGCCTGACGAAGCCTTTTCCGCATTCGATCGATATTCCAATTCGCCGCATCTGGATCTGTGCGGCGTTCACCTGCATATCGGATCGCAAAACCCCGAGTCAGAACCATACGCCAAGGCATTTACGATGTTGTTTGAGAGTCTTTTGAGGGTGTACCGCGAAACAGGCATCCGTCTCAAGCACATTAATCTCGGCGGTGGATTTCCCGTCAACTATCTGCGTGATCGGAGTCTCGAATCTGCGTTTCCCTCCGAGCAGAGGGCGATGTTTCAGGCCGACTTTGAGCCATCCGATGCGATCCGCGAGGCTTGGGACGCTGTCAGGATCATCGCCGAGTCGGCAGGTGCTGCCGATCTGCTCAATGGTATTACTTTGCTGATCGAACCGGGTCGGAGCGTTGTCTCGGACGCCGGCGTCTGTCTGACGACGGTCCGAAATCACAAATCGCGACCCGTAGACGATGAGTCCCACCGGACGGACGAATGGCTCTTGACGGATGCCGGCTTTAATATCCTGCTGTCGATGGAAACGTACAAGTGGTACTACCACCTGATATCGGCGGAGCGTTCGGCTGAAAATCACGACACGCCGTACAAACTCGCAGGCCCACTCTGCGACGGCGGCGATGTGTATTTTGACATCGAGGGCCAAAACCGCCTGCCAGACCATCGACGTCTGCCGGCGGACGTCAAAACGGGTGAAATTCTCGCGTTGCTCAACTGCGGAGCCTATTCGCTTGCTCAGGCGTCACAGTACAACGGACGTTTTCTGCCGCCCGTCATATTGATCCGCTCAAACGGAACCGCCGAGGTCATCCGCGAACGCGATAGTTTTGCGGATCTCGTCGCGAGGGATATTTATTAGAACTTAGAGATCGGCACGGCGGATAAATAAGCCGAGTTGCGATCGGTCGGATTCTGACAAAGCGATCTTCGCCCGATCATAGACGTCTGAGAGCATCGCCAACATTACCGCCTGACCGCTACTATCTCGGATCGCTCCAATCAACTCGATATTGGAGCTTGAGATCTCCGATGCTTTTTCACTAAGGCCAAATGCCGCGTATCGCAAAGCAAGCTCATTCATCACGCCAGATCTCGCCCCCAATTGCGGGATCGACTCCGCGACTAGCGAGGCTTCGTCAAGGAACTTGAGTGCAGTTGCGTCATCACCCCGATCCTTCGCGGCCACTGAAAGCCCGATCAACGCTCCTGCACAGTTTGAGTCATCGCCCAACTGCTCGACAGTTTCCCGGGCATAGTCATCCTCGTTCTGTACGATCAATATCTGCGATATCTGCGAAAGTGCACCGGAGGTCTCGTTCGGATCCGGGTTCTCAGAAGCGATCTCAACGCCGCGTTCGCTCTTGCCAAAACCCGCAAACTGAACCGCGACCGCCGCCAACAGACCGTTTCGAGCACGGCTGTCTCGAGTCTCGATCTCGCGTTGTGAGGCAAGTATCGAATATGCTTCATCGAGTGTATCCAGTGCTAGATCCTTATCACCGGAGTTCCAATAGTGCCGAGCAAATCCGAGCAATGCTGATGAAATATGCGTCTTATCGGTGACGATATCGAGGGTACGGTCAGCGAGTTCACCACTGCCGGCAACCAAAAAACCAAGAGCGCAAGTCGCTAGAAATAAATCCCGATGCAGATTGTCCAGTTTCTCTGCACTTTCGCGAGCGGCATCAAACGCCTCGATCGAACGATCATTCCGCTTTGCCTCGACAAACGAACTGCCGATCTCGCAAAGTGACCTTATACGCTCCTCGTCGTGTTCGATCTCGCCGGCTGCCACTTGCGCGGACTCAAGCCATTTCACCGAGCCCTCCGTGTCGCCGTTACCGATCAAACGCCCCGCGATCTGCTGCAAAGCTGAGACTTTGGCTGTTGCAAAATCGATCGACTCTAAGGTCGCCTCCGCCGCCGCGATGTCGCCTGCTCCGGCCTGATAAACGGCGATCCCGCCCAACACATAATCAGGATGAGCCATCGAATCCGCGATCTCCGCCGCCCTCTCGACATTTCCCTTACCAGCCTCAACCAATGCAACACGTTCAAAAGCCTGAGCCTGCAGCCCGTGATCCTCGATCGCGTCAACCAATTGGAGTGCGTATTCGTCATCGTCACGCTCAGCGCATTCCTCAGCCACCAACGTCAGCAATTTGTCGCGCGAGTACGGATCGTCCACCGAATTGGCAAGTTCGGCGGCAAGGTCGACCTCGCCTCTGGCCAAATATCGCGGTATCACGGCACCCATCGCTTCGGCGCGGCCGTCACTGCTCCTTACGCCCTCGCCGACGTAAGCGGCGGCGGCCAAAAGGTCGCCTTCGGCGGCATCCCTCGAAATAAAATGTTCAGCCATAGTTGATCAGATCGCCGGGATCGACGAGTTAGAATATATAATTCGACATCGCAGCACGATCTATACAAATACGCGCCGGACCGATGCAGGCATCCAATCGCGTAGATCCTTAGCCACCGCGCTCGCACCGGCGTTGCGCAGTGCATCGGCGGACACCGTATTGGTCACACCCAGAACGGGCAGATCGGCGTTTCTGGCCGCGACCACTCCCGGCGGCGAATCCTCGATCACGAGACACTCCTTATGGGTCATCGGCAAATGCCCCTGATCTGTCCGAATGCGATCTATCTGCCGGAAGCCGATCCTGAAACACTCCGGATCGGGCTTACATTTTACGACATCGTCAGAACTAACGATCGTCGAAAAATGGTGCCGCATTCCGCACGTTTCCAGTACATACTCGATCTCGTGGCGTCTGGCCATACTGACGATGCCGAGTTCGAACTCAACTGCCATCTTTTCGACAAAATCCTTGATCCCGTCAAATAGCGGCATCTCGCTCGTGACCATCTCTTTCCATTTGGCGGACTTTTCTGCAACGATCTCCGAAACCCTCGCTTCATCCACCTTCTTGCCTGCCCGTTCGAACGCCGCAACGACAAATGTCCGGTCGTCCATCCCGAGCGACGAAAAGTAATCGTCCTCAGTAAGTTCGATACCATCGGCTTTGAGAACTTCCGTATATGCCCGCATTTGCACGGGCTCGTCATTGATCACGACGCCGTTAAAATCCAATAAAATAGCTTTGATCATATATTTACACCGATTAGGTCAATCAAGATACTTTTCATCAAACATATTGCCACGGCCCAGGATTCCCTTCGGATCGAACGACTTCTTGACCTCGGCCATTTCATTCAGATATCGCTCCCCCATCATCGCCGAGAGGTACTTTCGCTTGAGTTTACCGATCCCGTGCTCGGCAGAGACCGTTCCGCCGAGCATTATTGCCTGGGCGACGCATCGTCCGTAAATGTGACGTGCCTTTTCTGCGTCGGCAGCGTCCTTTGGCAGCAAATTGGCGTGCAGATGGCAATCGCCGATATGGCCGAAAATCACATAGTCGAGCCCGCTCGCATCTAGCGTCTGCTTATAAAATCTCAAGAATCCCGGAAAACTCTCATCCGGCACCGCCATATCCGTGCCTACCTTGCGCTGTTTGTATCTGGTTATTCGTTCATTGACCGACACCGGCAAGGCGTGCCGGAACTCACGCAGACGCTCGCGATCCTGATCATTCGTCGTAAACCAAGAATGATCGAGGTCGGCATTATATTTCTCCAGCAACTCATTCCATTGTTCTAACAGGGCGTCTTCGTTTTGGGCCGTGGTCTCCTGCTCAAAATATACCGCACCTACGGCGTTATCGGGCGTCTCGGGAAACTTCTCGGCGATAAACTTCAGTGCATTGCCGTCGAAATACTCAAGCAGAGTCGCATCGATCCCGCCACTGGCAGAGCTATCAGGGTTTCGTCGGTCAAACGACACTTTCTTTACAACATCAACAAACTCGAGCAGATCACTCTCATTCTGAAAGAACACGATCCCACTAAAAAATCCATGCGGTTTTGGCAATAGCGATAGTTCGATCTCGACTATCACGCCGAGCGTGCCTTCGCTTCCGATAAACAGATCGATCGCGTCTAAGGGTTGCTCGTTAAAATAACCGCTGACGTTCTTTCTCACGTCCGGCCTTTCGTAGGTCGGCACCTTAATGACGATCGTCTGCCCGCCGCGGGTCTTGATAGAAAGATTGCCGTCCGGATCCGAAATATTTTCGCCGCGCCGGATGTCGGCAACTTCACCGCTTGTCAAAACGATCGATAACCGCTGAACAAACGCCCGCGTCGCCCCGTATTTGAAACTCCGAGCTCCTGACGCATTGGTTGCGACCGTGCCGCCCAACTGACAACTCCATTCGGTCGGGTCCGGCGGATAAAACAAACCCTCGGCATCGACAGCCTTTTGCAGATTGGCGAGTATTACGCCCGGCTCGACAACCACCGTCAAAGCCGGCTTGTCGAGGGTGAGTATCTTGTTGATTTTTTCAAGTGAGATGATGTCACCGCCAAATGGGATCGCCCCACCGACAGTTCCGGTGAGAGCTCCCGCGATCGTGACCGGCGTGTTGCCCTCATTAGCATCGCGAAGGATCTTGGCGATCTCGTCGGCCGATTCGGGCAAAAACAGTCTATCAGCCACACCGCCCGCCAAATTACTCGCGTCGGTTAGGTAATTTTGGATATCGTCCGTTTGCGTTTTTACCTGCACATAAAAACTTTACCCAAATTCGACCCGAAACGCGACCTAACGGCTTACCTAATAACTCCGGATGCCTACTTTTGTGTTAAACTTACTCGAAATCCTCGAGTAATCTACTTATCGGCGGTATCGCTGCATTGCAGGCGAAGTATCACATAATACACTGTTCGTTATGGAAAATTACGATCACGTATTTTATCTAGACTGCCCGCATTTTACCGTGGGCCGAGTCGATCAGTGGGGCGAACAGGGCTATCTGTTATACAAAAATATGGTCTATTCATACGAAGAAGACCGAAAAAACCAGTGCGGCAGTACACACTCACCGATGGCGATCGACGATTTTCTAAAGTTTGCCAAACAGCAGAATGTCGCGATCCCGGATCACTTTTTGGAAATAGTGTCTGGGGGGCGATAGCCATCGCTCTCGGATATCTTGAAGACTCGAAGCACTGGGTGAAACAAGCGAATTATACAGCTTTGCTGTAATAATTTAGGTAGATAATGGACAGTATTCATCGTTTTTATAGCGGCGATGAGTAATATCGACCGAAAGATCTAAACACTAATAAACTATGGCACAGTCAAAGAAAATTGAAACATCATCGGAACCGCCCTCAGACCTCATCGGTACGTTAAGGAATCGTTTTGAGGCGAATATGAATCGACACGAGGCCATCGAGTGGACGAAAGTGCAGGCGAGGCTTGAAGCCAACGACGAAAAACTCTGGTCGCTGGGTGAAATGGAGCGGACGGGCGGTGAACCTGACGTTGTCGGATTTGATAAAACTACCGGTGAATATATATTTTTTGACTGCTCTGAAGAAAGCCCGAAAGGCCGCCGCAGCCTGTGCTATGACCGCGAAGCCTGGGAGTCGAGGAAAGAGCATAAGCCCGCAAACAGCGCCGACGGTTTAGCGGGAGAGATGGGAGTTGAGTTATTGACCGAAGAAGAATATTGGGAACTGCAGCAACTCGGCAACTTTGACCTAAAAACCTCGAGTTGGCTCAAAACACCCTGCGAAATCAGAGACTTAGGCGGTGCCATCTTCGGCGATCGCCGCTTCGGCCGCGTTTTCACGTATCACAACGGAGCCGAATCATACTACGGCGCCCGCGCGTTTCGCGGAAAGCTTAGGGTCTAACTCTCTCATCGGCTACTGATACTGGAGCTGCCGCTCCTGTAGATATTTCATCTTGTCGCGAATCTCCGCCGCCTGCTCGAATTTCATCTCTCTTGCGGCGTTACGCATATCGGCCTCGAGTTGCTGGATGGTTTCCTTTAGCTGTTTTGGCGAATACTCGTCGTACGAATCGAGATCGAGTGGGATCTTGAAATAGTCGGCCTCGTATGCGGTCACAAGTGTCGCGTCGATCGATTTGATGATAGTCGTTGGGATTATGCCGTGCTCGGCATTGTACTCTTCCTGGATCTTTCGACGGCGGATCGTCTCACTGATGGCGTAATCCATCGATTTCGTGATCTTGTCTGCGTAAAGAATTGCCTTGCCGTCAGAATTACGCGCGGCACGACCGATGGTCTGGATCAGCGAGCGTTCCGAACGCAGAAACCCTTCCTTGTCGGCATCAAGTATCGCCACCAACGAAACCTCAGGCAGATCTAATCCCTCTCGAAGCAGATTGATCCCGACCAACACGTCATACTCGCCACGCCTAAGGTCACGCAGTATCTTGATTCTTTCAAGCGTGTGGATGTCGCTGTGTAAATAGCTGACCTTGACGCCCACCTCGGCAAAATACTCGCTCAGGTTCTCCGACATTCGCTTGGTCAGCGTGGTCACCAGAACCCGCTCGTTGCGCTCGGCACGCTGTCGGCACTCCTCCAGAAGGTCGTCGATCTGACCTTTTACAGGCCGCACCTCGATCACGGGGTCGAGCAATCCGGTCGGACGAATAATCTGCTCGATCACTTCGCCCTCGGTCTTGGTCAGCTCATACGACCCCGGAGTTGCCGAGACATAGATAGTCTGCCCGACCCTTTGCTCAAATTCCTCAAAGTTGAGCGGTCGATTATCACGTGCACTCGGCAATCTAAATCCATACTCGACGAGCGTACCCTTTCTCGATTGGTCTCCCTTAAACATTGCTCCGAGTTGCGGTATAGTTTGGTGCGATTCGTCGATCACCATCAAGGCGTTGGACGGCAGATAATCGAGTAGCGTCGGTGGCGGCTCGCCCGGTTTTTTACCCGTCAGATGTCGAGAATAGTTTTCGATCCCGCGGCAAAAACCCATCTCTTTGATCATCTCTAGATCGTACATTGTCCGCTGATGCAATCGCTGAGCCTCGACCGTCTTACCTTCTTCGACCAGATATTTTTCGTGCTCGTCGAGTTCGGCCCGAATTGTTTTGACCGCGCTCTTGATCGTCTGCTTAGACATCACATAGTGTGTTTTCGGATAGATCGGCAATCGCGAATCATGCTTTTTGATGACCTCGCCGAGCAACGGATCGATGGTGTAGATCGCATCGATCTCATCGCCCCAAAACTCGATCCGGTATGCCTGATCCTGATAACTCGGATACAATTCGACCACATCGCCGCGAACGCGAAAATTACCTCGATCAAAATCTACATTAACCCTTTCGTACTGCAGTTCCACGAGCTTCTGCAGAAACTCCTCGCGTTTCATTTTCATCCCCGGCTCGATGAAAACGAGCATTCCAAAGTACGCGTCCGGATCGCCGAGTCCATAAATACACGATACCGACGCCACGACGATCACGTCTCGTCGCTCGAAAAGCGCTCTGGTCGACGACAGCCTTAAACGGTCGATCTCTTCGTTGATCGTAGCTTCTTTTTCGATGTAAAGGTCAGCAGCGGGCACGTATGCCTCGGGTTGATAGTAGTCGTAGTACGAAACAAAATACTCGACCGCGTTTTCCGGGAAAAACGTCTTAAATTCCTGATAGAGCTGAGCCGCAAGCGTTTTATTATGTGCCAGCACCAGAGTCGGACGCTGCGTTCTTTCAATTACGTTGGCGATCGTAAAGGTCTTGCCGCTCCCGGTTATACCGAGTAGGACTTGATGCTTTGTGTCGGAATTTAGATTCTCGACGAGACTTTCTATCGCCTCGGGCTGGTCGCCCTTTGGGGTGTTTTCAGAAATGAGACGAAATTGCATTACTTAATCATAGATCAAGTAATGCAATTTCCAAAAACAAAAAGTGGTTAGTCTATTAGATCAAGCTGCGAGTGCCTCGGATTCTTTGACGATCGACTCTGCACGTTCGGCGATCGCAAGCTCAAGGACATTTTTATGCAGCAATTCGCTCAGACGCGTCATAGTCCGCTCGTCGCGGACGATCTTGATAACGTGAAGCAGAGCATATTTTACGCGCTCGTCCTTATGATTTTCGATCGCGTCAAAGATCAGATCGGTCTCGCCTGCTTTCAAAAGCATTCCGACCAAAGCGACTGCCTCGTAAGCGATCCGCATATCCTCGTGGAGCAGACGGTCGAACGATTTTTGGACGATTCCCGACTCCACCGCCGCTCTGGCCGCGTGGTTCATACGAAACTGATCGTTGGTGGCGATCAATCGCTTCCAAGCCTCAGCACGGTCAAAACTTAGTCTGAAAAGCCCGCGGGCAGCCGCAGCCCTTACCTCGCGGGTCGGATCGGCACAGGCCAGGAGCAGGGCCTCAAAAACGGACTCGTGGTCAAAGTCGGTCAGCGTCGCCACCGCCTTTGAACGTAGGTTAGCCGAAAGGTCGTAGAGTGCGATCTGGGTCAGAGCCTCGACCGAGTTTCGATTTCTGAAAACCGCAAGTATTCGGAGGGCGAGGTCGCGAACCGCCTCATCCTCTTCAAATTCTTCGTAGGTCTGTTCGATCGCACTCAGCAGAGCCGGATCCGCAGACAACGGCAATTGTTCGAAGGTGCGGGCGGCCGTCAATTGAAGGAAAGAGTGGACGGGCAGCTGCGAAAATTGAAGCTGTTTCATTTTCTCAACAAACATCTTCGTCCCCGTCGCCAAGTCGTCCGCAGCAGATCCGGTCATATCCATTTCGATCGGACGCCGCCGAGTCCTACGATCACGACCGGCAACCGCAAGCGGTGACAAATCCGGCTTTCCGGCTTTTTTCGGGGTGACTTTTTTTGCCTTCTTAAACCACTCCAACTCTTTATCAATATCTAATCCGTCTTGGTCATCCCCCATACCGGAGCTATTGGCCTGATACCGGTGGTTATATTCAAATTCAGATCGCGAGCCCGATTTCGTTCGTCGACGCCATAGTAAAAACGCACCGCCTGCCAACAACACACCGATAAAAACCATCGTGTACCACCAGCGGTTAGTCGTAGCCTCGATCATTTCGCGTTCCTTTTCCGCGAGACCCGGTTGAGCCGCCAATGTGGCGGAAAGCGAAACGATCGCTATGATGACCGTGAAGAAATAAAATCGGATTTGGGTAATGCTTAACATATTAAAGAACTGCCGCTAACCGGCGGAATAGCTGGGAGACTATAAGATAATGAGCGGGAATGAAATGGCGAGAAGTTCGATCGACACTTCGAACCAAGTAAATTATGCCATATAGTGTTTTCATTGTCACGCCTATCTTCAACGATGTTAATAGAGATTCAACGCACCCGCTGTTCCAGAAAATAATACCTGACGCCATTTGTGATTACGCGTCAGGGTTTCCATAATAGTGATTTCGAGGACACGTATGCCTACTGCATTGTTCAAAATGGACCACACTCAACCATTGATCGATTCAACTATTCCTGAACTAGAGTTATTGCACCGCGGCAAGGTCCGCGATGTTTACAGCGTTGACGAGGATCGACTTTTGTTGGTCGCGACCGATCGGCTTTCGGCGTTCGACTGTGTTCTGCCGACGCCGATCGCGAATAAGGGTGCAGTGCTAACCGCACTTTCCGAATTCTGGTTTGGCCAATTGACCGGCATAATCAAGAATCACCTCATTACGACTAATATCGACGAAATGCCTGCACCCATCGGTTCACATCCGGAACTTCGCGGCAGGTCGATGTTGGTCAAGCGTACCGACGTGTTTCCGGTCGAATGCGTTGTTCGAGGTTATCTGGAAGGCTCGGGGTGGAAAGATTACAGGGCCGGCGGTACGGTCTGCGGCCACAGATTGCCGCCCGGGCTCAAACATTGCGACCGACTCCTGTCGCCGATCTTTACACCGGCAAACAAGGCAGCCGCGGGCCACGATGAGAATATTGACCAACTTGAATTTGCCCGCATTGTCGGCCACGACGTTGCGGCTCTATTAAAATCCACGACGCTTGCGATCTACAAAAAAGCGAGCGAGTTTGCTCGTTCTAGGGGCATTATCATCGCCGACACTAAATTTGAATTTGGTGCCGACAGTAAAGGCAACATCATTCTGATCGACGAAGCCCTAACGCCGGACAGCTCGCGATTTTGGGACGCAAGCTCGTACGAACCCGGCCACCCGCAGCCGTCGTTCGACAAACAGTTCGTTCGCGAATATCTCGAAACCTTAGACTGGGACAAGTTGCCGCCCGCTCCGCCACTACCGGCCGAGATTGCCGCGGCGACGTCTGAGAGATACGTGCGGGCTTACGAACTCCTCACCGGCTCGACTTTTTCCGTAAACTGAGCCTTCCATCGTCGATCACGCGTAGATCCGCTTAAGTTCAATTGTTGTGACATTTACAGGTCCGATGGGTGCTCCCGCCGACCGGTTCTTTTCCCGTCTATCAATACCTTTTCACCATCGATAAAAATAATTGGTGACTTTCCATAAAAAAGAGAGTATAGCTTTACGGGTCAACTTATATCCGCATTCACGTCAATCCCGAACCGGCCAAAAGCGCGAGCGGGATATGAGCCACACGTCAATTGTGTTTTGTCATCTTCACCCTGATCGCCGCCGAGCGTGCTTGTCGAAAATGGAGTTGTAATGAAACTAAGACTTTGGATGTTGGTCCTTCTCGTCGTAGTCGGTTCTCTGCCCGTTGTTGCGGCAACAAATTTCACTCAGCGGCAAAAGATAACAAGTACGCCACGCGGCGTCGGTGCCCAATTTGGCAATGCGGTCGCTATCAGTGGCAATACGATGGTCGTCGGCGCCCGTTACGACAGCACGACCGCGTCGCAAGCCGGAGCTGCCTACATTTATATAATGTCCGGCGGCATATGGACGCAGCAGGCCGTATTGCTCGCACCGGATGGCTCAGTCGCAGATAAATTTGGCTATTCGGTCGCGATCAGCACCGACACCATTATCGTCGGAGCCTTTAATGACGATTCACCTCAGTCGAATGCCGGTTCAGCGTACGTATATGTCCGAAGCGGAACAACCTGGTCATTCCAGCAAAAACTGACCGCGATCGACGCTGCGGCTGACGATCAATTTGGGATCGCAGTCGCGGTCATAGGCACAAACGCCTTTGTCGGTGCAAATTTCGCCGACCAACCGAGCAATTCAGATGCCGGTGCGGTATATCGCTACACACAAAGTGGTGCAGTTTGGAGTCATGCACAGAAATTGATCCCGGCCGGAGGCGTCATATTGGGCGATCATTTTGGCGAATCTCTCGCCGTCAGCGGCAATAAGTTGATTATCGGCTCGCCCGGTGCCGATGTTCCGTTCACCGCGGCGGGCTCGGTTTATGTCTATATTGAGAGCGGCGGCATCTATGCGCAACAGGATAAAATATCGATCGCGACCGGAGCCAATGGCGATAGTTTTGGCAATTCGGTCGCTGTCGACGGGAATACGCTGATCGGCGGTGCTCTCCAATATACGCCTACTATCGGCCAGCCGGCATTCGGAGCGGCCTACGTTTTCAAGTTCAACGGTTCATCCTGGATATCAGAGGGGAGATTAACCGCCTCGGACGGAGCGACCGTTGACCGCTTCGGCTATTCGGTTGCCGTTTCGGGTGATATCGTCGCGGTCGGTGCTCGCGAAGACGATACCATCGCCGGTGGGCCCGACGCCGGGTCGGCCTATATTTTTAAGCGCGTCGGTTCGTCTTGGACCGAAAAACAGAAGCTCGCTCCGTCTGACCCGTTCAACGGCGATCGATTCGGTTATGCCGTGGCACTCCAAGCCGAAGGTCTGATCGTCGGCGCCGCCGAAAAGGCATTGACAAGCCCCAATGGCCAAGGTGCCGCATACTATTTTGCTGCCTCCAGCACTTTCTTTGACTATGACGGCGACGCCAAAGCGGATATTTCGATCTTTCGTCCGTCAAACGGCCAGTGGTGGTATCAAAAAAGCTCGGACAATTCGGTTGCCGCCCTCACATTCGGCAGTTCGACAGATAAACCGATTCCTGCCGATTATGATGGTGACGGCAAAACAGACATCGCAATTTATAGGCCGTCAACCGGTGAATGGTTTATCTTACGCAGTTCAAATCTATCATTTTATGCGGTTCCGTTCGGAATATCGTCGGACAATCCCGTTCCGGGCGATTATGACGGCGACGGTTTTGCCGACATTGCGGTATTCCGAGCTTCCACAGGAACCTGGTACATCAACAGATCCTCGGGCGGCATAATAATTACGCAGTGGGGCGGACCCGGCGATGTGCCCGTCAACGCGGATTACGATGGCGATGGCAAAACGGACCCCGCGATATATCGCCCGGCAAGCGGCGAGTGGTGGATAAACCGTTCGACGACCGGACTATATGCCACAAGTTTCGGGATCAGTACGGACAAACCCGTCACTGCCGACTACACCGGTGACGGCAAGTCGGACATCGCGATCTGGCGCCCGTCCAACGGCAATTGGTACATTTTGCGAAGCGAAGATCAGAGCTTTTATACCGTTCCGTTTGGTGCAAGCGGCGACATTCCGGTCACAGGCGATTATGACGGCGACGGCAAGGCAGATATCAGCATATTCCGCCCGAGCGGTGCGAACTGGTTTATCCTGCGTTCAACATCCGGCATTTTGATACAACAATTCGGAGGAGCGGGCGATGTGCCGACGCCGGCGTCATTCGTCCCATAGGTTTAAGTGCTATGTTTTAGTGAGATCGACCCGAGCATTTGTCACATGGTTGTTTAGCAAATAGGAGTAAATATGATTTCGTCAAGGCGTTTCCTAATCGCGGTCGTCCTATGCGCGTTGTTTTCGGTCGCGATCCGCTCTCAGTCATCAGCATTTACTTATCAAGGTAAGCTGACTGACGCGAGTCTTCCGGCCAACGGCCAGTATGATTTTCAATTCGGTCTATATGATTCGGCCGGTACTTTGTTAGCATCGGGGACGCTCGAAGATGTTCAGGTAACGGCCGGCATCTTTACTGTGGTATTGGATTTCGGCTCATCACTGTTTACTTCGAATGCAGCTGCCTCCCTCGAGATAAGCGTTCGGCCCGGGATCAGCACAGGGTCTTATACAACGCTCGCTCCGCGCCAAACCATCACGAGTTCGCCTTTTGCAGTCAAATCAGTCTATTCCGCCTCGTCCGATTCCCTCTCAACCGCTTGTGTCCTGTGTATAACCGACGCTCATATCGGTGCCATTAGCGCCGAAAAGATAACGGGAGTACTAAGCGCTTCGCAGGGCGGCACGGGAATCGGCCCAACATTTCCACCGGCCGACACATACCTTCGCAGCAACGGTGCCGGCTGGACAGTGTCAGCGATCTCGGCAACGGATATCTCGGGTGTTCTACCCGTCACAAGCGGGGGCACAGGAAGTTCGAGCAAGAATTTTGTCGATCTTTCGACCAGCCAAACGGTCGGCGGCAACAAGACATTTACGGGAATAATTACCGGCAACGGTTCGGGTTTGGACAGCCTCAACGGCGGCAGTCTTATTACCGGCTCAGTTACCGCAGAGAAACTCGGCGCCGGTTCAGTAACAACCGATGCAATTCGCGAAGGTAATGTGACCGGCGATGCGATCTCGGACGGGGCGATAAGCACCGTTAAGATCGGCTCCGGTGCTGTGACGACGCCAAAGATAGCTGATGGTTCTGTGACGAAAGCAAAGCTCGCGGTCGATTTCAGAAACGGTTTTGACCCTCAGCTTGTCGCTCAAATGCGTTGGGACCAACTGCCCGTCGTTCCAAACCTCGCGGAAGTCGGACGCACTCCATCCGCACTGGCATTTGACGGCACGTTCGTGTGGGTTGCTAACAAACTCGATAAAAACGTGATGCGAATCCGAATAAGCACCGGACTGATCGAGGGGCCGCCGATACCGGTTGGCAACGCACCGGCCGCACTGGTTTATGACGGATTCCGGTCGATTTGGGTGGCAAATTCAGGGGCCGGCACTGTCTCGCGAATCAGCATTTCCAATGCTCAGGTTGATATGACTGTTAATGCGGGAAGCCAGCCCTGTGCTCTGGGCTCTGACGGCACGCTGATCTATGTCGGCGACTGCAATTCCAACATAATTACACGTCTGACGAAAAACACTGGTGCATCGGTTGGCGATATTATCGTAGGACACAAAACAGTTTCGTTTGCCTTTGACGGCGCCTACATGTACGTTTCCGAGCCGAACAATCAGATTACCGGTATAAACGGTAATGTCCGTAGAATCCGGGCTAGCACAGGCGCCGTCGACGTGATCGCAATTGCCGGCGGATTGAATGCCGGAGCTCTAGCGTTTGACGGAACATACATTTATGTCTCAAATGCCTCGGCGGTGAAGCTCATCCGATCAAGCACCGGATCATATGAGAACCGTTCAATTGCTCTTGCTAATCTATTGAGTCTTAATAACAACGCGACCGTGTTCGACGGCACGTCGCTTTACGGTGCAGGTTCAGACGCAACCTTTTCCTTGGGCAACCGCTCTGCCGTGATCAGGTGCAACGTCAATGGTATGGGGAGCCAGAGTAACTCAGTGCCAACTCAGGGAACAGTCACCGCACTCGTATTTGACGGGACATACATTTACGCCGCGAGCGACAAGATTGATAACAGCAGCGGAAACAACGTCGTTCTGAACGGAACAGTAATCCGATTTCAATAGGCACAAATATGATCACGACAAAAGCAATATTATTTTTGATCTGGATCGCAATGGTTACACTGTCGGGTTCGGCTCAGACGGGCGGCACGTTTGGGATCGAAAAATCGGTCATTTCGTCCGGCGGGGGAAAGGCGGATGGCGGCCTTTATACGGTCACAAGCACGACGGGTCAATCGGCGGTCGGTACAAACCCAACCGGAAATACATTTTCGGTCCGTAGCGGATTCTGGCAATCAGACCTCGCCCCGTCGGCAGCAATGGTCATCGTAAAAGGCCGAATCGTTAATTCGGATCAGGCCGGTATTTCCCTTGTGCAACTGTACTTGACCGATGGCGGCGGCATCGTCCGAGTCTCCAGGACAAATGCTCTAGGCTATTTTCAATTCGACGATGTTGAGGTCGGGGCAATCTACGTGGTCGTTCTCACCCACAAGACCTATCTATTTTCGCCGCAGATTGTCGCTGTTATGGGTGACGGCATTGATCTGATCTTCTCACCGCAATCACAGTAATTTGGTTAGTACGTTTTCAACACAACCAATTCGTCACCGACCGCTATCGAGTCTCCAAACTTTTCGGCGATGAGATTTTGGCCGAATAGCACTCCGGTTGGTGTCACGCCGAGTCTCTCGACGCGATCGGGCATCACGTCTTTGGCGATTCGATATGTAGCGAGCGTCTTGAGGGGTTCGGGGCCGGAATATTCACCCTTTGATTGTTCGACGGTCGTCATCACACACCGTGCACAGGGTTTTGTAGCTCGAAAAACTGAATCGCCGACGCGGATCTTTGCCCAATCGTCTTCGGCAAACGCTTCGGAGCCTGAAACAACTAGGTTTGGCCGAAAGCGGTTCATCGGCAACGGGGTGCGAATGCTCTCGTCCGCCTCCATTATCCTTCTATTGAGGTCGGCCAGAGACTCTTCGCCGATCACTGTCAGCGGATAGCCGTCCGCAAAACTGACGATATCACCGCCTCGGTCGAATCGCTCGGTCACGCTTCGACGCGTGTCATCCGGCATATAGACAAGCTGACAGTCCATCTCAAGCACATCGCTGAACCACTCGTTCAAAACGGGCGAGTGCACCTCGCCCTCGCATTTGCTGTTCCAAACCGTAACCGTCTGACGGTTTCGGATCTCGGGCAGACGCGGAATAAACGCCTCACCGTAGCCGTCCGCCGCGACACCGATGCCGCCGTCCTCGATCCATACCGAGATCAGTGCCATACGCGGAAATTTACGTTGAGTGTAGAAATTCCCATCGCGGTCCGTCAGCATCCAACGCCGGTCGTTCTCAAGCCCGCGAGCATCGACCACTGCCGATTCGAGCGAGATGCCCTTCAGCGACTTGATCGGATAGATATTGATCTCAGAAATATGCATTTAAGTGATTGGTTACCACAGAGTACGCGGAGTACACAGAGAAAAACTCAGAGGCTTTTAGATGAACTCTGTGTCCTCTGTGTCCTCTGTGGTGAATATTTTCTCCCCAAACTTGATAATACCTGTATCAGATTTTCTGATACCCTAGGATAATACTTGACACAAATGTATTGATTCGCCTATACTAGCACTCATGATCTATGAGTGCTAAATATGTGTTTTACCGCCGTAGGTCAACGTTATTTTAACAGACTAAGTTTATTTAGGAAGGAGTAAATCAGTTATGGCTACAAACATCACACCGCTTCACGATCGCGTGATTATCAAGCGTATCGAAGACAACGTTAACCAGACCGCCGGTGGACTTTTCATCCCCGACACTGCAAAGGAAAAGCCGCAAGAAGGCGAAGTCATCGCCGCCGGTGCGGGCAAGTATAAAGAAGACGGAACGCGTCAGGCTTTGGACGTAAAGGCCGGCGACCGCGTCCTTTTCGGCAAGTACTCGGGCAGCGAGATCAAGCTCGACGGCGACGAATTCATCATTATGCGCGAAGACGAGATCCTCGGCATCATTTCACGCGCCGGAGCAGCAGCTTAGTTGCAGAAGCCCGCACGTAAGTACGGGCGTAACACACAAGTTTATTTAGGAGATATAAGACAATGGCTAAACAAGTAGTACACGGAGAAGAATCACGCGCAGCTATCCTGCGTGGTGTTAATCAGCTCGCGGACGCAGTGAAAGTTACACTCGGACCGAAGGGCCGCAACGTCGTTATCGACAAGAAATTCGGTTCGCCGACCATCACCAAAGACGGTGTCACGGTCGCCAAAGAGATCGAATTAAAGGACACGCTCGAGAATATGGGCGCACAGATGGTCCGCGAAGTCGCGAGCAAGACCTCGGACGTTGCCGGTGACGGCACGACGACCGCAACGGTTCTGGCTCAGGCGATCTTTAAGGAAGGCGTCCGCACGGTTGCCGCAGGTGCAAACCCGATGGCTCTCAAACGCGGCATCGAAAAGGCAGTCGCGGCGGTCGTTGCTGAGATCGGCTCGATGGCTCAGCCGGTTTCGGGTGATTCGATCGCACAGGTCGGCACCGTTTCGGCCAATGGCGACAAAACGATCGGCACGATCATCGCTGAGGCGATGGACAAGGTCGGCAAAGACGGCGTGATCACCGTCGAAGAGTCCAAGACGATGGACACGCTGCTCGAGGTTGTCGAGGGTATGCAGTTTGACCGCGGTTACCTTTCGCCGTACTTCGTCACCGACGCTGACCGTATGGAATGTGTTCTCGACGAGCCATACATCCTGATCAACGAGAAAAAGATCTCGAATATGCGTGATCTGCTGCCGATCCTGGAGCAGGTTGCCAAGATGGGCCGTCCGATGCTCATCATCGCTGAGGATGTCGAGGGCGAAGCTCTTGCCACCTTGGTCGTCAATAAGCTCCGCGGCACGTTGAATGTCGCTGCTGTAAAGGCACCGGGCTTCGGCGATCGCCGTAAGGCAATGCTCGAAGACATCGCGGTCCTCACGGGCGGCAAGGTCATCTCTGAGGATCTCGGCATCAAGCTCGAGACCATCACTCTCGAAGACCTCGGCAAAGCCAAGAAGGTCACCATCGACAAGGAAAATACCACTGTTGTCGAAGGTGGCGGTTCGGGCGAAGCGATCGACGGTCGCATCAAAACCATCCGTACTCAGATCGAAGATACCTCGAGCGACTATGATCGTGAAAAATTGCAAGAGCGTCTGGCTAAATTGGTCGGCGGTGTTGCAGTTATCAAGGTCGGTGCCGCTACCGAGATCGAGATGAAGGAAAAGAAGGCTCGCGTTGAAGATGCTATGAATGCAACGCGTGCTGCTGTCGAAGAAGGCATCGTGGCAGGCGGCGGCGTCGCTCTGGTCCGTGCCGGAATGGTTCTCGACAACTTCACAACCGATGCTGAAGATACCGATGAACAGATCGGTGTGACCATCGTCAAACGTGCTCTCGAAGAGCCGCTCCGCCAGATCGCGCAGAATGCGGGTCAGGAAGGTGCGGTTGTCGTCGGCAAGGTTCGCGAAGGCGAAGGCCACTTTGGCTTTAACGCTGCCAGCGAAAAGTACGAAGACCTCGTCGCAGCCGGTGTCATCGATCCTGCCAAGGTAACGCGTACAGCGTTGCAGAACGCAGCCTCGATCGCAGGCCTTATGCTCACCACCGAAGCAATGATCGCTGACGTCCAGGACGACAAGGGCGGCGACCCAATGGGCGGCATGGGCGGTATGGGCGGCGGAATGGGAATGGGAATGTAAGACTGGAGCCCGCACGTAAGTAAGGGCAACACGGCACGGATTTAATTCCGCAAAATCAAAAGGCCTCACCACATCCGGCGAGGCCTTTTTTGTTGTTCATCGGTTCGCCAGAGACTATAATTTCATTCAAATGATCGACGGGATTCGCCGCAAAGTTTCCGAGGGGTTGTAAGAGTTCTCGAAGCATGTAGTCGATCAAAGCATCTTACGGAACATTTTGCTTGATGAGTTCGCGGATTCGATTACCAATGGAAGTATTATCGAGGACTATCCGGGCGATAAATACGGGCCGAGTTGTCTAATACTCGGACTTACTAAAGCCGAGCGTCCATTACATGTCCAGTGCAGCTATCCGACCCGCGTGATTTTGAAAGTGATTACGCTTTACGAGCCTGACGAAAGTCTATGGATCGATTTTCGCGAGAGGCGACCACCAAACGAGGGCTAAATTATGAAAGATGAAACGATGAAGGAGACGAGAGTAACCTACACGCTCGAAAAGGACGGAAAGTTTTACATCGTCGAAAACGTCCCGGCCCGCGTCAGTGTCGAAACCGGCGAACAGTTCTTCGCCCCGGCAACCGTCGACCGCCTACAGAAAATTATCCTGACTGGCAAGAATCCGAAGAAAACCATCGAAACGCCGATATTTGAATTCGCCGCCTGATCACCGGAGTCGAGCTTTCATTCAGCATTCTGCATTCTGAATTCTGCATTGGCAACGTGGGCGGCATGGGAATGAGAATGTAACCTAAACCCATCGAAGCTTTTCACGCTTTGCTACGAACGCGGTTTGTTCGCACGTAAAACAGAAAGGCTTCGCTCAAAATTGGGCGAAGCCTTTCTCAATTGAAGCGGCCATACTTTGGTGCTACTATGCTTGCAAATAGGTCAAGAGGAGAATATTGCAATGACGAAAAGGTTTGTGTTACCGGCGCTGATGCTCGCATGTTTTATTCTCTTTCCGGTTGTCAACGCTGGGGCTCAGACGGCGAATGAGTTCTACAATCGCGGACTTGCCTATTACAATAAAGGTAATTACGACCAGGCGATAGCGGATTACACAAAAGCGATCCAAATAGACCCGAACTACGCCCTTGCCTACTACAATCGCGGAGTTGCCTATTACGACACAGGCAATTACGACCAGGCGATAGCGGACTATACAAAAGCCATCCAGCTAAACCCGAACTACGCCACTGCCTACTACAATCGAGGGGATGCCTATTACGACAAAGGCAATTACGACCAGGCGATAGCGGATTACACAAAAGCGATCCAAATAGACCCGAACAACGCCCATGCCTACTACATTCGCGGAGTTGCCTATTACGCCAAAGGCAATTACGACCAAGCGATAGCGGATTACACAAAAGCGATCCAAATAGACCCGAACAACGCCTATGCCTACATCAATCGCGGAGTTGCCTATTACGACACAGGCAATTACGACCAGGCGATAGCGGACTATACAAAAGCCATCCAGCTAAACCCGAACAACGCCACTGCCTACAACAATCGCGGGGATGTCTATAATCGAAAAGGCAATTACGACCAGGCGATAGCGGATTACACAAAAGCGATCCAAATATACCCGAACTACGCCGATGCCTACGAAAATCGCGACTGGACATATTTATACCTAAATAAAGGTGATACGGCTTTTGAGCAAGCAACGGCTTTTCTCGAACTTAACGGGCTCAAAGGTGATTCTGCTCCATACGCTGTTTTGGTCGGTTATATCGGCCTCCGTAAAAGCAACAAAGCCGCCGCCGCGAAAGTGTTTTTGGAGACATGGATCAAACAGGTCGAGCCGGAAGCATGGACAACGAAAATAATGCGGTATATGCACGGCGACCTGACCGCCGCCGGGCTACTTGCACTTGCCGTTGATAACGGAAAACTCACCGAGGCTCACACATATATAGGAGAGATGCAGTTATTCGCCGGCACGCCTGCTACTGCAAAGATCCATTTCGGTTGGGTTAAGGAGAACGGGACCAAGACATTCAGCGAATACACCCTTGCCATCGCCGAACTGAATCGCATGGCTAATTCGTCGAAACCAAAGTAGAAGAAAACGTGTGGTCAGTTCTCTCCGTTTCCGGCACAGTTCCCAACCGTTTCTTCTCCGTCCCGAAGGGCACATAGCCACGTCGTTTACGGCGTGGAAAGGATGCCCCGAATTCCCGTGAGGGCGGTTTACCGTCCTTTTTTCATTGGCTTAAGCCGAAAAGAGTAAGCCCGTTGAAACGGACTGAGGGTTAATATTTTGGAAAGATTGGGGTCTGGCCTTCGATATTGCGATTCGAGGTTGGTATCCGACACCGGTGGTTTCGGGTATCGATCCAGGCATCCGTGACCTAGGGTTTCGCAAAGGCTCTCACCCTGGGCTTTAATATCCGTCGCCTTTGGCGACAGAGTCAAAACTCCGATTTTCAACACACTTCCCCGCCACTGTCGCGGAGCGATATTGTCCCTGAAAGGGACGAATTTAATAGCGTAGGGTGCAACCCTACGTTAGAAATACGAAACGATCCGCTCCCTGTAGGGGAGCAACACGGGCGTAAATGTTAGTCGCCCTCGGGGACGGAAATCATAATACATCTGATATCCAGGGTTCCACCCTGGGCTATTATCTTCGTCACCTTCGGCGGCTGTGCTTTTCCGGCACACTTTTACAGCTCTTCTCCGTCGCTGGGTTTGTTGACAGATGGGACATTAGAGAATACGATTTGGAGAAATCGGTCAGAAGGGGGTAACGCTATGGCTTCACGGAAAAAAAATGCATTCCGACTTCTGATTGCAATTTTTGCGATCACTATGGCGACCGCTGCTCAGTCGTCGAACGAACATTTCAAGCTCGCCGATGCGGCATTTGACGCTCATAACTACGTCCTAGCCGTCGCTGAATACACAAAAGGGCTCCAGATCGATCCAAATGATGAGGCCGCCAATTACAATCGCGGCCTGGCAAACTATCACACGGGCAACTATGCCGCGGTTATAACGGATCTTACAAAAGTGCTCCAGATCGACCCCCAAAATGTCGATGCATTTTACCGACGCGGGCGTGCCTATTATCTTCGGCTACCGGCCCTAAACGACTTAGTCCAAGAAAAAGCGACGCTCGATGCCGCGATCGCTGATTACACTAGGGCCATCCAGATCAAGGCGGATCACGCCGATGCCTATCGCAGCCGCGGACAGGTCTATTACGTCCAGGGCAGCTACGACCGGGCGATGTTTGACTACAGCAAAGCGATCCAGATCGATCCGGACTTTCTGAGCGATTACTACAATCGTGGGCTCGTTTACAAGGAAAAGCAAAATTTCGACGCTGCGATCGCCGACTTTACGAAAGCTATTAAGCTCGACTCAGGCTACCTTGACGCGTACCTCGATCGCGGCCGTGCTTACTACAACAAAGGAGCCTACGATCTAGCGATCGCTGATTATACACAGGTGATCCGAGCGAAAGAGAGATCTGCAACCGCTTATCTGGACCGAGCCAACGCCTATTGCAAGGCTGGGAAAAACCCGCTGGCGAAGGCTGACTATGAGCGAGCAGTCCAGCTACAGCCCGCCTTTTCAATTTCTCCCCGTTTATGCAAATAAGGCCCTAAGGGTCGCAGTGCGTATATCGGACGCTTAGCCGATCCATCTGTCAAAAAACTCCGCTTGTCGCTCACATTTCCCCACCATTTCGTTGTCGCGGAGCGGCGATGTGACTTTAGCCGTGGGTGATAACCCACGGTGGACGTTCCCAACGGATTTACGTCGCGTCAGTAACGGTTGAACGATCCGCGATTCGTTTCCAATCGTCGCTGACGCGGCGGTCGGAGAATTCTTGTCGCCGACGGCGACGGAGATTAAAGCCTGGGGAGTAGCGACCATCGGGAGCGGATCCCTAGGTAAAATCCGTTACATTTTCCGTCCCTCCAGCGGATGAACAAACGAGAACCACCGCGCCGACATCGCGTCGCGGCCTTTTGGTTTGCGCAAACGAACGCATCTGACGGAAGATCAGATCTTCTTATTTTCGTGCTACAATCGTTCAACTTATGAAGCCGTTCTACCTGATTTTGGTCGCTGTTACGATTGTCATCGCGGGACTACCTGCGTTTGCCCAAAAGGCTGTGAAGCCGGGCAAAGCACCGATCACGGTTCACGACGTTTTTCCGGATTTTCCGGCCGTGAAGCTGGGCACGACATATAAAGCGGCAAAGGCCGTTCTGGTTAAACGCGGATTGGTGGACGCGGCTTTCAAGGGCACGCCGGACCAACTCGTTTGGGACGGCACGTTCGGTGGGGTAAAGGGCCGGGCGACGATGTTCTTCAAACCGGAGATCGGTGCTTGGGAGATCGCGATCGTGCTATTCGCGATGGATCAGCAATCGGCGGTCGCAAAACGTCTTGTTAAGAAAGTCGAGGTGCGACACGGGCCCGCCGGCGAAGTGGTCGATGACGAGGACGCCACATCGAACGTTTGGCGATTCGGCAAGAGTCTCGCTCTTGAGATCCGACGGCCAAAGGACATCGATCAACCGATCGTCGACATCCATTGGGTGGAACTTTAGGATCGGGGAATACGCAAAATGCTTTAGGATCGGGATCGTCCGATCCTCGCTCCGCCGCCACTGCAATTGACAATTGGCTCTCTTCCCGACAGACTACTGATATCAAAACTGTTCGAAATACATTTATTTTGGAGGATCGAGACGTATGGCAGATGAAAACGGAACCGGAAGCAATGCAGTGTGGGCGATCGCCCTCGTGATAATCGTAGCGATCATCGCAGGCTTAGTCTATTACAGCGGAATCCTAAAGCAAGGCTCAAAAAAGACTGAGATCGACATAAATATAGCAGCTCCGGCACGTTAGTCAACTCGACGGCGGCCTGATTCGGCATAGTTGCTCATCGCCGTTTCACACAAAATCAAAAAGGCCTCGTTTGCCGTAGCATCCGAGGCCTTTTCGGTTTATGCTGATCACTTCCGAGCGATCCTGCGATAGTGGATGCACAACGGCGAGTTCCCATTGGTCCTTAGCGCGACAACCGCTGGCCCGACCATCTATCTATAAAACTAGTTCTGTAGTGGTGATGAACGGTCCACAAAAGCAGCACCCGCATTGATCGAACAACCGCAATTCGAACCGCTCGCCGTGCCATTGGCCGTGTTTGTCATTATCACTCCGTCAGTGGCTACGCCGAAACATCGACTGCCGCCCGCAGTGACACCCGTCCACACTTGCGGGGCAGATCGAGCACAGAATGTCGCGGGGGTTGTCGCCGAACGCGATGTTGTTCCAATTTCGTATAGGTAACCGTTCTTAGTGCCGCTTGCCAGGGTCGCGTCGATCAAGTTGGTCGCACCTAACTGGGTCATACCGACACCGTCAAGTCCGTAGGACGTGCCGGCGTAGTCACCATTACCGTATGTGGTGGAATAGGTCTTCTGTGCACCATCGACGGTTCTGAGTGATGAGATAACTGAGCCTTCGTTGGCCGAGCGGCGGGATGCCAGCAGATTGGGAATCGCGATTGCGGCAATTATACCGATGATCACGACTACGATGAGTAGTTCGATAAGTGAGAAGCCTTTTTGATTTTTCATTCAATTTCCTTTTTTATAATTTATTTGGCGCCGGACAAACAAACGCTGCAAACGCAAATACAAATATCGTGCCACACGCAAAACGCAGCAAACACGGCACTCTTCCCTCTCGCAATTCACAATAGGTGACAAAATTTGGCAAATCTCAGTCGAGTACAATGACGATTCGAGGTCACATTTTAAGGGGCAACGGGGACCCGCCGAATTATACGGACAGGGGTTCGTGCTAACACGATCTACTCCGGGCAACCTTCGAACCTGACCACCATTGGAGCACAAACTTGTAGATCGCCAATTGTCGGAATTGCAAAATAATGAACACACACCACGTCGAACCCGTATGTCTTATTTGGTATTACCGATATAATGAGGTTGATGATGGATTGTCCAAGTTGTGGTTCAAAGGTGGCTGATGGTCAGCAATTCTGCCGGGAGTGCGGGGCGGGTTTGACGGTCGACGGCACGAGGCGGCGGATCCCGAGAGCATTCTGGGGTTTGTCGATAGCGTTCGCGGGCATATTGATCGCTTTGCTGGGGTCAATGAACGATGTGCGTGCGGTCGTAATGCTCGGCGTTATCACGTCTGTTATCGGGATGTTCTCGATCGCTGCAATGTCACTACTTGATCAGGGCCGCAAGCGAAGTCCCCGCGTGACCGCGAAACCCGCATTGCTACCGAAAGCGGACACAACAAACAAGCTCCCGCCGATGCCCGCCATCGACCATTTCCCAAGCGTCACCGAGCACACCACAAACCTGCTCGAACATCCTGAGCCGCGATCGCCGCGGTCCACGTTTGAATAGCCTCGTGATGGCTCACTTGAAATCCTCCGGGATCATTGCGACGCTCTCGCTGACACGGACGTGTCTTAGGTATCGCAATCGGCCCATTTCAGGCACAATTCGCTATATGTTTTTATTGCTTAATGGATTGACGTGACATTTGAGCAAAAGGATAGGCCCCGATCCTGATGGACCGGGGCCTTTTATTGATTTTTTATTCTAGGATCTTAGTTGTTCAATGGCGTGACGGCCGCCGAGATGTCACAGGTGCCGGGCCCCCAACCGGCTGCTCCGGTAAATGTTCCGGCGTTCATCACGCCTTCGGTCGCGATGACGAAGATGCGGGTTCCGGTCTGCGTAATACCGCTCGTCGTCGCCGGATATGCCTGAGCGAGATGACAAGCCGGCGTGGCCGCGGTCCGTGGGTCCGAATGTCCTGTAAATAGAATCCTCATCAATGCCGTTTTTTGAGTCAACGTGAATCGAAAATGACATTTTGTCGCGGAAAATAGAGTTGAGATGTGACCGGACAACGGCGTCCGGCACCAAACGCGGATTCGGAACCGGACAGCATCGATCGACCTTCCAAATTAAACATCGCACTCGCCGGGCACAAAACACCCGGCGATCTCGGAACGGTTAGGGACTTAATTCAATGAGCAATAGCGAGAGCTACTTTTCGGCTTTACGCATACTGGGTTTCGGAGTCGGCACACGTTTTGCACTCCATTCTTCGTTGGCATTTTCATTGAACGCGACGGTCCCGTCCATCGAATCACCCTTGATCTTGCCCGAAAATGACAGCGTGAGATCGTTACCGTTGTAGTTGATCGTATACGAAAAGCTGATGTCGTCGCCCTTAACCGTTCCGGTAAGCGGCACGTCGCCGTTAGAACGTTTAGCCGTGCCGGTCACCTTCTCGCCTTCGACGTTGAAGATGAGTCTGAACGATCGCGGTCCGCCGGGCGTGTTGTACGAGGCATCCCATTCACCTGCGATGGATGTACTCTGTGCAGTCGCCGCCCCGGCTCCAAGCAAGATCAAACCAATAACAAAAAATGACGGTAAAATGAATCGTTTCATAAAAACTCCTGTTTCTGTATGATACCCCCATTCTGCAGCATATCGCTAAACAATATGTTTCAAAGCATAATTGGAAATTGCCTGTTCCCTCGTCGCTCCAAAAGCATAGCAGTCGCTTTCATCCAAAGTGACAAATTCGGGACCGACTACACAGTAGTGATCACCATCTAAAAAGATGATCGTTCCGCCCGGCCCGCGCTCCGATTCGACGTCGGGATCGTTTTTGAGCATTTCAAATTCATATGTCATGCGACTCATATATTACTACGAAAGACTATACAATCGAGCCGTTGCGGTGATCGGACCAATGCTCCGATCAGTACAAGTGTCGGAATTTGGTGTTTCTGGTCGATCATTGATGACAATAGTTATCGATAATAGAGGAAATTGGGGAAGATGAAACAAATGTGGTGGCGGCACATCAAGACGGAAATCGACAGAACTATGTTCGTCGATTCCCGTTTTGATACGATCCACAAATAATGACGAATCCGGCGATGCGATTTACAAATCGATACCGCAATGCCCAGTTGCATCGTTAACTATCGATCGCCGACGTCTCCAGCGTTATGTGCTGCGTTTATGGCACGACGAACAGACCGTCGCATTCGGCACCTTGGACTCTGGCCGGTTCATCGAAACCGAAAAATGGCACGCATCACAGGTGCGATGAAATGCCAACTGGTTGGTCAGCGTCGTCATCGTCGTGCTGCCCGGATCCTTAAGGACCGGTATCTCCAGCAACAATTTCGGCTTTTGGCCGGCTTTGGCGTGGCAATCACGACAAGCGGCAATACCGGCACCTTTCGCATCCGTATTGAAAAGCTCCATAGTGAGCGTGGTCGTACGACCGGCGGGCCAATCGGTTTTAAGCGGTGGATGCTTTGCGAGTTCAGCGGCCGGCTGTGCCGTGTGATGGCATTCGATACACTGTATCGGCCCGGAGACACTATACTCGCCACTATTATGCTTGACGTGATTGAATGTCACAGGGCCCTGTTTCGAGCCCTTTGCGAGTTCGATAACTTGGGGCATTTCGAGCGGCGGAGCGACCTTACCGGTCATCACCTGAGCCTTTTGGCTTGTACCGTCGAGGAGGAATAACACGAACGCGAACGTCGCGATCACTGAAGCGATCTTAATAAACTGTCTCATCATTTTGCACCCCCATTAGACAGAACTTGAAAATATTACTTTCAGCGCCATTGTGTGCCTGCTTTGAAGCAGTTGATGTGACGCAGGTCACTTGTAGAAAGATTAAGTTTCCTGTTCCGTTATGAGAGAAACACCCGAAATGGGGCAATTACGTGCGAGTTGCCGTGTTTATTTTCACAGCTTATCTCATCGGTGGTGGCCGATCAGTTGACGAGTAAAATTATTTTTGGTGAAAATTAATGTGCGGAAGACTGCGGAGGGAGAATTTGTGGAGCGTGGGTTTGAGTGCTCGCAGGTCGCATAACACTTCCGACTCAAACTCAGAATGGGTTCGGACCGGCCGTTGAACGATCTGTTTCCGTGCCACTAAAGCACGAAAACTGAAATTTGTTAGGCTTTACTTGTGACGGTATGTGATACGGCCCTTTGTCAGATCGTACGGCGAGAGTTCGATATCGACGCGGTCACCCATCAGGATGCGGATCCGATTTCGGCGCATACGACCCGAGATCGTTGCAAGCACCATATGCTCAGTATCGTTCAATTGTACCTTGAAAAATGCGTTTGGCTGTTTGTCGACCACGACACCGGCCATTTCAATAAGTTCTTCTTTCATTCACTATCCTTTGTTTAGTCCTATTTTCTACCACCGCGGGCTTCGGGTCGGCGTGACCGACCCGAAGTGCCTCGCGGCGATTTGAAATCGATTTGATCGATTAGTAGCGTCCGCCACCGCCGCCGTAGCCGCCGCCGCCGCGATTTCCACCGCCGCCGCCGCCGCCACGATTGCCGCCGCGACCTCCACCACCGCCGCCGCCGTATCCACCACGGCCGCCACCGCCGCCGCCGCCGCCGCTACCACCGCGATCTTCGCGGGGTTTGGCTTCATTAACCGTAAGTGCACGGCCGTCGACCTCTTTGCCATTCATACTGGCGATAGCTGCCTCGCCTTCTTCTTTGCTCGACATTTCGACAAAGCCGAAACCGCGTGAGCGGCCGGTTTCGCGATCTTCGATGAGATTCGCCGACTGAACAGTTCCAAATTCGCCGAACATTGATTCGAGGTCCTGTGACGTCGTGCTGAATGAGAGATTACCTACGTAAAGTTTCGTTGACATTAAATTTTTTACCTTTTCCCCTTTTCGGGAATTTCCAAAGAAGTGTCGATTCGAATGGCTTCGCAGAAAAACGGTGCAACGAAGTGTCGGTTTCGGATGCTCAATAAACGCAAGAGCTACTTCTGTACCAATAAACAACCTGCTCTTTGCCAAATCCAAAAACCGTCTTTGATGAGCGCAATGCAAAAAGGTGCATCGCAAGAGAAGGACTACCTCTCTAGAATGCACCCTTTTCACAATAGTTGCAAATGCTGACTTTCAGCAAAGTTCACAGCAACTTACGTCCGCGGACCGTGACACCTACCAAACGGGACGGAAAAGTGCCGAAATCCTCGACCTCGACAACGTCCTGACCGGTCTTCTTATCCGTTCTGACCCGTAGTTGTGCAGCGGCAATATATGTACCGTCGCCCTTTCCGGTGACCGGATCGACCATAAGTTCGATATATCCGAACGGGTAATCGATCGAGCGATAACCGCCACGTAGTTCGCCCCCACCGATCCAACGCTCAAATATGATCCGTATCCGCTGTTTGCCGTCGACATCGCTGATGCGAACGCCGTTAACAGTACGGCCGATCCGCCCGCCTAACGCAAAATTGCCCAGATCTGTAGAGTGGATAGCCTTCAAAAGGTCATCCTGACCGTTGTCGTCTAAAAGGCCTAGAAACCGCTTGGCGTCATTGTCAGATGTCGTCCCTGTAAGATTTAGGGTAAAGGTGTTCGTCGTTGTGCGGGTATTGAAACCGCTACCGTAGCTTATAACCGTGCCGGTAAATGTCGTCCTGTCGCCGCCTTGGGCTAAAACTGCGGAGGCACCGAGTAAGAGTGTCGCAACAATTGAAAGCGTCAATGTTATTAGTTTTTTCATCATAAAAAACCTCCATTATGTTTGATGCAAAATCAAAGCTTACGTTTACCATTAAATAAATATCATTCCCGTATCGGCTATCGAAATACTTCAATGTTGATTGACCGCTATGTGGACGAGTAGAATGTTAACAATGATCGAAAAAGAACTGATGACCGCAGCCGACATTCACGCGTTCGGCATCGAGATCGTCTGCAAGCAACTTCAGGAAGCCGAGTGGGTCGTCGAATCGGCAGATGTCTTTGCCGACCCTATGACCGAACCGCAAATTGTCGGGCACAAGGACGGCGAGATCGGCTTTTTTGTCGTTCGAACCGCGATGTACCCGGACCGCGGTCGCATAGAAGGTGAGGAAGTATTTCAAACGCAAGTGCGACACGCCGGTGCTCACGGAGCGTCCTGCTACTTTGCTAGCGTCAGCATCGCCAACTCAGAGGGCAAGACGGAGGAAGATATGTCTGTGCCGGTAAAGGGCGTTGCATATCACGTGGCATTTGACGGACTTGTAAAAATGGCACTACCTGAACCAGGCACGGCCGAAAATGCGAAGGATGAAAGTTCGATGGTAAATTGAAAGCCAGAACACTGACTACACAATGAACAAAACGAGACTCGAGGCATTTTCCGATGCCGTGATTGCCATTATTATGACGATCATGGTGCTCGAACTAAAGGTTCCGCACGGTACAGACCTTGAGGCCTTGAGTCCTTTGTTGCCCGTCTTTTTAAGCTATGTATTGAGTTTTGTTTATCTTGGCATCTACTGGAACAACCACCACCATATGTTGCAGGCGACTCGCAAAGTAAATGGAAAGGTGCTTTGGGCAAATCTTCATCTGCTTTTCTGGTTATCGTTATTCCCTTTCGCAACCGGTTGGATGGGCGAGAATCATCTTGCACCGATCCCAACGGCCGGGTACGGCCTCGTGCTACTTATGGCCGCCGTTTCATACACGATTCTGCAAAATAGCATTGTGAGACACTCGAACTACGAAAATGCATTGCTCGCCGCCGCTATTGGCAGCGACGTTAAGGGAAAGGTGTCATTGGTATGTTACTTGGTGGCGATACCACTGTCATTCGTAAATTCGTGGGTTGCGAGTTTGATCTATGTGATCGTGGCAGCTATTTGGTTTATACCTGACCGCCGGATCGAAAAGAAAGTAGATGCATGAAAAACGCGCCGTCAGCATAATGCTAAAAGCGCGTTTGAGTAAAAAATAGTTGATTAGTCTTAAAATATAAGCCTATACAACAACAGCAGACCGACGGCACCGAGGATTGACATTATCCAGCCGGCAGCATAGTTATCCTTTTTCCATATCGCCCGCCCGACGAAGGTGCCGATAAATGACCCGCCCATACCGATCAGTGCGGTAATGAGCCAGCCGAGCATTCCGCTTGCAATGCCCTCTTTGCCAGGAATCAAAAGTCGGGCGATAACGCCGATCAAGAGACCGACTAACAATTGCCAAATGAGTGAAAACATAATTTTCTCCTTTTTCGTAATTTATTCGATCTAATGTATATGGTTTTACAATATTTTCGTTAAATTCACAATTTGATCACATAACGGCAATACGCCGGCCGGTCACGAAAGTTCATTTTAACGGATTAGTCACAGGCTGTGGCAACAGCTTGATATTTGAAAATACAACGGCAATTTCGCTTGACGTGTTACACCCGAGGACACCGGCAAGCACCGTGTTCGGAAACGTGGATACAAACTCCTCGATCTCGCGCCACTCAGCATTTTCATTTTGACGCCAATACGACGTAAACACGTTTCCGCGTCGGGTTATCTTGAGCTCGACGCTCTTCGACGTTGTCGGAACCTCGCCCGGGGTTGTCAACGATTCGTACCGATCCTGCATTCGCACGTCCATTCTAATGCCGCTACCGCCCTCACGGAGGCCGCCAAATGACCGTTCCAAACGTAGGTAATTTATCCGATCGACATATATCAGCAGTCCCGCACCTTGATAATCTTCCGTTGGGTCAAAATTGACACGAGATTCGATCTGAAAGTCGCCCGTAACTGCCTTGACCAGTCGCGGAGCCGAGCGATTATCACCGTAGAGGTCTTTGTTCGACGGGATCCGCATCGCGAACTTCCCTTGTTTGAATTCATATGGCGTTGGACTGTTTTGGGCATCCGGGTCGATCCAGATCCATCCGTTCTCAAATCGTTTATCCACCGCTTTCACCGTTTCGGGCCGTTCGATCGTTTGCCCGGCCGGCATTGATTCTAAAGCGACCGGCGTCGGAGTCACGATCGGTTGAACCGAATTTGCAGTCGGCGTCGATGCTCGGTTGAGTTCAGCAGAGCGATTTGCCGTGGGCGAGCCACCGCATCCGAAGATGCCGCAGGTTACTATCAAGATCAGAATTACTCCTCTCATAAAAAGCCAAGTATCACGCGGCAAAACGAGCCTCAACAACGCCGTCATTCATTTTCCCAAATTTAGCCGTCAGCGTTGGGTATGTTTCGTGTTCTGCCACATAAAGTTCGATTCCGAGTCGCATTTCTGCCTCGGCGATTTCAAGTACCGAACCTTCGATCTCCATATATCGCCCAAACGGCAATTCGTCTAGCACAACCTCGACGCCCCCATATTTCCACGTACGACGCCGCTTTTCGTATATTAGTCGAATCTCGAGGCCGAGATTTCGGAGGATCGCCGCGACTGCCTCCGGATCGGCAATGACCGATTCATATTCGATCTGCTTTTTAATTGCGAGATCGCTTTCAATTCTCCGTTTGAAGGTAACGACACTTCGCTTTCCCGTATTTCTGATACGGATTATTGCGCAGTTACTATCAAGATTCGGGCTGCCGTAGATCACGTTTTCCTCTTCGTCCTCACCGATAAAGTCAGCACCGTCTTCGATCAAAGCCTGCGTCACGTCGTCCAATTGCTCAATGGTTAGGCGGTATTTTTTTTCGATCTCGATCGCCATATTTTATTACACCTGTCGGATCCATTTCCATATTTCGGGTAGCGTGGCGCGCTTGCCGTACATCAGCATCCCGACACGGTAAACACGGGATGCCAACCAGACGAGTGCTGCGATCGTAAAGACGTTGACGCCGACTGACAGCGCAATTTGCCAGAAAGGAGGTGTTTCAGCCAGGATACGCACCGGCATCGTCATTGGTGCAAAGAACGGTGAGACCGAAACCCAAAACGAAAGGCTCGAATTTGGATCACGGATTACGGCAAAGCTGAAGTAAAAGCCGATCAGCATCACCATCACCGGCGGAAAAGCAAATTGGCCACCTTCCTGTACTGTCGTAACGACCGAACCGATCAGTGCGAATATAGACGCATAGGCAAAATACCCGAGTAGGAAGTACAGTAGGAAATACGCGACCATCAATGTAGTGATGTGCGGCAAACCGGAGAATAACGTCGACATATCGGACTGAACGGCCAAAAATGCTATCAGTCCGGCGATCGAGATAACCCATATCGCAAGTTGCGTTAGACCTGCGAGGCCGACACCGACCAACTTGCCAAGCATCAATTCATACGGCCTCGCCGACGAAAAGAGTATCTCGGCGATTCTGGTTTCCTTTTCTTCAACTACGGCTCCCATTATCACTTGTCCATAAATGGCAAGTGTAATATAGATCATCAGGCCGATGACAAATGACGCCGCGAGCAACATATCACTGTCCTTTTCACGGCCCTTGTCGTCAAGAGATTTAGAGTCGATCGTCACACGTCGGCTCAATTCCATCACGCTCGTCTCGCTGATATTAGCGTCCGCAAGACGTTGCGACCGCACCGCATCATTTATCGCATCGCGAAGAATATCGCCGGCAATAAAATCCCCGGCCTTTCTCGAGCGAAACTCAAAGCTTGCATCCTTGCTATCGATATCGGACGGTGCTATCAGATATGCATCTATTTTGTTTCCGACCACCATCTCGTTGAGATCCAGGTAGACGTCATCAGACGACCGCCCGTAAGCGTTGTAATCAACAAAAACAAACGACGCGGCAGACTGCATTGCAGATTGATTCATCTGTCCCGGCTGAGCAACCGGCATTTCTTTTACAGCGTCTTTTACCATCTGGTCGCTGCGTGCCGCAATTTTTTCAGGTGAAAGATTTTCTCGGATTCGCATCCCGATCCTGTTGGAGCGATCGACGATAACGATCCGTGTCGGCTCCCCTTTGATCGAAAAAATAAGCGCGGGTACAACTGCAAAACCCGCACCGATCACCGGAAAGAGCAAAGTGCCAAGCAGAAACGTCCATTTCAGTACGATCTTTTTGTATTCGTGCTTTACGACAGCAAGGAATTTTCTCATTGTTCACCTCCAACCTGATCGATGAAAATGTCGTTTAAGCTAGGTTCCACTTGTTCAAATTTTGTGATCACCGCTCCCGTTTCAATCAGTCTTTTCAGTATCACTTGAGCATCTGCAGTCTCGGTCAGTTCGATCTCTATCTCATCCGCGTGCTGAACAACGCTTTTGATCAAATTTGTGTCGTGGAGAACCTCTTCGCCGCCGACCGCTCTCAAAGCGATCAGGTTGCGGCCATAGCTCTCCTTTACCTGACGAAGACTGCCGCTGATCACCTTTTTTGACTTATTAATGAGTATAATGTCGTGACAGAGTCGTTCGGCGGTCTCCATTAAGTGGGTTGAGAATATTACGGTTTTGTCCTTTTGCTTAAACTCGGCCAATACATCGATCATAAATTCGACGTTCACCGGATCAAGCCCTGAAAATGGTTCATCAAGTATTAAAAGGTCAGGGTCGTGCAGTACGGTTGAAATAAACTGTATCTTTTGCTGCATACCCTTCGAAAGATCGGTCGTCTTCTTATTCTTCCATTCGGATAAATTCATACGCTCCAGCCAGCGGTCGATCCGTTGCTCAGCGTCCTTTCCGGTCACGTCCTTTAGTGCCGCGAAATATCTTAGCTGGTCGGCAACCTTCATCTTTTTGTAGAGTCCGCGTTCCTCCGGTAGATACCCGATGCGATCTTGCAGTCTCGAGGTCATTCGCTCACCAAAAAATTCTATCCGCCCTTCATCCGGGGCGGTTATCCCGACGATCATCCGGATCGTCGTTGTTTTACCGGCACCGTTCGGTCCCAGAAACCCAAAAACTCGTCCGGCGCGGACCTCAAGGCTAAGATCGTCAACGGCCGTAAACTCGCCGAACCGTTTGGTTACGTTTTCGACCCGTAAGGTCACGTCTTTTTCACTCATAAAGTATTCTTTCCAAGATACCATACGTTGACATCGGGTTTCAGTTGCAATGAATTGAACAGAAGAATATAGAAGATCCCCGTAATATTGAGGCAAAGATCTGGACTTGCCCGATAGCGGGCAATTCGTCATACTTCAGAGGAAAATATGGAGATCTTCGTTTACAGACAGGGTGGCCAGATGGTTGAAGAAGGTTTTGGCCGCGATGAGCTTCCTAAACTATTGGCTGACGAGACGAATGTCGTCTGGGTGGACCTTCAGGGAGAGACAGATGAAGGCCGTTCCGAGGCCAAGGATATCCTCCTCAATATTTTTAAGTTTCACCCGCTCACGGTCGAGGATTGCCTTGAAACCCGAAACCAGCCCAAAGTCGAAGGATTTGAACATTACCTCTACTTTATAGTCCACGGCATAAAACCGGGCCAGACCCATCCGGCTAATTTTCTCACCAAGGAACTAGACGGTTATTTGGGAAATAACTTTGTCGTCACATTCCACGTCGAAAGGTTTCGCAGTATAAAATCGGCCAAGCAACACATCAGGAGCAGTCCATTTGTTTGCCAACGCGGCCCGGCGTTTTTGCTACAGCGAATACTTGATGAATTAGTCGACCTTTATATGCCCATTGTCGATGATTTTGATCTGGAGATTAACTCACTTGAAGAACGCGTACTGGGGATGCGCAAGAGCAACAATATGATTCTTGGCGAGATAATGGACCTCCGGCGGAGCGTTGCACGTCTAAAGAGAATATCTTCCCGCCAACTCGAGGTACTCTACCGAATGTCACACGGTGAATTTCCGCAGATACCTGCGACGGTGATTCCATTTTTCCGTGATGTTCACGACCATCTTGTTCGGATATCAGACTTGGCCGAAGGCTATCGCGACCTCGTCAGTAGCTTATTCGACATACATTTTGCGGTCGTGGGAAACCGAACAAATGACGTAATGAAAACCCTTGCGGTAATGTCGTCGATCATTTTGCCGTTGAGTCTGATCGCCGGTATTTACGGAATGAATTTTGAACATATGCCGGAACTCAAGACCCGGTCTGGCTATTTCTTCACATTAGGAGCAATGGGTCTCATCACTTTAGCTCTGATCGCATATTTCTGGCGTTTAGGTTGGATATTTCAAAGGGAAGAGGACATCGACATTAGCCTTCCAATACATAACGAAAGTGATCACGACGAACTTTGATCAATTAATGCCGCCAACTGAGCGTCACCAAAGCCGTATACGCCCGCACGTTCGGTAAACTGAACGAATAAGTCATTGAACTCTTTTACACCGCGACCCCGTATTTCGCGTAGGATCTCGGAGGGGCGTACATCCTTTTCGATCTCAGCCTCGACGACTTGAGCAAGCATTGGAAAACATGGCGAGGCCGATTCACCAAGTTGTCGAAGTCGGACGTGATCCGCTCCCGAATAAGCCTGCCAAAGGTCTTGACCGAGTTTGACGTCGGCGGCCGTACATTCAACCCGCTGATCGTAGCATCGCTTAAGGGCCCTTTCGTCCATTCCGCCAAATCCTTTCCACACTTCATCCGAATTACGCTCGCTCGGGGCGACGCGATAAATGGTTGCCTCAGTGCCCGAAAGTAAATATAAGCAAAACCAAAGATTTACCTGACAGAATAGTTCGTATTCAAACCAAAGGTTCACGATCGTTCCATCCGGAAGGTCAACCAGCCGCGAGAGTTCATCAGCAACTTGCTCGTGGTAATCGATCTCGTCAGTTCCGTATTCTATAAGAAGAAAGTGTGAGCGGTGTTCGAACAATTCATCCAACGTTTCAGCCGACACATCGCCGACGATCATACATTCACGGCAAACAATCACATCGCCGTCTATCTCAGATTTTCGAAATTCTTCGACCAATGAATCGCCCGGTAAAACGTGGTAGATCATATCAAAACAAAAACTGCGTATCCCAATGCCAAACAAAGTCCGGCATAAACACCCGCAACGATATCGTCGGCACATATTCCGACGCCGACAGGTAAATACTGGAGACTATCGATCGGGTAGGGTTTCCAAATATCAAAAAGCCTGAAAAGCAGGAATCCGGCGAGCACAAATGGTAAACCGACTCCGAGTGGTACAAAGAGCAAAGTGATTATCTGCCCCATCACCTCATCTACCACGGCCTCCGACGGGTCAAGATCGCCAAGTAACGGGATCGCTCTTCCCGACGCCCAAATACCTATCAGGATAAGCAAAGCAAGCAATAGCGAGTTGGCGGCCCACACAACTGCGGATACCTGATTACCATTAAACCCGGCAGTTAGGGCACTCAATCCGGCGACTCCGTCTACCCATACGATGCCCAAATATATGACAACGCCAACCATCGAACCAAAGGTTCCCGGCATCAACGGCAAATAACCTACGCCGCACGTGGTTATCCCAAGTGCGATCAGGTCCCCGACTCCGTTAGGTTTACGTCTGTCGACAGGAGATTTCATTAAAATTCGATGCCTTGTTGAGCGTAGATTCCATTATTGAACGGATGTTTGATCTCGACCATCTCGGTGACTAGATCCGCCTCGTCGATCAAGTTGGTCAATGCATTTTCTACGTTACGGCCGGTCAGGATAAGGTGCAAATGTGGTTGTAGGGCCCGGATCGATCTAATTTCTGCGATCACCGCATCAATTTCTATGAACCCATAGCTCAATACGTAAAGGAGTTCGTCAAATACCAAAAGGTCGTAGTCACCGTTCCGCATTTTGTCGACGCAAAGTGCCCACGTTTCCAAAGAAGTCTTGATGTCCTGTGATTTGTCTTGGGTGTCCCAGGTAAATCCGTCTCCCATTGTATGAACTTCGATCCCAAGCTTTCCGAACGACTCGTGTTCGCCATATCTATCCGAACGCGATTTCATAAATTGGATCATACAACATTTCATTTCACGGCCAGCGGCACGGACCAGCACACCGATGGCAGCAGTTGTTTTACCTTTACCATCACCGGTATTGAGCATCAACAATCCTTTTGTATTCTCCCGGTAATCGTCACGACGCCATTTATATCGCTTTTCTTTCGATTCTGCCATAAAAAAATTATGGCAGTACTTGCGTGTCGCGGCAACCCTATCCGCACAACCTCAAGTACTGCCCTGCGTATCAATAAACCTGGACTATTCCCGAATTTGACCGTTTGACCCGTTTGCAGAAACATCGGCCTCGGTCGATTCGATCGCGAGCCTCACTGCCTCAACGATCTCTAATTCCTTCTCGTCCCAATTACCGACGATTCTAAGCCCGGCGGCATTTTTGTGACCGCCGCCGCCGAATCGTTCGGCGACACGTGCAATATTAATATCGCCCTTTGAACGGAGGCTAACTCGATACTCTCCCTTTCCGACCTCACGCATATAGACTGCGGCAAGTACTTCCTTTGCGGCAAGCGGGATATTGACGAAGCCGTTGTTGTCACCATCGACGGCTTCGGCCGAGTCCTTCATTTCGATCGTCTGCCGCATCGTCGCAATCCTTCCGGTCGTATCACGTCTTACCGTATCTAAGACACGGCGCATCAGTTCGATACGCGACCAAGGGTAATTGGCGTACACCGCCTCTCCGATCTTCGCAGGTTTCGCACCCGCTTTTATCAGCTCTGACGCGACCTTTAGAGTCCTGTCCGATGTGTTGGAAAAGTGGAATGATCCGGTATCAGTTACTAGAGCCAAATATACACATTCGGCTATCTCCCTTGTGATGCGACCACCTATTGCCTTGCAAAGATTGTAGATCATCTCTCCTACGGCAGATGCGGTCGAATCGATCCAATTGACCGTTCCGAAATGGTCGCTAGTAGAATGATGGTCTATGTTAACTGTGAATTGGGTTTCAAGTCCGGCGATCCCGGGGCGATGTATATCAGAGCACTCAATGACAAAGACTGCATCGTAGGTCGAGGTGATTGTTCGTACATCTCGGATCTTATCGGCACCGGGCAAACTCCGATATGCCGAAGGCACTTCTCCGTGGACGATCACTTCGGCTTGCTTCCCAAGTGAGATCAATAACCAATAAAGTCCGAGTGATGAACCCACACCATCGCCGTCCGGTTTGATGTGTGTCGTTATTGCAAACTCACGTTTGTTTTCAATTAACTCTACTACTTGACTTAGCACTTAGTACGAAGCGATTACTTGCTACCAACAGATGATAGACCGAGTTTTAAGTTCTTCGGCTTAAGATCTATTAGTCACAGTTATTCACTATGATCCTTTTTAATTTCGCCCTTCAGGGTCAGATCTTGCAAGATCTGATTAACACGCGAGGCATTCTCCTCGGCCGTGTCTCTGATAAAATGCAAATGCGGAGCGTGTCGGAGATTAAGATTCATCGCAACTTGTTGTCGAACGAACGTCGCCGCCCTTCGTAGCGTTTTCAAAGCTTCTTGAACTTCTGCCTCAGTTCCCTGGATGAAAGCAAAAACCTTTGCATCACGCATATCATCCGCCACGACAACTTCCGTTACGGTAACTGAAGTGACTCTTGGGTCGTCCAATTCAAATCCGACGACCTCTGCAATCTCTTCGCGCAGAGCTTCGGCAAATCTCTCGGGGCGTCGCATTATACTTACAACTCCGTGGCGGCGATCCTTTCGATCGTGAAGGCCTCGATCTGATCGTCGATCTTCAAATCGTTAAAATTGACTAGGCTGATACCGCATTCAAAGCCATTCCTGACCTCATTGACGTCGTCCTTAAATCGTTTCAACGTTGCGATATCACCTTGCCATACAACCACCCCATCTCTGATAAGACGGGCCTTAGCTTGCCGACGAATAACGCCATCGATAACGCGGCAACCTGCGATCGTACCAATTTTTGATACCTTGAATGTCTCTGATATCTGAGCCTTACCAAGAATGACTTCCTTCTCGATGGCGTCAAGCATACCGATCATTGCAGCCGTGATCTCTTCTTCGACCTTGTAAATGATCGAGTGAAGGCGGATATCCACATCCTCGTGCTTTGCAATATCGCCCACTCGAGCCTCCGGCCGGACATTAAATCCAATGATCACGACCGCAGTGGACGCATCATCTGCCTGAGTTGCCGAAGCCAACAAAACGTCTGATTCGGCGATCGCTCCAACTCCTGCACGGATCACCCGAACCTTCACCTTTTCAGTCGAAAGCTTCTCAAGTGTTCCCTTCAGCACCTCGACCGAACCCTGTACGTCCGCCTTGAGGATAACCAGAAGTTCCTTGACCTCAGCCTGACCAAGCGATTCAATTCCACGTTTGGTGGTCTTGAGCATCGCGGCTTGTCTAGCATGCATCTGACGCTGGCCGGCTATCGTTTGAGCCCGATCGATGTCAGAGACGACCTGGAAAGTGTCACCCGCCTGCGGCACGCCTTGAAGTCCGAGAATCTCGACTGGCGTTGCCGGACCTGCTTCCGTTACGGATTCACCCCGATCGGAGAACATCGCCCTGACCTTGCCGTAAAACTGTCCGACGATAAAGGGATCACCGACGCGCATCGTTCCCTGTTGAACTAACGCAGTTGCGACAGCACCGCGCCCCTTATCGAGTTTTGCTTCAAGCACAACTCCGGACGCTCGCCGTGTCGGACTAGCCGTAAGAGCCAAAATATCCGATTGTAGTAAAACTGTTTCGAGCAACGTATCCAGATTTTCGCGCTTTTTCGCCGAAACTGGAACCATTTCCGTATCGCCGCCCCAATCCGTGGGCTGTAATCCGAGCCCAGCGAGTCCCTGCTTCACCTTATCAGGATTTGCATCGGGCTTGTCGATCTTATTTATCGCGACAATGATCGGAACACCGGCAGCCTTGGAGTGCTCAACGGCTTCGATTGTTTGCGGCATCACCCCGTCATCGGCAGCAACTACCAAAATTACTATATCAGTAGCCTTTGCACCACGAGCTCGCATCATTGTAAATGCTTCGTGACCCGGCGTATCGAGAAAAACGACCCTGCGCGGATTATCCGGATCATCCGAGTTCGGCACCATAACGCTGTAGGCTCCAATGTGCTGGGTAATACCGCCAGCCTCTCCCTCAGCGACGTTTTCGGATCGTATTACGTCGAGCAGCGAAGTTTTACCGTGATCGACGTGGCCCATTACTGTAATAACCGGAGCACGCGGCAGTTCCACATCGTCCGCATCTGAAGCGATGAGTTCTTCGAATTCCTGTTCGATCACCATTTCCTCAAATGGCACAAAGCTCATATCGAACCCGTATTCAAGAGCCATCTCGATTGCCATCTTCTCGCCGATCGGCTGATTAAGCGTCGCGAACACCCCGCGCTTGATCAGAAGTTGGACAATATCGCGCGGCGTTATGCCGAGAGCCTCGGCAAACTCGCGAACCGTTGCCCCGTCTGTGAGGCGTACCGTACGGATCTCCGCCTTTTCTCCGCCACCGACCTGATCAAGAATTCGCTCTTCGATCGAACGTTGACGTGGAGCGTCCTGGTCACGTTCAGCAAACCGGCCGCTTCTATCATCTTTGCCTTTTCGGCCACTGCCGCCCCGACCTGGTCGACGACGATTGTCGGCCGGAGGCGTATAGGTCATTTGCGGGGCTGCGGTCTCACCCGGCGTGCCGCGGAATTGCGGACGACCCGTCCGAGGATCGATTTGCGGCTTTTGATCACCTAGCAATCTTCCTGTCTTGGTCGGAGAATCACTTACCAATTTGTCCCCAGGCTTGATTCCCTTTTCAATAGCTGATTTCGTCAGCGTAAGTGTCTTAACAGTAGTTCCCCCCGGCTTGACGACCTTGGGAGTTTCAACTTCGGGCTCTGGCTCCAAAGTAGCCTCGAGCGGAGTTGTTTCTACAACTGCCGGGATCTCCGGTTCGTCGATCGAAATTTCGATCGGCGCCGTTTCTGTGGGGGGCACTTCGACTGCGACCGGCATTTCCGGTTCAACCACTACCTCCACCGGTTTGATCTTTGAGACCACCAGTTTCTTGACTTTTATCGATTTACCCGTATCGGAGGGTTTGGCAACTTCAACCAAGTCACTAGGGACCGGTTCAGTTACCGTTATCGGGGTTTCAACTTCCACCTCGATCGTGGGTTCCGACACAACTTCGATCGCTGGCAGTTGCTCGGCTTCGTGTTTCTCTATGACCGGTTCGTCTAGTTCGACAATTTCCGAGCCTTCGGCCGGAGCAACATCGTCTTTCTTTGCCTTGATGACCTTGATGGCACGTTTGGGGGCTGTTTCAGTTTTTGGAAAGTACTTGTTTCGAACCTTTTCCGCAAATTCGGCGCTAACCGAATTTGACGCCACACTGACATCGGCACCGGCGCGGCGCAGATCTTCCATCACGCGTTTTGTATCTTGCTTTAACTCGCGTGCCAGGTCGTAAATTCGAACTGATTTTCGAATGGCCATATTTAATTAAGTCTCTTCCTAAACCGCCATTTACAGAAAACTCTTCTATATGAGCGGTCTTAAACCAAACACGAACGATTCAACGGACGCCACTGAACTTTCATCTAAACGGTCTCGTCGACCACATTTTCAGAATCGCCATCGGAATCGCCGGTTGTATCAATCTGCTCGTCCGGAACTTCAATATCTTCTTCAACCGAGACGTTAACTTCAGCGTCAGCGTCTGCCACCTTACCGTTCTTGGCCGCAACGATCGACTGAGCCGATGCGAGAATGCTCTCGGCTTCATCCAATGACACGTCCAGGAAATCAACAAGATCATCCACGGATGCCCCCGCAAGTGCCTCAACATCCGAAATGCCTTTTTCAGAAAGCGTGTCCGCCTGCGATGCAGTTACTCCCTGTAATGCAGTGATCGGCACGGCTTCACCGGATGCCATCATCTTGCCCATCTTAAGGGCGATCTCCTTCTTGAGGAGCTCTTCACTGACTATCTTGATGTCCCAACCGACAAGCCTTGCCGCCAAACGCACATTCTGGCCCTTCTTACCGATCGCCAAACTGAGCTGATCTTCGCCGACGATTACTTCCATTTGTCGGTTGCCGATATCGGTGATGCGAACTTGCGACACCTTTGCCGGTGAAAGAGCGTTGGCCGCAAACACCGACGGCTCATCTGACCACTCAATTATATCGATTTTTTCGCCGCGGAGTTCCTTGATGATAGCTTGTACGCGAGAGCCTTTCATACCGACGCACGCCCCGACCGGGTCAACGTCCTTTTCATTCGACGCAACAGCGATCTTGGCTCGGTCACCGGGTTCGCGAACCGCCGATTTAATAACTACGGTCTCGTCGTAGATTTCCGGCACTTCCATTTCAAATAGACGTTTTAGCAAGTCGGATGAAGCTCGTGAGCCCTTGATCTGCTGTCCTTTCTGGTCCTTGGACACGTCGGCGATCACGACCCGTATGCGTTCACCTTGGTTCCACATCTCACCACGAGATTGCTCGGCTCGGGGTACATATGCCTCGAGATTGTTGCCGAGATCAATGATCATATCGCCACGCTCAAATCGTTTGACCGTTCCGTTGATCAATTCACCCTTACGGTCGACATACTCGTCATAGACCTTTTCGCGGATCGCTTCACGGACTTTTTGAACTAAAATCTGCTTGGCGGTCTGAGCCGCGATTCGGCCCATTTCTTCGTTCGGCAGTGGGATCAAAAGTGAATCGCCGATCTCGACATCGTCGCCCGCTAGCTCCTGAGCTTCCTCAAGCGACAGTTCTTCTGATGGATTCTCAACGTCGTGAACCACAGTCTTTTGCGCCGAGATCTCGATCATTCCCTCTTCATTATTCCAGTCGACCTGGATCCCTTCGCCGGTCTTGTCGTGTCCACGAAACTGCTTTCGGGCGGCCGCCTTTACCGCCTCCTTCATAGCTTCGATGACCATATCGCGATCGAGCCCCTGCTCGTTGCACAAGATCTCAATACTCTGTCCGATGGATGATGTCATAACTTTCGATCTGCCCGGCGAAACTATGTCGCCCCAAAAGCTTTAATAAACTATACCTAGCGCCCTTTCAATTCCTTACCAAGATCGATCTTCAGATTTGCCTTCACAACCGATTCGAATGGTATCGTGACCTTTCCGCAAGTGCGGTCGTCGAAGGTGATAACGTCATCTTCGACGGCCACGATCACACCGACAAAATTCTTCTGCCCCGAGATCTCCGTCGAGAGCTTTACTTTCGCCATTTCGCCGGTAAATCGTACAAAGTCAGAAAGCGAATAAAGTTGGCGCTCGATGCCGGGTGACGACACCTCCAAGACATACGCAAAGGGTATGAGGTCCTCCGCATCAAATATCTCTTCAATTGCTGATGAGAACTGAGCACAGTCGTCGATCGACACGCCTTGTGGTCTGTCAATGTAGATACGTATGAGCGAGTCATTCTTAGACCCTACAACTTCAGCATGCACAAATTCGACGCCGCATATATTTGCCACCTCGAGTGCTGCTTCATTGATTCGCCCGGTAAAAGGCTGTTTTGCTACCATTTTCAACCCAAAATAAAAAGTGGGCACGAGACCCACTTGATACGCTCAGATACTACGCATCGCGGCAAACGACTAGTATATAAGGAAAATGCACATTATTGCAAACTAAAAACCTATAGTGTGTCCCCGATACTGGCTACCAGTCGTTCCATCTCGCCAAACTTCTTTGAAACCGAGGCAAATCGCAACTTTGATGGATCCGCAATAAACTCCTCAATAAATACTCCCAGATCGCGGGATTCCGAGTGCAATTTCTTAGCATCCCGTTCGACCGATCGGGCGGCATCCGGGCGTGCAGTGTGCGACCTCTTGGCCTCCGCCACCCCCCAGTGTGTGATCCTAACGGTGTTCGGCCGCGATTCCGTCACCCAACTTTCGCTTTTTAGCATCTCGGTAATGCTGTCAATACTCGGGAAATATCCTTCCTTTTTGGTCAGTTCGACCATATCCACGTCGACCGAATCACGTCCGCCGGTAATCTCATAAATACGTACAAGTATTTTGTGAAATGCGTCCATAATATTCTCCCTAAACTTTAAGGACATTACCGCCTTAAAGTTATTTGCTTATCAAGGCAAAGACCGCTCGTGCCGCACCGAGTATTCCGGCATCGTCCCCCAATTCTGCCCCCACGATTTTAACACGCTTCGCCGGTTCCGGAAATGACCGTTCATCTACCTCACGTCGCACATCACCGGCAAATAGTTCCCACGCGGCCGAAACACCGCCGCCGATCACTATCATTTCGGGATTTAGAACATTCACAAGGCCTGCCAACCCGATCCCCAAATATGTCCCCATCGCTGTAAACACATCAACCGCCTCTTCGTTACCGCGTTTCGCCCAGTTGTAAACATCCGACGATGTCGACACATCCAACCCTGCTTCTCTCGCCATCCGTATAACGGCGGTTGCAGATGCATACTGCTCGACACATCCGCGGCTTCCACAACCGCAGGGGTGCCCGTCCGGTTCGACACAAATATGACCGACTTCCCCGGCGGTGCCATCTTTCCCCCGATACGGCTTTCCGTTTATCATTAGCCCACCGCCAACACCTGTTCCGAGAGTCACGCAGATCGATGTATCGACATCGCGTGACGCTCCGAGCCAGTTTTCACCGATTGCGGCGGCCGTCGCATCATTTTCGAGGACAGCATCCACCCCGAGCCGGTTGGACAAAATGTCGCGGAGCGGAACACCTTCGAGGCATCGGAGATTTGGTAGTTTGTTCAATATACCCTCGTCTATATTGATCGTCGCGGGTACTGCGGCAGCGATCGCACAGACCGCGGAAGGGTCTTCGAGCCCGCTTCGGCAATTTTCAGCCAAGTGGATTATCAGATCAATGACGTCATTGCCGGAAGACCCTTTCGGGGTCTCCGCTCGTGAACGGGAATAAATGGTGCCATCTTCACCAACGGCGGCCAAACGTAGATTTGTGCCGCCCAGATCTAGTGCCAAAGCGATTCTATTCATGTTGTGGAGGTTACTAATAACGGCTATTTCTTTGGCCGATCGATTTCGGGGACGTTGAGAAAGACATCTTCATATTTTGCGTAGCCATCCTTGATCACGGTCTCCATCAGATTACCCTTGTCGACCGTTACGACCTCAAGCAGAATTGCTGGAACCTCTTTTGACTCATCGTCCTTCTTAAACGGTGTTGTGTTTAACTTTTCCTTTTTCGCAAGTTTTATCGCCGCTTCCACCGCGGCGTCAGCGAGTGGAATAATTGGCTTATAAACCGTCATTGACTGCTTTCCTTCGGCAATGCTCTGAAGGGCACGCTTATCAGCGTCCTGTCCTGTCACGACGATCTTGCCCGCCAGCCCCTTTTTAGTTAGAGCATTCACTACGCCGCCAGCCATTCCATCGTTTGAGACGATAAATGCCTGAATGTCGTCATTATTTTGGGTCAGTGCGTTTTCGGCAAAATTAAGCGCAAGTTCAGGTTTCCAATCCGGAATAAACTGTTCGCTCTTAATAACAACATCGCCCCTGTCGATGGCAGGCTTTAACACAGCCAAATACTCCTTGTTCATTATGTGAGCGTTATTATCAGTAGAGGCACCGTTTACTATTACATAATTACCTTTCGGGACCTTTTGAAGTGCATATTCGGCGATCTTACGCCCGATTATGGGCACTTGGTGCGAGATATACAGGTCGATCTTATCTGAATTTATAAGCCGGTCGTAGCTGATTACCGGCACGCCCTGCATTTTTGCCTTATCGACCATCGATGCAGCTTGAGTAGCATCTTGCGGAGCAATGACAAGGACGTCAACTTTCTGTGTTAACAAGTTATCGACATCATTTGCCTGTCGGTCAGGACTATTGTCAGCCACTGTGATAACACAATCGACATTCATTTTCTTGCACTGCGCCTCGAAGGCATCGCGGTCACGCTGCCATCTCTCCTCTTTCACGGTAGCCATAGCAAAACCGATCTTGATCCTCTTTTCCTTAGGCCCATTCGAGCAGGAAATCGCAAAACAGGTGACGAATAGTAGAAGCAAAGGTCTTATTCTAATCATTGTTATTCGGGCTTATCTCCAGATGAAATGCCGGGCTGTGCAAATTAAACCAAAAAAAACACCGTTCGGCAACGCGCCGAATTCGGACATAGGCCGACTGGCCCGTGACCGATCGCCACCACTATCAAATAGCCGTTCCTCAAAAAAAACTTCACGCGGGTCATTTTATATACTTTTCCATTTGAATCAGTTTGGAAATATGTTATAAGTATGAGGCAAATCTTAGCTAAGCCATAAGTATGAACAACGTTTTTTTAATTCAGTATTGGCACTGAACGTGTTGTTTTTATTGACATTGGGCTCTAACTCGTGTAAAAGATTGAAAGGTTTGTTTTTTGATTTTATTGAATTGAAGCGATACAAGAGGAGAACTATGAATAGTAAACTGTGGATTCGAAAGGCGACATCGTCGTGTTTGATGATTGCAATGCTCGCGACCTACTCGATGGTAGCGTTGGCAAATACTGAAAAAATTACTGGTGAAATTATCGTCAATGGCAGTGAATCTGCCTTGGTAAACGGTGAAGTTGCCCAAAGCGGCCGTACAATATTCTCGGCCAGCACGGTCTCGACCCCGAACAATTCGAGTGCGGTGATCAACTTCGGCGTAGCCGGAGCGATCGACCTTGCACCGAACAGCGTTGCGATAGTTTCGTTTGACGACAAGTCTGCGACGATCGACCTTACCGCGGGTTCGCTTACAGTTCTCCGTGCTGTGGATGCATTGAACGTGAATGTGGCCGGCACAAGCCTAGCTCTAAATGCGGGCGAAAGAGCCTCAGCTCAGGCCGGCCGCTCGGCTGACGATTACAAAGATGCTTCGGGCAAATGTATCGACGCTGACAAAGACGGCAAAGAAGAGTGTGATAGTGCTGCCACATGGTGGCCGTGGGCTTTGGTAATGGGTGGAGCCGCTGTTGGCATCATCTGGGCAGCATCGCAGGGTGGTAACGATATCTCGCTTGGTGGCGGAACAACGGTCGTTAGCCCCAACCGTTAAATCTTAATTGTACTTAGCCGCCGCGACAATCATTTGTGGCGGCTAAGCTTATTATCTATTTGATAGGATTGATTCAGGAGGATTTTAACTCAAATGTTCGGCAAAAATAGTCTTCGTAAATTTATTACAACGGTCACCGTAGCGGCTGTTTGGTGTGTGTATTCGTCTGTGGCCTTCGCTGTGCCCGTCAATATGGGCGGTGAGCTCACCGTGTCCGGACAGGTTACCGTAAATGGCCAAGCCGCGGTTTCCAATTCAACTGTCCTGTCGGGAAGCACGATAGCAACCGGTGCTGACTCGAGTGCGGTTGTTAGCTTGGGCAAAACGGGTCGGATCGAAGTTCTTGCGAATTCGAGCCTGACTTTGACGTTTTCAGAATCAAGCATCGTCGGCACCTTGTCTGAAGGAAAATACCGCGTTTCTAATGCGGCAGGCGTCGCGACAACGATTGCGACCAAGAATGCGACGATCATGGCCGATGCCGGTCAGGCTGATAGCTTTGCAATCGAAGTTGAGTGTTCGCACACTCACGTCGACACGTCCTCCGGAATCGTCACTATGCGTGAAGGTTCGACTGACAAGCAAGTTTCTGCTGGATCGACAGCGACTGCCGGTAATGTTGAGCAGACCGGTTGCAAACCTTGCCTCCGTCCGGGCTCAGCCCCCAGCGTTGCTATCGCAGGATGGCCCTGGTTGATCTTAGTCGCTGCCGGTGTTGCCGGTGCGGCAGTATTCCTCGGTACGCAGAGGAATGACACAACTCTCGGCGGCGGCACGATCATCGTAAGCCCGACGCGTTAATTGTTGGACAAACGTTCTCTTTGTTTTGCGGGTCATGTAACTTACGTGGCCCGCAATCTTTTTTTATATATTGTGATTTTTTTAACAAGCTAATACTTTAATAGTTATGCATATTGCAGTTATTGGAACAGGTTATGTCGGTTTGGTATCCGGTGCGTGTTTTGCCGAATTTGGAACCGATGTCATTTGTGTCGATGTTGATACCTCAAAGATCGAAAAGCTTAACAACGGCATAATACCTATTTATGAACCGGGCCTGGATGCCATCGTCAAGAAAAACGTAGAGGCCGGTCGGTTGCATTTTACGACTGATATCAAATCCGCTGTGGAACGGGCACAGGTCGTCTTCCTGGCAGTGGGGACGCCGCCTCAGGCCGATGGGACGCCCGATATGAGTTATTATCGTCAGGCGGCCAAGGACGTTGCTGAGTCGATGAACGACTACAAGGTGCTTGTTACCAAATCGACGGTCCCGGTTGGCACCGGCAAATGGTTACGGGATTTCATTCAGGAAAACATTAAAATCGAAACTGAATTTGGAGTTGCGTCGAATCCGGAGTTTCTCCGTGAAGGGGCCGCGATCACAGACTTTATGCGTCCCGATCGAGTGGTGATCGGAAGCAACGAAGACCGGGCGATCGAGGTAATGAAAGAACTTTATCGCCCACTTTTTCTGATCGAAACACCGATAGTCATCACTTCGCTAGAGGCCGCCGAGCTGATCAAATATGCTGCAAACGCATTTTTGGCGACCAAGATCACATTTATTAACGAGGTGGCGAATCTTTGTGATGCGATCGGTTGCGACGTTCACGATGTTGCCCGTGGAATGGGAATGGACAATCGCATTGGACGCAAGTTTCTGCATCCGGGCCCCGGATACGGTGGGTCTTGCTTCCCCAAAGATACGAGAGCTTTGACCACCGTTGCAGATCAATATGGCGTAGAAACGCTTATCGTCGATGCCGTGATCGAGGCTAACGAACGTCAACGCGATGCAATGATTCCCAAGATCGAAAAGCTCGTCGGGAACTTAAGTGGTAAGAAGATCGGAATACTCGGTTTATCGTTCAAGCCTGAAACGGACGATATGCGCGAATCCCCAGCGATCGAGATCATATCTGAGCTGATCAAACGCGGAGCATCGATCAAAGCATTTGACCCGGTCGCTATGGAAGAATCAACTCACTTTATTACCGGCATTGAATATGCGAATGATGAATATGATGCTATTGCCGGAGCCGATGCGATGGTGATAGTTACCGAATGGAATCAATTTCGGGCGCTCGACCTGGAACGCGTGAAGTCACTTTTGGTCGAACCGAAGATCGCAGACCTTCGCAATATTTACGAGCCAAAGGAAATGCGTGAAATGGGCTTTGAATATGTCGGCGTTGGCCGATAAGATTGTGGTCCGATGTCGCAAGTCGGCAGCCGTGTAATATAAATGTCTTTAACATCTAAAGTATTGGTCACCGGCGGTGCTGGTTTTATTGGTTCAAACCTTGTGGACGAATTGATCCGTCAGGGGGCCAAGGTAACTATCATCGACGACCTTTCGACCGGCAGCCGTGAGAACCTTGATGAGATTGCCGGCGATTTTGATTTCGTCCAAGGTGACATTAACAACAGCCAATTGGTCAACAAGGCGATAGAAGGCGTTGAGATCGTTTATCATCAGGCTGCATTGCCGAGCGTCCCTAGATCGGTCGAGAACCCGGCAGAAACGCATCGTGTGTGTGTGGACGGCACATTTAATATGCTTTTAGCGTCGAAGGAAAATGGCGTTAAGCGTTTCATTTACGCTGCATCGAGTTCAGCCTACGGCGATCAACCTACATTGCCGAAGGTGGAAACTATGGCTCCCGACCCGCTTTCGCCATATGCTGTTGCAAAACTCACGGGCGAACTTTATTGCCGATCATTTAACAATGTGTACGGACTCGAGACTTTGGCATTGCGATACTTCAATGTTTTCGGACCGCGGCAAAATCCCTCATCAATGTACTCGGGCGTTATTTCACGTTTTATCGACTGTTTGATGAGCGGAACCACGCCCGTGATATTTGGCGACGGTGAACAATCCCGTGATTTTACTTATGTCGCAAATGTTGTGGATGCAAATATTCGTGCAAGTCAGGCGACAGACGGTATCGGACGAACGTTGAACGTTGCGAATGGCGACCGCATTACATTAAACCATTTGTTGGACGTCCTGAAAACGATCACGGACAATCCTAATGTAACGGCGGAGTATAGGTTTGGGCGCACAGGCGATGTCAAACATTCGCAGGCCGATAATCTTCGAGCCGTTGAATGGCTCGGGTATCAGGAGTTGGTGGGACTTGAGGAAGGACTGCGGCGAACCATAGACTGGTGGAAGACAAGTCGGTTCGCCTTATAGCGTTTCCTTATTTTTCCAACGCAAAAACATCGTCGTCCAACTTCGAATTTACCAGGATCTGTTTCGCCTTAAACGCCGCATAGGCGGTCATTTGGCCAAGATCAAATCTCTGCGAGTATTTCTCCGGAACCAACACACCGTCAACCAACAGTGACTTATCTATTTCAACCGACGTGGTGATCAATCTTCCTTGAAATTCATAGCTCGACTCATAGCCTTTTAACTGACTATTTTTTTCATCTAGAAAGAAATCCGTGTAATATCCTTCCGGAGTCGTCACTCTAAAGCCATTTTTCTTCTTCTTGTCCCCTGCTAGTGGCGACACGACATATCCTTTGTCGCCGATGTGTTGTAATACCGGAAAACCGAGACTCGTAACGGGGGGAAGTGAAAATCCTTGAATCGACGAATATGTATCCGTGCCGTTAAATACCTGTTTCAGCGGCTGTAGAGGGCTGTTGATGATGAACGAATATTTGTCGCCCGAGATAGCGGTAACAAATGTAGCCGGCGTTGCCTGGTTAAAAACGTTCAGATCAAGCGAACCTCTGACGACAAGTGACTTCATCGCCCTAAGTTTTTCACCCCCGTGGGCCGCAACGGCAGACTTCGCAAAATTCATTGCGGCTACCTCTTCGCTCGCCGGTACAACCACCGCCGACAATGCAGTCTTGTCGGAGTCGGGCTGTTGCCCAAATAAGGTAGTTGAGCAAGCCACTAAGAAAACAAAAATGATCGTGTACTTCATACTTTTAATTTCGGTCCTATTACCAATGTAATGATGGCGAAAGAGAGGCAAACACTTTGACGCATTTGCCTCTCTTCTTCAAAAACTAGCCAGGCTATCGGTTTACCAGCTAAAACGTGCCTGGAGCTCGATTCGGCGGTTGGCCGTTCCGCCACCGCCACCAAAGCCACCGTAACCGCCGGCGATATTCGTCGACTGCCCAAATCGGCCCGAACTCAGGCTGCCAACTGGCGTGTTAAAGTTTACATTATTTAACAAGTTATTGAAATTGACGCTCAGGTTGAGATTGTACGGCTTCCGGCCATCGCCGCCACCGAACATTCCGCCCATTCCGCCGCCCATACCTCGGCCGCCTCCACCCATCATTACTCCGGCCGGAGGTCCACCTGTGGCACCGCCACCACGGTTTCCACCTGCTGCCGCGGTCGATGCAGCTGACTTACCGCCAAAGCCGAAGGTTTTACCGACGCGAAGGTTGACGCTGAAATAGCTCGAACCCTCGCCATAGTTTCGGGGAATGATCAGATTAGGATCATTGCCGGCAACATTACAGTATGATGCGGTGATCTGAAGTTCCGAGCATCTTGCCCCCAATTCCCCGTAAGTCGGACGTTCGGTAAACAGTGAATCGCCGTTGAGATCAACGCCACGCGTTATGTTGAACGGACGTCCCGAACTCGCCGTAATAAAAGGATTCAGGGAGATCTGCCAAGGAAGCGTTATGTTGCCCCCAATTACGAAGTTGTGTCGCACGTCAAACGCCGCTCTCCCATATTCACCGGTAAAGTCGTAGCTGTACGCCGGAAAGCTCCCCGAGCCATCGGTGTCACTATTTGCAAACCCAAGTCGATAGTTTCCAAATAATGATATTCTCGGCGAGATCGCACTTCGGAAATTCATTATCAACTGATTTTGATTATTTATGCCACTAGCCTCGTATTCATATATATTACCGAGACCCGGCTGCGGTCGAGGAGCATTTGCACAGTTTATCTGCAGTGGGCAGATCGGTGCGTTTATATTCCGGATCCGAAGCTGATGTATCGTCCTCGATGTTATAAAGAATGCTCCAAGTGAAGTCTTGAAAGGCAACTGACGTTCAATACCTAGCGTTGCCTGCATCGTGTACGGGACGCTAAGTCCACTGTCGATCGTACGGATCGTATTTGACTGGGGCAATGCGGCCAAGATCTGCGCTGCCGTCGGCGAATTGGTCACGCCGGCCGTGGTAAACAGAGGCTGCGAAAGCAGAGCCAGAGCAGCAGCCCGACGAATCGGATCAGGATCGTTAGCACTCACGATCAGATTCAATTGCCGTGTGCCATTAAATCGCTCTGCCTGTAGAGTCAAATTCTCGCTGAATCGCTCATAGAATACTCCTGCACCCAAGCGAAATACTGTTTTCGGCGGTTTAGCTCCGCCCGCTCCGGGCGACCACGCTAAACCTATTCTAGGGGCAAAGTTCTTCGAGTCATTAATGTTTGTTTGATTTTCGTATCGAAGACCAAAACTGAATAGCAACGAGGGTGAAATTCGCCAGTCATCGGTCACGAACAGCCCCGCATCAAAACGCGAAACCTTAGCCAACGGGTCACCTGTCGTAATTGAGAATTGCGTCGGGTCGTACTGTGTGCCGACCGCTCCAAGCACTCTAGCTCGATATTGTTCGAGTGGTGAAACAATGCCGTCACTGTTCAGATCGTACGGGTCTGCACCAAAGAAACCAGGAAACACGTACGTTCCACCATAGTTATTCTCGGATCGGTCGTTAATACTAGTATTGCGAAGCCGAACTCCGAATTTGACCGAGTGTTGGGAATTCTTACCAAAGGATGTTGTAGTGTTATTGCTCAATTCCCACGCGTTTCTAGTATTAGCACTTGAACCAATTTGAGCACCGCCACCCGTAAACGCAGCAGCAACACTAACAGTCGGAATTGAATTATCACCATTTTGCGAACGCTTATCGAAAGAATACTGGAACCGCGTTTCGTTTACAGTTTTAGCATTGAGGATCGCCGTCTCGGTCAATCGCAGTTCGTGACCAAAACCTGTCGTGTCATATGCTCTGGATGGAAGTGATGTGTCGCCGATTCCCTGGTTCTTATTTGTCGATCGGTCAAAACTATAACGAGCAACCAAAGTATTCTTGTCGTTGATGGCAAAGTCCACACGCGGACCGATCGAAAATCGTCGACTGGGAATCGTAAGATCCTGACTGAAATTGACCGGATTGAAGGCCGAATCGAGAACCACTGCATTTATGATCGCGTTATTATCGACGTCACGATTCGATACATCGAGAAAGAATGACGATTTGCCCTTTTTGATCGGGCCTGACAAATTTCCGCCAAATGACCGCAATTGGCTCGGCGCCTTGTTTGCTGCAAAAGGGTTGCGTGAATTAAGACTCTCGTCGTTAAAGTTGCCATTGACCGATCCTCTAAATTTGTCTGAACCCGGTTTGGTCAAGATCTCGATCCGCCCAAATCCAGGTCGATCAAATTCGGCCGAAAACGGATTTTGATTGATCCGTATTTCCCTGATCGATTCTTTTGGCGGTAATTGGCCGCCCGTAAATCCGTCAATATAGATCTGACCGCCATTCGGACCGGCTGACGGTCCCGCAAGTGCCTGCAGTGCTGCTTGCAATTCGTCGGGATCGTCCGGCAACGAGTCAAGATCTTTGCCCTTGAGCACGGTTGCGTCTGCATTATTATCCGCTTCATTAGAAACAGCTTCGTTATTAGAAACATCGACCGTTTCTTCGACGCCGGACACGGTCAAGACGACAAAAAGATCGAACTTCTCGCCGGCCACAACATCCACTTCCGTATTTTCATAAAGTGCGAATTTCGGTGCGATCGCCTTAACGGTGTATTTGCCCGCCGTCAAACCGGTAAAGTTGTATTCGCCCCGAGCGTTAGTAATGATCGATTTTTGAGTGCCGGTGGGCGAAATAGCCGTGACCGTGGCACCGACCACGACAGCACCCAGCGAATCAGTGACTGACCCGCCGATGCTACCTGTAGTCTGAGCTAATGAGACGATCGCCGCCATTGCGACTATCAGTCCAGTAAATATGATATTTTTAATGACTTTCATGATTATTATTGTATAAAGCTACGTGTATATGTCTTTCCGTTCAGGTTAAAACCCGGTGTCCGGAAATTAAATCTCTATTTAGGGTAAGCCAATGCCGTCTAGACCCGGGATCGAAAATCCACCGTCCACACTCCGGCCACCGCGACCGCCACCCGACTGTGCCTGGGCGCTCCTTATAAACGGCTCGACTCCCGCTAATAACTTAATCGCACTTACTCTCGTTGAGTCGCCGTTTTTAGTACTCGAGATCGCGATCATATCTCCTGCTTTGAGGTCCGCCGCCGTAATATTTGGAAATCGGTCGAGCATATCGTCGATACCCCCGCCGCCGCCGCGTCCTCCACCCATTCCCGGGCGTGCTTGTCCGGCGACGCCATCATTTGCTTGTGGCTTTCCTTCCGGGCGGCCTTGAACTCCGCCTTGTCCAGGAGGTCGTATTCCGCCGGCGCCATTCGTTTGGCCGCCAGCCAATCGTTCGGCCATTTCGGCTGGAAATTTCTTCATTAAAGACGTCGAGCCTAACGCAATCGTGACGTCCTTTTTCGTTTGTAAGTTGGTTATGACAATCTCATTTTTATCCGTGTCGATCGACTTTATCGTTCCGGCAATTGTCTGGAATGCTCCCGTGACTATCTGCTCCGCCGAAAAACTAGAACCGTCCGAACTCTTATCTCCCAATGCCCTTATCATATCGCCCTGCTTAACGTCACCGATCGAACCATCGACCGCTTCGTCAAACCGAATCGAATTGGGAGCATATCGTTTGAATTTAGCATCACCCTTGGGCGTGACCACCGTTGACGTCGATCCCATCAGTCCCCGGACCTCGACAGTTATCTGATTTGTCTGATTATTGACAGATGTCACCTTTCCTGCGATACCGCGGGTCCGCCATAGGTCCGCCTCTAAAGCGTGTTGTTGCGCGATCGCCGATTTTGACATTAAATATACCGAACGTGCCGGAAACGATTTACCGTCCGCCGCCAAAACGCCGGTCGCCATTACTCTGTCGCCGACCGCAATGTCTGCAGTAGACGCCGGAAGTGCTGACGCCAGATCGGGTTTCGCCGGATCAACCTTCTTATACTCCGTCTTGGCCGTTAGAATTCCATCGACGTTGCCGGTTTTCGAGCTGATCGTAATCTTTTCGGCGGTGATTGCCACTACATCGCCGCTAATGACAGACGGCTTGATCGATGTCGACTGTGCCCATATGGCGGATGCCGAACTAAATATAAGCGTAAATATGATGAATAGCTTTTTCATTGTAAATTTTGCAAAAATTATTCTGATCTGGTCACGACTAAACAATTCGTATAATTGCCAGTATCAGATGTTATGACGTTTATTTTATCAGGAAGGTTCGAGTCTATTTGTAAAGAAATGTAAAAGTCTGCAAACAATCAGCTTACGCTTTTTGCCAGACGTTGGAAGTACGGGCGGTTAAAACGAGGCCAATGCCGAACGCAAATACCGAGAAGAGAGCTATTACCCAAAGATATGGTACGGACAGTAGGAAGGTCCAAACGCCCACACCAATGAGCGTGGCAAGCGTTTCTGAACGGTTGGCATCGGATAGAAATCGCTTTTGAATTAGCTTTCCAACTGTTACCTGCAAGGCAACTCTGCCGAAAACGTATCCCAATAGGATCATAACAAGACCCATCAATCCGAGTGTTGCACTCAGGAAATCCGGAAGCACGCTGAGACTCCCAACGATCGCTATCATAGTACCGATGAACACCACCGATCCAATTGCACTTATCTTCAGGGTCGAAAGCCGAATCCTAGCGACTGCCCGGCCAACAGCCCCGGGAGCAATTGTCATCATCACCATCGAAATCGCAAACCAAAATAGAGCCAGTAAGACACGCTGTGCGACAAATGACCACGTGATAGCGGGAGTCAGAATTTGCATAGGATTTTGTGCGAGGTCGCGGAGCTCCTCTTCCCACACGCCAAAGATCACAGTCTCCTTGCCGGATACACGAAGTGCATTGGGACTATCCGGTTTATATGAACCGCCAAAAACGATCACGTCACCACCGATATATCCGTTCTCCTTTTGGATCACTGAACCGCCGATAGTCGCCACATCACCTTCAACACGTCCACTTACAATAACGTCGCCACCAAATGAAAAAACTCCCTTTGCACTTTTGCGAACTTCGACCGACTTCCCGATCGCTACAACCTCCATTTCCGGCGCATCTTCGACGATAACTGTCTTTTCGTCTTCCGATAACGATATAGCAGGCGTGGCTTTCGCGCATTGAACACCCGCAAACAGCACGATGATCAGCCAGAACACGGTGATCGTGGCCGTCACCGTGCAGTGTGATCGGATGTTTGTATAGTTCGTAAACTTCACTTTGTTGGAATTGCTATGTACGCGGTACCCGTGACTTGGATCTTGAAATAAATACGGACAGGGCCACGACCATTCCCAGAACTAACATCAATGCTGCGGGCAATTGTATTTGTCCGCTTACGGTTCGTAAAATAACGCCAAACCCTACCAGTAATGAATACGCGATGTGACCGACAAAGTTTCCAACCGCAGTTATCTTTTCGGCCGCGTTGACCAACTGGCCGAAGATCAGATTGGCATCCGACCCTAAAGCGAACAGGACAAACGCCATCAACGCAACGCACACAAAGGCAGCACTATAAAGCTCGTTTGACCTTCTTAGCCCGTTTACGGAGCTTTCCGCGTTCGTTACCAGCCTCTCTGTAAAATTCGCGGGAAGTTCGACATCAAATTCACCGACCATCGAAGAATTCAGCGAACACAGGAACTGTCTCTGCAATCGCAATTCTTCGGCACACTCATAACAACCCACAATGTGCGTTTCAAGTGCGAGTTCACGCTCAGCGGTCAGTTCGCCGTCAATATAAGATGTGATCTCTATCGTCGGGCATACCGTATGACTATATACGTTCAACTGAGGCATCAACAAATGATTCCTATGTAATTTACTTCAAGAATTTAATTGCCAGCGGATATTCCCAAAGTTCGCCGCTATTCGCTTTCATTGCACCAATGATCGGAAAAACAACGCCCATTACGCATACCGCCAGCATAGTCAGAAATCCGATCAACACGAACATCAGGACAATGCTGACAACGGCGTATATCACCGATGAGATCATCCAGTTGGCCACCATCTTCCCGTGAGCATCGAGAGCAGGCATCTTATCCTTTTGCGTCTGCCACAATACGATCGGCACAATGATCCCGACCGGGAACAAAATAATATTTGCCAACTGCGAAAGATGCAGCCACATTCCCATTTGCTTTTGCTCAGGCGTCTGGAGAGCCATCGGTGGCCGGAATTGCATTTCGTAATTCATATCCTATATCCCCTTAACCCCGCGTTCGACAAACATCTGCCTCATCATCTCGCGCGCACGAAAGAGCCTATTCTTAACCGTTCCAAGCGGAAGTCCGGTCACCTCGGCGATCTCATCGTACGATAGGTCCCGCGAATGTCGGAGAACTATCAAGTCACGGTATCCCGGCGGTAGGCACTTGACTACTGCGTCGATCTCATCGCGCCACTCGCTCCGTTCGTGGTCTTGTTCCGGTGACGGGCGGCCGCTTTCGATCTGAAATTGAAAAGTGCCATCAGCATTTTCCGATTCGATACTCATTGCTGTTATCGAATTTCGCCGCATATGGTCAATTGCAGCGTTGTGGGCAATGCGGTACAGCCAAGTCGAAAATTTGTACTCGGAACTATATTTAGAAAGCGAATTGTATACCTTGATGAAAACTTCCTGTGTGACGTCCAGCGACGATTCATAATCACCAAGCATTCGGAAAACATAGCTGGTGATCGGTCGCTGATAGCGTCGGACCAGTTCCTCGAAACCGTCAGTGCGGCCCGAGACGGCATTTACGATCAACTCGCCGTCCGTCATACTTCGGATATCTCCTAAGGTTATTGCTTGGATAGACATCGATTTGGAACCAATACGGTATTCTCGTCGAATTTGTTTCAGACCACAAATGCAACAGCTAATGATCAGGCAAGCGCCGCGAGGGCTGCCGGTGCGGCGATCTCGTCAAAATTGAAACTAGATTCGGGAAACGAAAGGCCAACGTCCTCAGGCCGAAGCATAACTAATGACCTTCCCAAAGCCTCGGCAGCGATCTTAGTAATCCGCTCCGGCACAAGGTCACGGCCGATAAGCAGGACCCGGTCCAGGTAGCCTTCATTCACATTGGCACCGAACCGGTCGTTGTAAAACATCAAAAGTCGAAATACCTCATCATCGATCTCAGCCGGTAAACACGTGACCGTCCTAACGACCGACGGTTCATCGCCGCGCAGCAATAGTGCAGTGAAACCATCCGATTGCTCGCTGATCAGCAGCGAATCTGCCTTGCCGGCACGGTCCAAAAGCCAATTTGCTTCACCGACCGCACGAGGCAATATCAACCCGGCCTTCCAACCCATACTCTCAAATAGAGTCTCATACTCATCGATGACACCTAAAGCGATAGCCGTGGCAAAATATCGCGGTCGTCCTTCCCTGTTCGGCGAAATCTTTTGACGAGCGATTCTCAGTTGTGCGGCGGGGGCACCAAATGTCTGCTCAGCTTTCCAGTCAAGTATTTCTTCCGTTTCTTGCTTTGCAACCGGTTCGGCGTCGAGTGTAAGTATTGCCGAGCGAGCCGAATTGCTCGGCAGAGCTATTGACCAACGCTTTTGGTTCAACAATCCCGAAGCCTGAACCGCCGCTTCGAGACTGGCTCTAAACTCGTGTGGATCAGTTATATTTATTTCCAAGAAACTCGGGTCGATCACGCCGTTGGCCAGTCCGATCGTGGCCGCCTGCTTCACCGAATATGACGATCGGCCGTGCTTTGTGAGAGCGATCGCGGACACGCTGTGACATTCGATACCTATCGCAGCATTGGGAAAATTGGGTTGCGTAAGTGAAAAGAGCATTTTTAATACTTATTGTAGGCGATACCTTCCGAATCCTCTCCCTCGGCTATACTTCTGATGTCTTTCAGGCCGGATCCGCCGTCCGGCGTGTTGGTATCCTCGCCCTGCACCTCGTCCCACTCCGGCTTTTCCAAGATCGGATCAAGCGGCTTTTCACGAAGATATTTTGCCTCGACGAGTTCATCGATCGTTTTCGGCAATTTTCCTTTGTCGGCCGAAAATTGGTCAATGGCTCGGCGCATCTGCCATAGATTCTCTTTGAGTACCGTTTCTCTAGCCTGTTGCACGCTCCTTTGATATGTCGGAATCGCAACAGATAGAAGGATGATCATAATGAACATCGCGATCATCAATTCGAGCAAAGAAAAACCACCCTGCCTATTTGATGATCGGCGGTGCTGGCCTACGACCGTCCATTTACTGAGATTTCTAATGTTCACCTGCGATTTCCTATTTTGGTTTGAGCAACTCACCACTCGCTATACTTCTCGCCGTTCATTGCTTCGTCGTCAGACGATGAGCGTACATCAAATACGTTAACTTCATCCCAATTGTCTGAGTCCTTGTCCTGATACGATGATCTAAATTTCCAATCTGCCTTTCCCGTCATCGGGTCGACGGGCAGCTCGCGCAGATAGACCTTGTTGAGCTCTTTTATTTCGTTCAGCTCAGTTGCCTGTTTACTGTCACCGGAAATACCGCTGCCGGCAGTTACGTTTGCTCCCCTGGCCTTTACCTTTACGCCGTCCACCAACGTTTCGATCGTCGGCGGGTAACGATCCGGATTATCGGTTTCAAATATCTTGCAATCATCGATAACGACACGACTGCGCGGGTCAGTCGGTATATTTCCACCCTGTGCTGCAATCGTCGGATTTCCGCTGGTCACAGCTCCCTGAGGGCACGCACCCATACTGTCACGCTTAAACTCGTCAATTGCGTTCCGCATCATCCTTAGAGATTCACGGAGTCGCAATTCCTTTTGGCGCTTAACCCCGTTTTGAGCCATCGGGATCGTACCCATTACCAAGATCGCTAACACGGCAAGCGTCGAAACGAGTTCAAGCAGACTATAGCCCGCGATACTCTTATCAATTGTCGCCGTGCGTCGGTGCATAGTATTCAATTTACCTTGATCGCAAAGTTCTTACCGTCTGTCGTCATCAAATTAAGAACGTCCGTGACAAACGCGATCGTCGGTTCGCCGTCGGCAAGTGCTTCTACCTCGAAGACGACAAGCGTGCCGGCGGCGAGAGTCTGAATGCCTTCTTTCGCAGTAAGTGAAATAAACATCTTTCCGTTTTGATTCAGAAACGGCATCGCAGGTGTGTTTTCAGCCGCGCCAAAAACATCACCGAGTGTAACCGCACGCACCGCCAACTTTGACTGATCAAACTGCAAGCCAAGCACGGCCGACCGAAATGACGAAGTCCCGGTCATTGAGATCGCGAATTTGGCACGCTCACCGGTTTTCATCTGCCTGAATTCGCCGGTCAACGCAAGATCGGCAGCAGGTGCGGCTACTGTTTCACCGATCACTGTGCCCGGATCTACAATATTTGATGTCCGGGTCAATTGCAGAGACTTAACGCTCGAATCGATCGGAACAAGCGACGGGATAGCAGGATCACTTTTGGCAACCGCAGTTCCCTGACTCGCATCTGCCCGCACGTATGTGGGGGCGTCGGCAGGTTGGTCGGGCAGTTGTACGGTGACATTGGATGGCGTTTTCCGAGCTAATGCCAGCATTTCTTCGCGTTCTTCGTCGATGATCATCGCTTCGAGCGAATTTGACGTCGGCACCGCAAGACTGCCGGTGGGGCGTTCGATCTCGTCCTCCGGCAAAATAGCCGGAGCTCTTATCACTCGCGGCGTGACCGCAATTACAATATCGACCTGACGATTGTCATTTACCGGAGCTGTAAACAATCGGCCAATGATCGGGATCAGGCCGATCAGCGGTAGCCCCGAACGGCTTTTCGTTTCAACGCCTTGAGCTACGCTTGCAAGCAAAAGAGTTTTATTATTTTGCACACGAGCAGTTCCCTTGATCGTTCGTTCAGTAAAGGTCGGCGTCAGCGACGATGCTCCCGCAACGTCCTTCGATTCGATCTCCATCGCAACCTGCACATCCTGATTTGGAAAAACCAACGGTTTGAATTTTAGGGTCAGTCCAACCTGTTCATAGTTGATGACATTTGATAGAAATCCGTTGTTGTTATTAGTGTTATTCGCTCCGCTGTTAAAGTTTCCGTTGGAGATCTGAGCTGTCTGGACGGGAACACGTTGCCCAATCCGGGCCGACGAGTCCTCGTTGTTAAAAGCGTGGATCTGCGTTGAAGCAATGAGTTTCGTGTTCGCCTTTGACTGCAAGGCGGTAATATTACTGACCGGCAACCCGAGAGCAAATCCGAGGCTCGCTAGATTAGGAATGCCCATGCCGGTCGTGATCGGTCCCGACGAACCTAAATTGATATTGGGGATTCCGACACCGCCGATGTTTAGCAACGTACCGTTTTGCCCGGTTGAACCGAGTTGATTGCCAAACTGCAAAAGATCGCTTTTGTTGACCTCATATATCGACACATCCATCACGACCTCTGCACGGTCTTTATCGAGCGACGAGATAAGCTTGCCAATGAGTTTGATATTTTCTTCGGTATCGCGGATCGTGACGCTGTTTGTAGCATCGTCCGTTAAAACGATCGTTTGTGTTCGTCCGGGCTGTGCGGGGATAGCTGTCTGTACAACCTTCGCAATATCCTTAGGGGCCGCATTCTGCAAATAGAAGGTGCGGAGGACAAGTTGTTGAAACTTCTGGCGCTGTGTCTGCAACGCCACGATGATGGTCCGCGGACCGACTTTTTGGAAGAAAAGTCCTTCCTGCAGGAATATATAATCGAGTGCACGTGCGGCCGTGACGTTCTTAAGTTCGATATTTACTTTTCGATTAGGCGTCCGAAATGATTCGGTGTCAAAGAGCACATTCAGATCAAGGTCTCGAGCGAGTTCCTTGATAATAAACTGAAGGTCGACGCCTGCCGGAAATGGGAGGTCTCGAAGCTTCTCGAGCTTTTGCGGCATTTGCTGTGCGTTATCCGACTTGAACGCGGTCGGCACGACTTTCACGCTGCCGTCAGCGTTTCTCTTGTCGGATTTACCGTCTAACACCTCTTTCTGAAGTCGAACCATTCGGTCCATCTCAGATTTAGCCAGTTCGTTGGTTGGATCGAATGCGTAAGCCTTACGAAAGGAAATATATGCGTTCTCGTAGTCCTTTTCCTTCGACGCCAATGTGCCTTTTTTAATGTACTGTTGCGAGGCGTTAAATAGTGCCCGGGTAAGGTGCAGTCGATATTCCGGATTCTTTGGATTCTCAGAAACCGCAATTGCAAACTCTTCGCTCGCCTTGTCCCATTCCTCAGCGGCCTCGTGCCGCATTCCCACCTTAAAGTGCTTTTTGCCATCGCCAAGCCCCAGTGCCGCGACAGGCGAGATGGTGGCGATGATCAGGAATAGACTGAGAAATGTGTGAAGGTAGTTCGATCTTTTCATAATCGTCTTTTTTTATTCTGGGTTCGAAGTTTCACGAAAACCAGTAACAGACTGGTCCCACGAACTGTATACACGACCAAATTCATTGAAAGTTGCAATAAGATACGGCACTTTCGACACCGCATTCGTTCCCGTAATTTTCATTCTAAATGGCACAAAATGCAATGGTAAAAGACTTTTTTGGCGGCTTCGGGTAGGGATGTCAAATTCCGACAGACAACATTAATTCGACGTATCCGGTATGCTCTCACCGGTCAGACGCTCAAGTGCCTTTCGGCTGAAGATAGCGATCATTACCGCCGAAAAGATCGTTGCCGCAATTCCCATGATCATTAAATAGGTATCACCAGTATTTTCGAGCGTAAGTTCGGACAGGCCGGCACCGATCAGAACCATTGCCGTCGACCGAGGGAGCATTCCGGCCGCAGTACCGACTAGGAACGACCTAAGCGGAACCTTCGCCGATGCCATTAAAAAATTGGTAAAACCGAACGGCATTATGACCGATAACCGTATGAAAAAAATTATTAGAGTCGTTTTCCAAAACGTTTCACCTAAAAGTGATCGATATATTGCATCTGTGCGCGGATGCTTGCCGGCCACATCGGACAACCGATCACCGCTAATATGTGAATTTAGTTTGAATGAGATCAGTGCGGACCCAACTACGGCGAGCATTAAAACAAATAGGCCAAGTTCAAAGCTGAAAGCCCATCCCCCAAGAATGCCGACGACATTAGTTGGAAGTAGAGCGAGTCCGCACAACAATAATGTCCCGAACAGGTAAATCACCGCGCCGCTACCCCAATTGTCACGCATCCATTGACCCACCGGTTCGAGGAACGTAATAAGCAGCAAACTTCCAATGAAAGGCAGAAAGGTGGTCACCAGTGCCATCGGTCCGAGATGGCCGAGATCTTTAACTGGTTTCCAGATCCGCTTCAACATATATTCAGGTAGTTTAACACGAACTCTTGTCTACATCACTTGTCGCCTAACGTAATCGAGAGCCGCCTGACTTGTTCGCCAGCGGATCAGATATCGGTCACCCGGCAGATGCAATCTGATAGATTTAGTTCCTTTCACACCTGAGTATCCAATAAATACCGTTCCAACCGGCTTGTCTTCGGTGCCGCCGTCAGGCCCCGCAATACCCGTAACCGAAACTGCGTGATCCGAGCTTGCGTAATCACGCATACCTTTTGCCATTGCCTCGGCACATTGCGAACTAACCGCACCGTGTGTTTCAAGCAATGTAGGTGAAACGCCGAGCGTACGGATTTTCGCGGCATTTGAGTACGTCACCGCGCCTTCAAGAAAGTAAGCTGACGAACCGGGCACCTCCGTAATACGGCGAGCGATCAAACCGCCGGTACAACTTTCGGCAACTGCGATCGTTTCACCCCGTCGCCTTAAATGCTCCCCGACTATCGCTTCCATCGTCTCTCCGTGGGTCGCAAACACCGCCTTACCGATCGCCCGTATCAATTCGTCCGCGAGTTTGTCGCAGCTTGTGCTCGCCACAATTTCGATTTCCGATCGGGCAGCAATATGTATCTGAACCTCGCTCTTATTGAAAAGTATCGAAGTTTGCACATCCGGAAATGCTCCGTAGATCGGTGCAGCGATCTCATCCACGGCGGATTCGCCAAGCCCGGAGACACTCAAGACCCGCCGCTTTACAAAACCTTCGCCGGCCATTGCCTTCAGGCGACCAAGTACGTGATCAAGAAACATCGGTTGATTCTCACGCGGCGGTCCGGGTAGCACAATAAGGAATTTGCCATCGATCTCAGCGAGCATACCTACCGCCGACCCGTTCGGATTGGGCAGGATCTCAGCACCTTCGAAGATAAATGCCTGTCGCTTATTGATCTCCGGCATCTCACGGCCCCAAGATCTGAAACGCTCGCGCAAATGCACTTCAAGATCATCACGATAGACCAGATCGCGTCCGATCGCCGCGGCCGTGCATTGTCTGGTAATATCATCGGCCGTTGGACCTAAACCACCGGTCGTGATCACCACATTTGAGCGCTTTAGAGCATCACTTATGGCCTCCTCGAGGCGTAAGCGATCATCTCCTACGATGGTCTTGAGTTTAACTTCGATTCCGATATCATCGAGTTTTTCTGTCAACCAAAGGCTATTTGTATCTGTTTTAGTCGGTGTCAGGAGTTCTGACCCGATCGCAATTATCTCAGCTGTAAGCATAAATCTTCGTAGCCGCTGACACCCGGGCCTCGCACGCGGTCGCATTTTGAACGGCTTCGACAACGGCGTATTTCGTTAGCGACCGACTCTAGTAGATCTCAACGACCGGTTTGCCGTCTGCCCCTATATACGCTCGGTACATACCCTCGGAGTTGAACGAAATGGCCATATTGCCGAACTTGTCCATAGCTATGATGCCGCCGTCGCCGCCAAGCTTTTGCAATTTTTGTTTGATAACCAGATCTGCTGCGTTTTGAATCGGCATTGCACGGTATTCCATCAACGCGGCTATGTCACGAGCGACGCCGAGCCTGATGAAATACTCACCCCAACCGGTCGCCGAGACAGCACAAGAATCGTTATTAGCATAGGTACCGGCTCCGATGATCGGTGCGTCGCCGACTCGGCCGTATTTCTTATTGGTCATACCACCAGTGGAAGTGCCGGCGGCCAGATCTCCGAATCGATCCAGAGCAACGGCGCCAACTGTACCGAATCGATTCTGCGACTCCCCGGACGCAGACACCGATCGTGTTCCTAGGTCAGGGCTTTGTGCACAATCGTGATTTGCACAATTCTGGCTCTTCAATTTCGACTTTTCAATTTTTGTTTTTTCTTCCTTTAGGACAATTTGCAAGGCATCCCAACGGTGCTGTGTCCAAAAATACTTTTCGTCTGCGAATTCGACCTTCTGCTCTTTTGCGAACTTTTCCGCACCATCTCCAACCATCATCACATGTTCACTTTTTTCCATTATGGCTCGCGCAAGTGTGATCGGATTTTTAATATGACGAAGCCCGGCCGCCGAGCCTGCAGCAAGGTTTTTGCCGTACATTATCGAAGCGTCAAGTTCATTTTTGCCGTCATTTGTAAATACCGCTCCCTTTCCGGCATTAAACAGCGGCGAATCCTCCAAGATTCTGATCGCTATTTCGACTGCGTCGAGACTCGATCGACCGGCCTGCAGAGCCTTGTACCCGGCAATTAGCGACTCCTCGAGTTTCGCCCGAAACTGCTTCTCCGTTTCCGGCGTCATCGCGGCTTTTGAGATCACGCCCGCACCGCCGTGAATAATGAAACCGAGCCTTGGGTCTTGCGGGGATTGAAGTTGCTTGATCTCACCGAAGCTGTTTTTTTGTCCCAGTGCTGTGAGCGGTAAGACGATCGCGACAATAAGTAATACCAATAGGACTTTTTTCATAGATATGTCACCGTAAGGTCGGATTGAGACACTCAGAGATTAGCATAATCGTCGTGCTGTTGGGTCGACTTCGAAATAGTGTATGCAGAGAATTGCGACCTGAACTGAGCGTTCTTCTCAAGCAATTCCGCTTCGTCGCGTGCCCACGGCGAGATGCCGCCGGACGGATCGCTCGCTAAACTTAGAAACTCACTCCACTCGAGGTACTTTGTCGCCTCAACTTCATCCGGATTAGGAAACGGAGCCTTATCGGTAAAGCCTATAAAGACCGGACATATCTCGTTTTCGACAACGCCGTCCTTCTCGGCTCGATATCGAAAATCGGGCAGGATCTCATACAGTTCAATGCCGCTCATACCTAATTCAAACTTGAGCCTTCTTCGGGCGGCTGACGCCGATTTCTCGTGGAGCATCACGTGTCCACAGCAGGTGTTGGACCAAACTCCGGGCCAGGTTTTTTTCGTTAATGCTCTTTGTTGCAGAAGTAACTCGCCGCGTTTGTTAAACAGGAATATCGAGAATGCCAGATGCAGCTTCGTCGCCCCGTGATGCACCAATGACTTCGCCTCGGTCGAAATCGGCGTTCCGTCACCTTCGACGTAAACAAGCATTTCATCGAAACGATATCCGAACGTAAACCAATAGACCGCCATCCCCACAAGCAACGTGATACCTATCACCGTTGGCCAAAACATACCGCCGAATCCGGCGATCGCGGTCCAAAAATAGAGTATAAGAAATGCGCTAGATACGAGTTGCACCGGGGTTTTCAGTATCGGCCGAACTCGTAATAGAAATACCTCGATCAATGCTGCAGCGATCGAACTACTTACCAGCCAGCCTAAAAAATTGGACAGCGGCACTCCATAGAATCCGCCGTCGCCGGCATATTGCCAAAATCCAAGTCTCACCGCACCCGGATCAAGAACTAGATCAAACATTGTGCCCACGACCGCCACGATTGCGATCCGGGCAATAAAATTGCCGGCGAATGATCGTGCGATCGCATATGCTGCGATCACTAGCGGCGTCCAAGCCAAAAACACCGTCCACGGCGTCAAACCGAATATTTTTCCGCCGAGTAAGTCCGAGTACGCAAAATGTCCGTATGGAAAACCGGTGTAAATCGCAGATGTCTCGATCAACAACGCATACACTCCCAAAACGATCCATAACAGAGATGCGTCACGCCACCCGAGCCATCGCCTCGTCGCCCAAAATGTCGGTACGGCAAACAACACGACGTTTAGCCCCGACAAATAGTGTGACCACGGCGGCAACTCGACGTTGACCATAAAGAATGCGCCGATCGCCAAAAAGCACAAAATTCCTATGACGATGATCAGATCTTTCATCATTGAAGTTATAATCCATCTATGCCCGATTTCGCATTCCTATTAAAGGTCAGCCGTCCGCGATTTTGGGTGTACTTGCTCGGGCCGTATTTAGTCGGGCTTATCGCTGGAGTCGCGACTCGCGACGAACTCTTGAACTGGCATTATGCGATTTTTGCTTTGTATTTCACGCTCCCCGCAAATCTATTCGTTTACGGTATAAACGACCTGTGCGACTATGAGACCGACAAGCTGAATCCCAAAAAATCGATTTATGAAGCTCTGGTCACGCCCGAACGCCGAACTAGTGTGCTGCTTGCGATCTTGATCATAAATCTGCCGTTTGTCGCAGGAATGATCGTGGTGCCGCTTGTCGCAATTAACGTGCTGATCGCGTTTCTAGTGCTTTCGATCTTATATTCAGCTAAACCCATTCGTGCGAAGGCCGTGCCGTTTCTCGACTCGGCGTTTAACGTGCTCTACGTGATGCCCGGCATTTTCGCGTTTGCTTTCGTCAAGGGCGACCTGCCGCCTTGGCAAGCGGTTGTTGCCGGCGGACTTTGGACAGCGGCAATGCATGCCTTCTCCGCAATTCCGGACATTGATGCAGATCGGAAGGCCAATTTGGCGACGATCGCGACCGTACTTGGCTCAACCGGCACGCATGTGTTTTGTCTAATTGCCTACTTGACCTCCACGGTTCTGGCTTTCCAGTTTCTGGGATGGTTCGGTATAGTCTGCGGAACTATTTACGCGACAATGATGGTCGTGTCGTCATTGACCTCCAACCGCGATGGTGTCTTCAACATTTACCGCTACTTCCCGATCGTAAATGCACTTATCGGTTTCGGGTTGTTTTGGTATGTTGCCATCCAAAAATTTCTTTTGTGCCTTTTCGTGCCGTGTCATCCGGGATCCTAACACTAACCTATAGGTTCTCAAGAGGCCCGGCCGACGTGATGCCGTGCACTCGCTTGTATGCAAGTTCCGCACTGATCAAACATATCTGCGTTCCGATGCCCGGATTTGTTCCCGCTCCAACGTAGTATAACCCCTTGACCTTCTTGGAAAAATTCTTAGGCCTGAAAATCGCCGTTTGCATCAGCGTGTGAGCAAGGCCGAGGGCCGACCCCTTGAAAGCATTGTAATCGACCGAAAAATCTTCGACAGTATAGAGCCGCTTGAATTCTATCTTTTCCCGAAGGTTGGTTAGACCCATTTCGCTTTCCATTATCGAGAGGATGCGATCCGCATAATCCTCCTTTTGGTCCTCGGAAATGTCGAGGCCCGAAGCGATGGGAACCAGCACGAAAAGGTTTTCCTTACCGGCGGGAGCAACGCTGGGGTCAGTTACACTTGGGGCACACACATATAGCGACGGTTCCATAGGAAGCGTCGGATCCTTATATATGTCATCAAAATTCTTCCGCCAGTCTTCCGAAAATAAAAGGTCGTGATGGATCAGCCCCGGCAGTTTTTCGCTAACACCGAGAAACATCATAAACGCCGACGGTGCCATCACGCGTTTTTTCCAATACCGGTCTGAGAATGTGCGGTCTTTAGCCTTAAGCATCTTGGACTCGGTAAACCACATATCGGCGTTCGAGATGACTATGTCTGCGTTGTGGACATCGCCGCTCTCAAGCCGAACTCCTTTGGCGACGCCATCGTCAACGATGATCTCGGAGACCGCTGAGTTTGTCTTGAACTCGACACCGTTCTTCTCTGCTATTCGCACCAACGCTTTGATCAGTTCGTAAAACCCGCCTTGTGGGTAAAATACGCCCTGATTGAAATCCATATGCGACATCAGGTTGTACAAAGCCGGAGCCTCATATGGCGAGGTGCCGAGAAAAACCATCGTGTATTCCATCACCTGACGCAGTTTTTGCGATTTGAAAAACTTCGAGACAAAGGTGTGCATCTTTGAGAACACCGATAGCTTTTGACCTTCGGTCGCGACACGTTTATTGAGGAAATCAAAAATAGTGTCGTAGTTCTTATACATAAAATGCTGTGTTGCAACACCATATTGGTACTCGGACTGTTTTAGATAAGCTCGCAGTTTGTCGCCGGCACCCGGTTCGATCGCGTCGAATGTGGCCGCATCGATGTTGATGTCGGAGTGAATATCAAGCTGTTCTGAACCTTCACGAAAAAAGATCCGATACGAAGGAGTCAGTCGCACCAGATCGAGATGATCCTCGACCCGTTCACCCATCAATTCAAAAAAGTGCTCAAATATATCCGGAGCAAGATACCACGACGGCCCCATATCGAACTTGAAACCATTTGCTTCAAATATGTTGGCGCGTCCACCCAAATTTGCGTTTTTCTCAAAAACAGTGACTTCGTAGCCTTTTTTAGCAAAAAGGCCGGCTGTTCCCAACCCGCCTATTCCTGACCCGATGATGATTACTTTTTTATTCATAAACGCCCGCCAATGCCCGAATCGACAACTTTATCTTTTTTCTGAGGTCCGTTCGCACGCGTCCGCGATAAACATTGTATCCGGCTCGTTCGATTTCGGCCAATATTGCCCGATATAGAACAAACGAGATCTTGACCGCTAGACGCCCTCGCCAGTTGAGCATTTTGATACCCGGCAGAGCTTCGCGGTAGATTTGCCTGTTTCGTTCGATCTGGAACTTCATAAAATCGATGAACCGATCGTCGAAACGCCGTCGTCCAAGATCGGAGCCGGCGAGGCCAAAGCGGGAAAGTTCGTCCTCAGGCATATAGACACGCCCAAGTTCATCCCAGTCCTCTTTAATATCGCGCAAAAAATTCGTGAGTTGGAATGCATATCCAAGCTTGATCGCGTATGGGAATGCTTTCGGCGTGGAGAATCCAACTATCCTGGTGACCATCAAGCCGATGACCCCGGCAGACCCGTACATATATTCCTCAAGCTCGGCGTAATTGGCGTAGGCCTTCTTTTCCTCGTCCATAAACATCGACTTAAGAAACGCTTCGCCGTCTTCGATCGGTATATCGTATTTTTGAAAGGCGTGAACGATGGCCGCCATTATCGGGTCGTCCGAACCGCCGTTACCCATTGCTCTCAGCCACGTCTGCCGCCATTCCTCGAGGCGTTCAACTCGCTCGGAACGAGTCGTCGTGCCCGGGTCGTCCACGATCTCATCCGGGATACGTGCAAATGCGTACACCGCGTAGATACCGTCGCGCGTTTCCTTGGGAAAAAATTGTGTAGCAAAATAGAAGCTAGTGCCGTAACGCCGCGTGATGTCGCGACATTCAAGCAGGCCGGTCCTGTTCAATTCATTCGATGTTTTGAGTCCCGTCATTTTTCAAATCAGGAAAACAAACGCAGCTCCTTTAAGTCATGTAAGAGATCAGAGTGTGCGTTTTCCTTTCCTATCAACCCTCTTCGAACGATCCAAGGATTAGGATTCAGGAAGACAGAAATTTATTTTTCATCGTTTAGAAGATCGCGTACCATCTTCATATCTTCCCAAACCTCGCGTTTTTTGTGAGGATCGCGTAGCAGATATGCCGGGTGGAACGTTGGCATCACCTTGCAGCCCTGATAATCGTGAAACTGCCCTCGCAGTTTACCTATAGGAACTTTGGTCTCGAGCAGGTTGTGAGCGGCCGTCGCCCCAAGAACCACAATTACTTTGGGTTTAATGACCTCGATCTCACGGATTAGAAAAGGCTTGCAAGCGGCCGTCTCGTCCGGCTCAGGAGCTCGATTCTGCGGTGGACGGCAGCGATTAATATTGCCTATGAATACGTCCTTTCTCGGTATCAAAAGGCCTTTTTCAATGATATCAGTCAGCAATTTACCCGCTCGCCCGACAAATGGCTCGCCCATTTCGTCCTCGTCGGCACCCGGGGCTTCGCCAACGAACATCAGTTCAGCATTAAAGTTACCGACGCTGTTTACGACCTTGCTGCGGCCAAGGGCAGATAGTTTACATCGCGTACAGTCGGGGCCGATCTCAGCTCGAATTTTAAGAATGGCGGCGGTATTGGCATCGTTTGGAAGAGTTTCAGTTAGTGACATCGGTTTTTTTGACTCTGCGATCGGCTCAGATGTCGCTCCGATCGGGGGCGGCGTTTCTATATTCGGTGACGTTGTCGGCTGTATCCGCTTTGATAACGATGGCAGCGATGCAAGCCGTGACACTCCCGGAAAACGAGCGTCGGGCCGTTTAGGACTTTCGGTCGTGGTGCGCGGCATTACTGCCTCAGACAGAGTAGGTAAATGCGGATCGACCGCCGCTTGGCTGGGAATCGACCTTATCGGAATTACTTTAAGTAGGTCAGCGTCAAACGATTCAACGCCCAACTCTTGCAGATACAACAATTGCTCTCTTACATCCGCAATCAGATTGTTTAGGTCAGAATTCATCAGTTGACACGTTTTCGAACACAAAGCTTAAAGATCATAGAGACCAAAACCACCAGACGAATTTGACCTCGAATAAGCCGTATAGTTATCGGGTCAATTTTGCCTCATAACTGCGACTTCGTCTAATATTCTATCCGCCATTTCCCGTTTCGCCATCAAAGGCAAGTCCGTCTCGCCACCGTTGCGGGTAATGATCGTGGCAATATTAGTATCGGCATTAAATCCCGCACCTGGCTTTGTGATATCGTTGGCGACGACAATATCCAGTCCCTTTTTCTCCATTTTTGATCGAGCATAGCCGATGACATCATTGGTCTCGGCGGCGAAACCTACGACGATCATTCCGACAGGCCGATTTCTCGACACGTTCGATAATATGTCAGGCGTTTTCCTTAGTTCCAGCGTCATCGAATCTCGACCGTCCTTTTTGATCTTTGCATCAGCAACATTGGCCGGAGCGTAATCTGCAACTGCGGCCGCACCGACAAAGATCGTCGCCGCAGCCAATTCGCCCATTACCGCCGCAAACATATCGTCGGCCGATACGGCTTGGATCACCTTTACATTTGTCGGAGGTTCCACAGTAGTAACCCCTGCGACCACCGTCACTTTAGCACCACGTGCCGCCGCCGCCTCGGCAACAGCAAAACCCATCTTTCCGGATGAGTGATTAGAGATAAACCGCACCGGGTCGATCGCCTCACGAGTGCCTCCAACCGTTATGAGAATATTCTCACCCGAAAGGTCGTTCGAGCGAGGCATATTCCCTATCGATCGTACTTGGGCGTTAATGCCCCCGCGGCCTTGCTCGTCGGACGCTAAGATCGCAAGAGTTTGGTAAGCAATATTCTCAACGTCTTCAAGCTTTCCGGTCCCGACGGTCTTGCACGCCAATTCGCCCGCAATTGGTTCAATAAAGTGAACGCCATCATTTCGCAACCGCTCGACATTCCGTTTTGTCGCGGGCTGTTCCCACATCGTCGTGTTCATTGCCGGCGCGATCAATACGGGTGCTGTCGTCGCGAGATACGTCGATGAAAGAAAATCATCGGCCACTCCGTTCGCAAACTTCGCAATGATATTCGCCGTGGCCGGAACGATGAGCAATAGGTCGATATTTTGCGAAAAATTAATATGGGCGATCGGGTCCGGATTATCGGCGGCATAATCATCGACAACGACGTGCTTGTCGGTCAAAGCCCTAAATGTGAGCGGTTGTACAAATTCAGTCGCGTGCCGCGTCATTGCCACCGACACATCGCAACCTGCCTTTTGCAACAACCGCAAAACCTCGACAGCCTTATAAGCCGCGATCCCGCCCGAAACGCCTAAACCTATGCGATATTTCGCCATAGAAACAGTTTATATCAATGGCTAAAAAACACCACGTGTGGCAGCGATTGCGGAAGATAATGCTGGCGGTGTTATCGATCGATTCGCATAGCTCGCCCGATACGACTTCAAAGAAACCTTGTAAACTGAGTTCGTTCCGAGTTTCGTTAATCGCAGTGCCCCAAAATCCCGACTTTCTACAAGAGTTGTTGTAAAATAAGTTTCACATTAGAGGTTCACCGAATATGAAGTTTAACTATCTGGTAATTTTGGCGATTATGGCAGTCGCGTGTTATTTCCTGTTTATTCGCAAACCTAAAGGCCGGGTAACAAATGATAATGATGCCGGCCAGTCAGCGGCGGCAAACGACCCGCCTGAAGAGTAGTTCGAACACTATGCTATTACCCCAGACACTTAGCAGTGCCACCTTATATAAGGGAAAGATCTTTGACCTTCGCGTAGACGATATTCGCGAGGGAGATATCGAATATAAACGTGAGATCGTCGTTCACAAAGGAAGTGCCGTGATCGTGCCGATCTTTGATGATGGGACCGTAGCTTTGGTGAGGCAGTATCGCCACGCAGCAGGTAAATTCTTGCTGGAGTTGCCCGCCGGGTCACTCGAAATCGGCGAAGACGCTTTGGTTGGGGCGATCCGCGAACTTGAGGAAGAGGTCGGAGTCATTGCAGGCAGAGTCGAAAAGTTGACGGAGTTTTATGTCTCGCCGGGGTTTGTCACTGAGAAAATGCATCTTTTTTTGGCAACCGAACTTACCGAAACCGAACAGAAACTAGACGGCGACGAGATCATCGAGCTCGAACGCATCGCTCTACCACGTGCTCTCGATATGATAGATGGCGGTTTGATCGAGGATGCCAAGACCATCATCGGCCTCACACTTTCAGCCACAAAATTGGCCGCACGGATTTAACGGCCGCTTTCGACTTGACCTCACACATTGATTTCGATATCCTATCGGTTCGCAATTTTGCGGATTTTTCTCTTAGTGTGTGCAATTATGAGTACTTATTTTCCGAGTGGAAAGGGATTGGCCGAAAATCGCAAATGGCTTGTTGTCGATGCGAAAGGCAAAACTGTGGGTCGCCTCGCAACTGAGGTTGCAAGGATCTTGTCAGGAAAGAACAATCCGGCATGGACGCCGTTTATGGATATGGGCGATCACTGTGTTGTGATCAACGCTCGTGATGCCGTATTTACCGGATCCAAGGACGATCAAAAGATCTATTACCGCCACACCCTCTATCCGGGTGGTTTGCGCGAGACGACTGTCAAAGAAATGTTCGAGAAAAAGCCTGAAAAGGTGATCGAACTTGCGGTCAAGGGCATGTTGCCGAAAACAAAGCTCGGCCGTGCGATGTTTAAGAAATTGAAGGTTTATGCCAACGCCGAGCATAGGCATATTGCCCAGAAACCTGAGGCACGAGACATCTAACCGTCGGTCGACCTAATAAGGCTGTCGGAAAATTCCGTAGCCGGCAGATGGTCGACGACAAATGATAGAGATAAAAGATATGGCAGACATACAGTATTACGGCACCGGCCGCAGAAAGACTTCGACCGCACGTGTTTACCTTCGCCCGGGCAGTGGGAAGATCGTCGTCAACAAACGCGATTTTGATACATACTTTCCGAACGAAGCGTTGCAAATGATCATTCGCCAACCGCTTCGTCTCACGGAGACTGCGGAGCAGTTCGACATACTTGTAAATGTTGATGGCGGCGGCACGGCCGGACAGGCAGGTGCAGTTCGTCACGGCATCACGCGTGCGTTGATGGAATTCAACGCTGACCTTCGCCCGTCTTTGAAAAAAGCCGGCCTGGTCACCCGTGATCCGCGGCAGAAAGAACGTAAGAAATACGGACAGAAAGGCGCTCGTAAGCGATTCCAGTTCTCGAAGCGTTAATATTAGTGGTTTTGCGGCTTTCGCTTGGGCGACCATTGTGCCCCGACGCTATGCCTCAGAATCTCAAAACCATCAGCAATGCACTTTGGTTCAATATCCGCATTGCTGAGTACATAAACCAAGGAGATAAGTTTTGGCTACAGTAACGATGAAAGAACTCCTAGAAGCAGGAGTTCATTTTGGTCACCAGGTTCGGCGTTGGAACCCGAAGATGAAAGAATACATCTTCGGCGAACGCAACGGCATTTACATTATCGATCTGCAGAAAACGCAGAAACTATTCCGCGACGCTCTCAATTACGTTACGGAGTCGCTCACGGAACGCCCCAACCAGAAGATCCTCTTTGTCGGCACCAAGCGTCAGGCTCAGGATGCGATCAAGGAAGAGGCGGAGCGTTGCGGCCAGTTTTACATCAACAACCGTTGGCTCGGTGGTTTGCTCACAAACTTTGACACCGTCAAAAAATCGATCAACAAACTGAAGGAGATCGAAACTATGCGTGAAGACGGTCGATTTGAGATGCTCACCAAGAAAGAGCGTTTGGGACTCGATCGTGAATACGAAAAGTTGATGAAGAACCTTGCCGGTATCAAGGATATGAACGGAATGCCGGATATGATGTTCATCATTGACGTTCGTAAAGAAGATATCGCCGTTAAAGAAGCAAATCGTTTGGACATCCCGATCGTAGCGGTGGTTGACACCAACTGCTCTCCGGAGGGTATTGACCACGTGATTCCCGGCAACGACGATGCCCTTCGTGCAATTCGTTTATTCGCGTCGCGTATTGCTGATGCGATCCTTGAGGGCAAGCAGATCGGCACCGAAGGTGGCATCGCCATCGCTGACATCGACGAAGCCGACGCCCCGGAAGTCGCCGCAACGGAAATTTCACTCAACGCAATTCCGAAGGAATATCTTTCAGCCGATGAGGTAGCCGAGATCGAATCAGCCGACATTCCCGACGAGGAAGAGGAAGAGGATGATGCGGCAGAGGCTGTCGAGACCGAGGAGACGGCAGTTGAGGCAATTGAGCCGGAAGTTACTGCGGCAGTCGAAACCGCCGAGACGACCGAAAAAACGGAAGAAAGCAACGAAGCCGTCGGCTAGTTTACATTTTTATTGCTGAAAGCGTAGCTCTTCTTCGTTTCGTAGGCGACGGGCTACGCTTTTTTATAAGCAAACATATTATTTTTGATATTGGAGCAATTTATGGCAGAAGTTACAGCAAGCGCAGTTAAATCACTTCGTGAGAAGTCGGGTGCGGGTATGATCGATTGTAAAAACGCCCTGGTCGAGGCCAATGGTGATGAAAATACAGCGATGGAACTCCTTCGAAAGAAAGGGATGGCTTCCGCCGGCAAAAAGGCCGGACGCGTCACGGCCGAAGGTGCAGTCGGCTCGTACATTCATATGGGCGGCAAGGTTGGCGTCCTCGTCGAGGTAAATTGCGAGAGCGATTTTGTCTCGAGAGGTGATGAGTTTCAGCAGTTGGTCAAGGATATTGCGATGCACATCGCTGCTGTCGATCCACGTTTCACCAACCGCGATGAGGTTCCTGCGGACGTTCTGGTCAAGGAACGCGAGATCCTTATGGAACAACTCAAGAACGACCCCAAGAACGCCAACAAACCCGAAGATGTTCTGAACAAGATCATCGAAGGGCGCTTAAACAAGTATTACGAGGACAACGTTCTCGTGGATCAACCGTTTGTAAAGGATCCGTCGAAAACCGTCGGTGAGCTAGTCGCCGAAAAGATCGGTTCTATCAAGGAGAACATCTCGATCCGCCGATTTTCACGCTTTAAGATGGGCGAGGGCATCGACAAGAAGGTTGATGACTTTGCAGCCGAAGTGGCGTCGATGGTCGGTTAATAGTCGTGTAGATCTGAGTTCGCGGCTCAAACCAGTTTTGAGCCGCAACTTCGAACTCCTAAGACTGACTTATTCTAAAATCTATGGCAACGCCATCATTTAAGCGAATTCTGCTCAAGCTCTCCGGCGAGGCCATGATGGGCGAGCAGAATTACGGCATCGACACCCGTGTGGCTGAGGCTCTTGCGAGAGAGATCAAAACCGTTCACGATATGGGCGTGGAGATCGCCATCGTTGTGGGCGGGGGAAATATCTTTCGCGGTGTTTCAGAATCGGCAGGAAATATGGATCGAGCCGCTGCCGATTATATCGGTATGTTGGCAACCATAATGAATGCGGTCGTGCTCCAGGACGCTCTCGAAAAGGTCGGCGTTTATACGCGGGCGATGTCGGCGATCGACATACCGCAGTTGGCAGAACCGTTTATCCGCCGCCGTGCGATCCGCCATTTAGAAAAAAAGCGTTTAGTGATCTTCGCTGCCGGAACGGGCAACCCGTTTTTCACGACGGATTCGGCGGCCGCTTTGCGTGCCCTGGAAATGAAGGCAGATGTGATATTTAAGGCGACCAAGGTGGATGGTATCTACGATTCTGATCCGGTGAAAAATCCGGATGCGGTTCGTTACGATACGATCACCTACCAGGAAGTTCTTGAAAAACAATTGAAGGTGATGGACGCTTCGGCGATCTCGCTTTGTATGGATAATGACCTTCCCATAATGGTCTTTAACATGCGGGAAGATGGTAATATTGTTAAAGCAGTGTGCGGAAATACCGAAATCGGCACGCTTGTTACTAGTTGATTATGAGTGCACAAGACATTATCAAAGATACCGGGCCGAAAATGGATGGTGTGGTCGAAGATTTTAAGCGTAAACTCGCTAATATCCGCACCGGTCGAGCAACAGTAGGTCTATTGGACGCAGTTTCGGTCGATTATTACGGCACTCCGACACCGCTTAACCAGATGGCGTCGGTCGCCGTTCCTGAACCGCAGATGATCACCGTTCAACCGTGGGATGCGACCGCGATGGCAGCGATTGAGAAAGGCATCATCGCAGCCAATCTCGGACTTAACCCCTCAAATGACGGCAAGATCATTCGCCTGACGGTTCCCGCTCTCAATGAGGAGCGCCGCAAGCAGTTTGCGAAACAGGTTCACGAGATCGCCGAGGAACACCGCATCGCAGTGCGCAACTTTCGCCACAGCTCGAATGACCAGCTTAAGAAGCTCCTCAAGGACAAAGCTATTTCCGAGGACGAAGAGCGTAGCAGCCTAGAAGAGGTGCAAAAACTGACTAATATCCACATTGCCAAGATCGACGAGCTTTCCAAAAACAAAGAGCACGAGATCATGATAGTCTGATCGTGACCCACCATTATCCTGATGCCCGTTTCGCCTTTGCGATGCGGGCATTTTTTGTGCATAAATATTATCTTTCTATCGTTCCGGAATTGGGGTATATTTAACCAATTGATCTCGCCGTCGGTAAACTTATATGAATATCCTGTCCCGTTTCGCGATCGTCCTGGTGCTGATATTTGCGTTTCTATCAAACGCATCGCCCTGCGGCCCCGGCTATATTACGCCTATATTCGAGATCAACAAATCGCCGGAACAACCGTATAAGAATTTTGCGGCGGGCAACCTTGGGATCATCAAACCGACGTTTCGGCGTTCGGTTTTGATCGCGGCTTATAGGTACTTGGGCGGCGGCAGCTTTTCGGTCGACGAACAGAACTCATTGGTTGATCTTTGGAAGACCACTATTGACCGCGATTATACCCAGACGGATGAGGTGACCCCCGTCGTCAAGCTCTGGCTCGATAAACGTAAGGAGGTTGTTACAAAGGAAGAAAAGATTCCCTCGATCTACGTCGAGCGTTCGTATGGCGGTTATGATTTTTTTCCAAACTGCAGTATTAACGCGTTTGAGGTTGCCGCTGAAACGCTCGGCGACCGAATTGCCTCTCACGGTCCGAACGATGCGGGTGTGCAAAACTGGGTAAGAGCCCAAGATGAAGTGTTTCAAAATTGTGCCAGCGGCAAGCGGATTCCCGAGGACGTACCCGTGGGCTCGCCGGAGTGGCTTGAAAAGGATCGTGGCTATCAACAGGCGGCAGCGGAGTTCTATTCGCTCGACTTTCGAAATGCAAAACAACATTTTGCCGAGATCGCTCAGGACACCGCGTCGCCGTGGCAGGAAACGGCAGACTATCTTGTTGCCCGCACGTTGATCCGGCAGGCAAGTCTCTCATCATCGCCCATAGCGGCCAAGCCGCTTTACGAAGAAGCCGAGTCTCACCTGCAGAGATTTATATCCCGAACGGGCAAGTTCTCCGACTCCTCAGAGCGGATGATCGGGCTCGTACGATTTCGTCTTTATCCAAAGGAACGTGTCGGTGAACTTGCACGCAAGATCTCCTTCCAGACCGCGAACAACAACTTCAAACAAGACATAATCGATTACACTTGGTTACTCGACAAATTTGAGAGTGAGACGCTTGAGGCAGAAGCGATGCGAAAGGCCGCGATCGAGAACGCCAAGAATCCAAATGCTGAGAAGACCCCGGAACCGACTCCGGAATCGCCTGCTCAGATCGATGACAACGAACTTGTCTTTACCGTCTACACGGAGAATTACGTCAAGAACTGGGTGATAAGAGTGCCGGTCGATGCGAGTGATCAAGCGACTCTCGCCGCCGCCGAGAAAATAATTGGCAACGATCTCACCGACGATATAGCAAAACGAGTTATCATTGCCCGGCAAGAAGCGTATTCAAATCGGTTCAGTGACCGTCAGCAGTCAATATACGAAGGCGGTTATTACAGCGAGGATAAGCTCGAACTCAAATCGTTGCCGGCCTTTCTAAAAAATGATGACCTGACGGACTGGCTCTTTACTATCCAGACCGAGACACCCGAAGCCTATTCGTATTCGTTAAAAAAATATATCGCGACCGGTGCTGACCATTGGCTGATAAGTGCGATCGTCAAGGCTGACAAGTCCTCGCCGGACCTTCAGCGTCTGCTCGAAGCCTCTGATCGACTGAGTTCCCTTTCACCGGCGTACGAAACGGTCGTATATCACCGTGCAAGACTCTTGCTCGACCTAGGCAAAAATGCCGAGGGACTTAAAATCGTCGATGAGATGCTAGCCCGTGGCGATGGCCTCTCGATTACGAGCCAAAACAGTTTTGCAGCCCTTAAACTCCGTCTCGCGGAATCGCTTGACAACTTTCTTGCCTATTCGCTTCGCCGACCGTTCGCGTACGATTTCGACGGATCGGTTGGTTCGATCGACGACCTGATCGCCCTGCAAAAGACATATTATGACCCGGAGTATAATAAAGACGGACGCGAGGCGTTTGAAAGAGAGGTCGAGGAAAGATTTAAGACAGAAAAGCTCTGGATCGGCCGTAAAATGTTTGCGTCCGAAACGATCGATATGATGAACCGGACTTTTCCTCAGTCATTGCTCAGTAAGATCGAGCGCTCGCCGGCAATCCCTGACTACCTTCGGCCGAAATTCGCGATAGCTATCTGGACTCGCGCATATTTGCTGGACGATATGGCGACACTGATCAAGATGACTCCGGCGGTCGCTCAATATGATGAATCAATGGATGCCGATCTTGCCAAAATAACGTCGTCGACTTCACAGGTGGCTATGGATCGTGCGGTTCTTTACTTTATATTGAAGAATCCCGTTATGAGTCCTTGGGTCGAGGACGGTATGGGAAAGGCTGATAATCAGTTTGGCGAGTGGGACTCAAACGACTGGTGGTGTTCTTATTATATTTCCGAAGACAACGAAAGTTCAGACGCAACGAAGATGAAGATCCCCGGATTTGTTACTGCCGCCCAAAAGCAGGCTGCCGAGGCTGAACTCCGAAAGCTTTCGCTGATCGGTGACGCCCCGGAGTTCCTTGCAAAGCGGGTGATCGACTGGCAAAAGCGTGCTCCGTTGGACAAGCGTGTTCCCGAGGCTCTCTACATCGTGCACGCGGCAAATGGTTGGACGAAATATGGCTGCGGCAACAGCGAAGAAACGCAGGTCGCCGTCGAGGCGATCCTGCGTAAGAATTATCCGAATAGTGAATGGACTCGAAAGCTTGATGCCGATAAGGCCGAGCGCGACGCTCAGTAGCTGACTACTTTTCAGCGTTCGCTTTCTCTTCCGCCTTGTATTTTTCGAGTTGAGACTTAAACTCTCGGCAGTTTTTAGCCATTTCGGCCTTGTCTGTCTTGTTTTCCTCGACGCTCTTCTTGATCGACTCTTTGATCTTGTTCAGAAATGTTGCCTTGATCGCCTTGGAAACGAAATTATCATCGGGATTGTTACTTTCGGCGGCAAGCATATCCATTACTTCGTCACACTCGGGGACGCCGATCTTTTGTTCACCGACCGCCGTGTCGACAGCCTTGTCAGTGATCGTCTTATTTGATGAGCTTGACGACGTACCTGACTTCTTCTCAGAAAACGGATTGATCGACGAGCACCCTAATACAGCAGCCACAAGGATCGCCGTAACCAACATCAAAGCAACTTTATTTTTCATAATTTAATCACCGCCGAGAAACTTGTTACGTCTTCATGACGTTGGCCGTTCACACTTTTTGCAATTTGGCGTACTTTTCAATGAGCTTTTTCTGTCCAAACCCCGGAAAACTGACCGTCAACTTGGCGTTGTCCCCCGACCCCTCACGTCTCAGCACTAATCCGCGTCCGTATTTATCGTGTATGACGTGTGCCCCGGGCCCGAGTTGGCCGCTATCCTTTGTTGGCTCAATTCCCTTTGCCGCCGATGATGCCGCCCTGAGACTCTCGTAAGCTGACGGTTTCGGCTTTGTTGGAGTTTGATTTGTAATTTCGGGGCCTGCCGGATCAGTCGTTGGCTTATCCTTCTTCTTAAAAAACTCAGCGATCGCGTCGACGCTGTTGTAGGTCTTACCCGTATATACGCTCTTCGGTCTTGGCGGCTCGGCCAAATTTCGGTCGGGCTCGGCCGACACGCTTGCCGACCCCGTCGAAGTGCTACGGGCATACGATAGCCACGACGAACCTTGTGAGAGGTCCTCGATCAATTCCAGCGGCATTTCATTCAGGAACTGCGACGGTTCCGCCGCTATCTCCTCGCCATAGACACGCCTCCGCATCGAATGCGTCACATACAAAAGTTTCTCGGCCCTGGTTATAGCAACGTAGGCAAGTCGGCGCTCCTCCTCAAGTTCCTTAGGATCGTTGATCGAACGCGAATGAGGAAAGATGCCGTCTTCCAAACCGACCAAAAACACTGTCGGAAACTCTAACCCTTTGGCCGAATGAACGGTCATTAACGTTACGCTTGCCTGGCCGTCGAATTTGTCCGTGTCGGACGTCAACGCCGCGTGGTCGATAAAATCCCTCAGTCCGTCAACTTCTTGTTGGTCGTAATCAACGGCGGCGTTTACAAGTTCTTCGAGATTTTCGAGCCTCGCCGCCGCTTCGTCAGTATTTTCGGATCTAAGGCTATTGGCATAGCCCGTGTCCTCGATCGCCGCGATCACAACGTCTGATACAGGCTTATTTGATTCACCGGCCTCACCGATCTTACTGATCAGATTCTCGATCGCCTTGCGAAATCCACGCATTGCCTCTTTCGCCCTTGGTGTCAGCTTCACTTCGGCCGGAAACATTGGTTCGGTGATCGAGGCAATTGTCATCCACAGCGACGCACCATTCGACTTGGCGTGTCGTTGCAGTTCATCCAGGCTCGTTTTACCCAGGCCGCGAGTCGGTGTATTGATCACGCGAAGTAAGGCTATATCGTCGAACGGATTCAACGCAAGCTTTAGGTAAGCGACGATGTCCTTGACCTCTGCCCGTTCGTAGAACGAAAAGCCGCCGACGATATTGTATTCGATCCGCAAACGCCTGAGAGACTCTTCAAACAAACGGGATTGGGCATTTGTGCGGTATAGGACGGCCATCCGTGCTCCCGGATCGCGTCGCAATTGATCCTGGATCTTAGCCGCGACGAATCTGGCCTCACCGTCAGCATCGAAAGCCTGAAAATAGAATATTCGCTCGCCGCCGGGGTTGGACGTCCAGAGCTTCTTTTTCTTCTGATTAATATTATTGTCGATGATCGCGTGAGCAACATCGAGTATCGTCTGTGTCGAACGATAGTTCTGCTCGAGCAAAATGACTTTCGCGTTCGAAAAATGCTCTTCAAAGCCGAGAATATTACGTATATCCGCCTGTCTGAAACCGTATATGCTCTGGGCATCGTCACCGACAACACAAATGTTCTGCTGTTTTTCAGTCAGATAACTCATCATCGCAAACTGCAGCGCGTTGGTATCCTGATACTCGTCAACGAGAATGTAACGATAGCGTTCGTTGTATTTCTCGCGTGTTTCGGCAGATGTGCGGAGCAGTTTGACCGTCTTGATCAAAAGATCGTCAAAATCAAGAGCATTTGCGGTATTAAGTCGTTCATCGTACATCTTGAAGACCTTTGCCATCGCGGCCCGCTTTCCATCGCCATATTCGATCTTGGTCGCAAAGTCATTCGAGTCCTCGCCGCGGTTCTTGCCTGAGCTTATGGCATTTCTGACCACTCGAGGTGTTACTTGTTTTTCGTCAAGCCCGAGATCTTTGATGCAAGCTTTTATGACTTTTTGCGAATCGTCTGTGTCATAGATCGTGAACGACTTGTTGTAGCCCTCGCCGAGTTTTTCGATATCTTGCCTCAGGATTCGTACGCAGAGGCTGTGAAATGTCGAGATCAGCGGTGCCGACTGCAGTTTCTCATCTTTGAGCAACTCGGCGACACGCGAACGCATTTCACCTGCCGCTTTGTTTGTAAACGTCACCGCGAGAATGTTGTGGGGCGGCACATTTTTATCAGCGATCAAGTGAGCGATCCGGACGGTGATCACGCGCGTCTTGCCCGAGCCCGCACCGGCGAGGATCAGTAAAGGGCCTTCCGTCGTCTTGACCGCATCGATCTGCTGCGGATTTAGTGAAGCAAATATTTCCATTGGGACCGTTACAATTGTCTCCGGGCACGTAATCGCCGGATAAGATCACTTGATCAGCGATTGAATTTCCTTGAAATGTGGATGACGCGAATCTCGCATTAGCTCGAACAAAGCCATTTCGACCGTTGAGGGAACAACTCCGCTGAACGTCATCTTTCGTATGGCAGCGTCTTTATCCGTTTCGTTTCGCGAACCGACCGCGTCCAGCAGCAGATGAACGTCAAATCCGCTTGCCAGCAGATCGTGGGCCGTCTGATTGACACAAACGTGCGTCTCAACGCCGCAGATCAACACCTTTTGTATTCCGCCTGCCTTCAGACGCTCAACCACGGCTTCACATCCGATCGCACTGAATGTCGATTTCTCCAAGATTCCACCGACGTCCGAGAGCGAAAGCAAAATTTCTTCGACCGTTCGTCCGAGGCCCTTCGGATATTGTTCGGTTACGATCACCGGCAATCCGAGGATCTGAAAACCCTGTACCGCGATCACTGCCCGCTCGATCAACGACGAACTGCCCGGGATCGCGTCACGAAACGCCTCCTGAATATCGACGACGATCAATGCCGTCGAACCGGCTTGTAGAGAGTTTTGATGCATTGGCTTTTGAGCGGATCACTCTTGACCGGTTTCGGCGGCCTTTTTGATCTCGCGTTCCTGCTTTCGGGCTTCTTTTTCAAGCATTTCCTTTTTGTAGGTCTTGAAAAAAAAGTACAGAGCCACCGCGCAAATGATCAGGATAAGGATCATCATCGAGGTGATGAAGTAAATTTCGGCTCTTCCGGATCCGGGCATAAGAGTAGTGTAGAGTCCGATGTGTGCAGATTCAAGTCGGGTTTCGATTACGCGGGCTTGAAAAGCAATGGTCGACCTTATCGCTGAGGCCGAACGGCCGGGGCAAGGTCGGCATCGTCACCCAAAAAGCGTTTGCGGTAAGCTTCAGGCAGGGTTTTAACCTTTTTATTGTTGTCGGTCACCACGTGCAGCGTCTCGCCCTCAGCGATCAGCGTGTCATCCGCACGCCTATACACCTTGTAAACGAAACGCAGACTTCGGCTTCGGACCTCGCTGGCCATCAGCATTATCGTCAGCACATCGTCGTAGTACGCGGGAGATTTGTATCGGCAATAGGTCTCGGCCACGACCATCAAAGCTTCGTCGACCTCCTCCATCTCTTTATAGGAAAAGCCGCGTGCCCTACACAGGTCGCCGCGGCCAACTTCGAACCAAACTAAATAGTTCGAGTGGTGAACTATTCCCATCTGGTCGGTTTCGGCGTAGCGTACCCGTATTTCGGTTTCGTGCCAGCCGGTCATAAGATTATTGGCTGGGAGACAGGGATTCGAACCCCGATAGGCAGATCCAGAGACTGCAGTCCTACCATTAGACGATCTCCCAGCGTTACTAATAATTTACGTTCCAGTCGCCGCGATTGTCAAACCACTTTGCGTATCTCCTCTCCGACAGGCAAAATAGAGGTTTATGTCGGAAGACAAAGATATACTTAACAATCGTCAGGCTTATCACGAATTCTTCATTCTTGATAAGTACGAGGCCGGCGCCGCTCTCGTCGGCACCGAGGTTAAGAGTATTATGGCCGGCCGCATTCAACTCAAAGAAGCCTTTGTTCAGATCAAGGACGGCGAGGTCTGGCTGCTGAATTCGCATATTTCTCATTACTCGCACGGCAATATCAATAATCACGATGTCTTGCGGCCGCGAAAGCTCCTACTTCACCGCCGCGAGATCGAAAAACTTGAAAAAGAAACCACCGTTAAGGGTATGACGCTCGTTGTAACCCGCATTTATTGGAAAAACGGGCGGATCAAATTTGAGGTCGGCGTTGCCAAGGGCAAGAAGCTATACGACAAACGCGAAACCGAAATGCGTAAGACGATCGATAAAGAAACTCGGCAAGAGTTGAAACAAGGGCTTAGATAAGTTATAGATAGTACAAGGCTTTTAGCTTAAAAAGACAATTAATAACAGAGGTGTGGATGAAGGTTCAGGGAATAAACGCAAATTTTACCGAAGCTAACGTAGATGCGTTAGCAGTCGCAGTCTTCAAAGGTGATAAAGTCACCGCCGGCGTTATCAAAGATCTCGACAAATTGACCGGCGGCCTGATAGCCGCTGTCATTAAAAACGAAGAATTTAAGGGCGATAAGGGCGAGACCGCTCTTATACGATTTGTGCCTAAGGGCAAGGGCAAGGCCAGTCGCCTTCTTCTGGTCGGCGTCGGTGATGAAAAAGATTTCGGCACATCGGATGTCGCCGGCGTCTCCGGTACTGCTACCCGATTTTTGCGTTCCCGCAATGTCAAGACCTTTGCACTCTTGCCCCGATGCGAGGCATCGGCCGTCGAGATCGCCCAAAATGCTGCTCAGGGTTTTATCACCAGCCAGTTTGAGCTCGATAAATACAAGACCAAGGACAAGAATGACAAGGCCGTCACCGGTCTGACCATCTGCATCGACGGAGCCAAGCCTGCCGATATCAAGAACGGCATCGCCCGCGGCCAGGCTATCGGCGATTCGATGAACTTCACCCGCGACCTAGCTAATGAGCCGCCGAATATCCTGCATCCGACCGAGATGGCGGCACGAGCCCAGAAGATGGCCAAGGAAACCGGTCTCAAATGCGAGATCCTGGACGAGGCCAAGATGACCAAGCTCGGGATGGGTTCGCTGATGAGCGTTTCGATCGGTTCCGAACAGCCGGCCAAGATGATCGTCCTCAAATATACGCCTGCCAAGAGCACCGCCAAAACGGGCGAGCTGTTGGCTCTCGTCGGTAAGGGCATCACCTTTGACACCGGCGGCATCTCGCTCAAACCCGGCGACGGAATGGACGCGATGAAGTACGATATGTCCGGCGGTGCGACCGTGCTTGGCACAATGCGTGCGATCGCAATGCTCAAGCCCAGCGTGCCGGTCATAGGCATCGTCGCGGCAGTCGAGAATATGCCCGACGGCAAGGCATCACGCCCGAGCGATGTCGTGCACGCGATGAACGGCAAATCGATCGAGATCCTCAATACTGACGCCGAAGGCCGTCTGATCCTCGCCGATGCTGTCGCCTACGCCGAAAAGCTCGGAGCTACGAGCATCGTCGATATGGCCACGCTGACCGGAGCCGTGATCGTCGCTCTTGGCGACCAGAACACAGGCATAATGGGCAACGATCAAGGCCTGGTCGATGAGATCATCGCCTGCGGTAAAGAGACCGGCGAAGGCTTCTGGCAGCTTCCGGTCAGCCCCGAATACAGCAAACAGATCAGGTCTGACATTGCCGATATTAAGAACATCGGCCCTCGCGGCAAAGCGGGCACCATTATGGGAGCCGTCTTCATCCAGGAGTTTATAGACAAAGCTAAATGGGCCCATCTCGACATCGCCGGCACCGCTTGGATCGATTCCGGAAAATCGCATATGTCCAAGGGTCCGACCGCCGTCGCGATCCGTTCGCTCATCCGCTTGATCGAAAGATCACAGTAAACTACCCAAAACCCGCAGGCCACGGCCGGACGGTTTGTCTATTAACAAAGGGCCTGGGGCAAAAGCTCTTGGCCCTTTTCCTGTTCGCGTTTTACCGCCCGTGAGTGTCCCAAATTAGTTCAATTTAATTTGAAACAGTTGGAGCACGCGTTCTTAAACGCTAAGCCGTGTGATTGCTGTTAGTTACGGGCGGAAAGTGTCCCTAATTAATTACAGGTTTCTGGCGAATTTGGGACAGGCTAAATGCTCCAAATAAATAAGTTAACCACCCAAAGTGTCCCTAATTAATTTCCTTCCCCTAAGGTTCATCGCAAAATGAGCTTGGAAATGCCTTAACGCGTGTGTTTGTAGCATTTAGCGGGATCGTGCTGTTTCGCAATACAATTCTGCGTATCCGAGTATTTTCAAAGATCAAGGCCATAGCCGAAGAACTTGCCGTATGGACCCGCAAGACAATTATCTCACAGATGTTGTGCATCATACAACATATTATCTATGACACAAAAATAAAAATGAGCGACATCTCCCACCGCGAACAATTAGATTGACTCCGAATAGAGAATTGCAATATCGGTGGCCCGATGCCGATAGCTTTTTTTATGGAGCGAGTTAGAACAATTAGAATCAGTACACGGGTTAAGATCACACCGGTTTCAAGTATGCCCCAACCTCGACTTCCGGGTAAATATCGCTGTATTTCAACACTTTTGTTGCTCCGATCCGCCTGTTGATATGTTCACGACTTAACTCATTGGCGGAAACTACACCGGAGGCAGATAGCAATTCAATGAAACTCATGATCGTTGCTTCGTGGTAATTAGCAACTCTTTGAGCTTTGTCTGAAACCACTAAACCCTTCATTAACCCTTCATTCTGAGTTGCAACGCCAGTCGGACAAGTATTCAGATGGCATTGCAGTGCCTGAATACATCCGGTTGCCAACATCATTGCTCTAGCTACGCTGACCATATCGGCACCTATCGCGATCAGTCTGGCAATGTGAAATCCGTTAAAGACTTTTCCGGCGGCGATCACCTTGATATCTTTTTTCAAATCGAATCCGTTCAAGCAATCAACTGCGAACGAAAGCCCATCTCTTAAAGGCATTCCGATGGAATCGGCAAATTCGATCGGTGCTGCTCCCGTTCCGCCTTCGCCTCCATCTATGGCGATGAAATCGGGCTTTATTCCCGTCTTTATCATCGCTTTGCAGATGTCCATAAATTCTGATTTTTTTCCGATGCACACTTTGAAGCCAACAGGCTTGCCGCCGGATAGATCTCTCAGCGTTTTGATAAATTGCATTAGCCCTTCCGCATCAATAAAAGCGGTGTGAGCGGGCGGCGAGTTGACGGTCGTGTGGGGTTTGACGTGCCGAATAGCGGCGATCTCTTCGGTGTTTTTTATGGCAGGCAGTATTCCTCCGTGTCCGGGTTTTGCTCCCTGTGAAAGTTTTATCTCGATCATTTTCACATTATCCAAAGTGGCTTTTTTCTGAAAAAGTTCCGGGCTGAATTCCCCATTTTCCGTCCGACAGCCAAAATACCCCGTCCCGATCTGCCAGATCAGATCTCCGCCGGGTTGCAGGTGATACGGGCTCAGTCCGCCTTCCCCGGTATTTTGTGCAAAATTTCCAAGCATTGCCCCGGCATTCATTGCCAATACTGCGTTTTTACTTAATGAGCCGTAACTCATTGCCGAGATGTTTAATCTGCTTGCCGAATATGGTTTTTTGCAGTCTGCTCCGCCAACGACAACTCTCTGTTCCTGTTCAAGATCAGCCGGATTTGCGGCATAGATCGAATGGTCGATCCACTCATACCCCGACCGATAAACATCCCACTGAGTTCCGAACGGACTTGTGGATGTTTGCTTTTTTGCTCGTTGATAAATTACAGAACGAAAAAGCCGGTTTATCGGTTTTCCTTCCGTATCGGTTTCAACGAAATACTGCATTATTTCTGGTCGGACCTTTTCCAGCAAATAGCGAAAGTTTCCGATTATCGGAAAATTCCTGCGAATAGTCTGTCTCTTTTGTGTAATGTCGATCACGCCGATCACAATAATCGGTGCGACTACTATAAAAGTCAGCAAAAAATACGGACTGATCAAACTAAGAAGTAAAATTGCCGCAACTATTACTATCGATAATGTTATGAAACCTTGTCTGACACTCATATTATTAAACTGCTAGGCTTTCTATCTTGCCATAAATACCTCTGAGGCTTACTTTCACACGTTCAGAGAGTGAAAATCCTATCAAATTTGCGTATTTTCACTCTTATTTTAGCAGAGCATAGTTTATAAAATAATCAATGACGAGCGTTAGCGTCGTTTTCACGGCTTGTTTAACGAAGATGTATGTCTTGAGAGTAGAAAAGTAGAAAAAGAGGAATAGGGTCAGGCCATGCGATCTATTCGATACTCGTTCATAAAGTCCGATGGCAGCGATTGCAAAGGGAATCCCAACCAGACAAACACGACGATGCCCGCTTCGTTTGCGACTCCGGCATTTACGAATCCAAAGATCAGCACGACGACGAACCGAATTACTACGAGCGGATACTCGTATGATTTGTGCGGTTTCACGCGGACCGACGCGGACGGGCGGAGCAACACTTATGACGGCGAGAATATGCAGACGCAAGTCAGAAACTCTTCGAACGTGACGCTTGGTCGATACTCGTATGACGGCGGCGTGGGGAGCGAGGGTCGCTGCATCCAAATAGGAATTAAAAAAGCCGCCGGTTTAACCCGGCGACTTTTGCATTTGGAGATATTGGCCGATTCGCAGGATATCGAGGAGTGCCTGCGGTCGATCAAGATAGTGACTATTTATTGGTGATGTATTTGAAAGCCATCGAGGCAATATCGTCTACGGCACTACCGTCGCGATCGCTGTCGAGCATATTTGACGCCATATCGAGCATCGCATTTCCGCTTGACTGCTGCTGTACGGGCTGCGAGGCTCCGCCGAGCAATCCGCCGAGCAGTCCGCCGAGGCCGTCGGCACCGACGCCCTGCTGCTGTTTCTGCTTACCGAGATAGCCCATCACGATCGGTGCGAGAAACATCAGGATCTGAGCGACCTGTCCCATCCCGAGTCCGGTCTTATTGCTAACGTCCTGGGCGACCGCACCTTGGTTTGTACCCAAAATATGGCCGAGGATGCCGCCCGCGTCCGCCTGACGCGGCGGAGGTGCGGCCTGGCCGCCGCCAAAGATCATTCCGGCCAATCCGCCGAGGTTATCGAGGATGCCGCCGCCGCTGTGATCCTGATCGAGAGCGGCATTGAGGCTCTCGGCACCGTCGGGCGTCGCGGCGTTGTTGGCAAGGCCGCCGATGAGTGCCGGCAAGGCGAGTTGGATCGCCGAATTTACGAGCGAACTGTCCGCTCCGACATTTTGACTGATCTGATCGACCGCCTGAGTTCCCTGGTCTTGTCCAAGTAGGTCTTGTAATGAAAACATAGATAATCTCCCTTAATTTTGAATTATTTAACTGGGTGTCGTTATAGTATCAGAGTGCAGATAAGCTTAGCAAAGAAATTTACGCAACCCTTCGGCCCGGTTTCGGGTAGTGTCTCGCTCGCAAAAATGCGCGTGATCTGCGTCGCGATCGCGGTAGCCGTCTTGGTATTTATGGGAGGTTGCGGCCTCGCCGATACGGCCCAACGACCGCTCGCCTATGTCGGCACTATCGCAGGTTCGGGCGGAGACATCGGCGAACCTTTCGGCATCGCGGAACGGGGCGGAATACTCTATTTTTCGGATGGCCAAAGCGGAAAGATCCTCCGCGTCACCGGAGATGGTGTCACCGGCATTTTTGCCGAGGGTTTGGACACGCCGTCGGCGATCGCATTCGGGCCGGACGGCGAGTTGATAGTCGCGGACACGGGTTCGCACTCGATCAAGTCGATCGACAGCGACGGCAAAGTGTCGGTCATTGCCGGTTCACAGGGCCGTTCCGGCAATTCTGACGGCAGTGCCGCTGCCGCCACATTCAACGCTCCGGTCGGTGTGGCAGTACACGCGGACGGGCGAATATTTGTCGCCGATACATACAATGACCGGATACGCGTTATCGAAAAGGGCTCGGTCAGAACGATAGCGGGCGGTGACACGGGCTTTGCTGACGGAGTCGGGCTCGAATCGAGATTTGATACTCCGACCTCGATCGCTCTCTGGGGCGAACGCCTGATCGTCGCCGACAGCGGCAATCGGCGGATCCGCGTTGTCGAAACCGACGGACGCACGTGGACACTTGCCGGAAACGGTCAGGGCGATCTAAGCGATGGCTTGCTATCGCAAGCGTCATTTGTCCAACCGACGGCAGTTGCCGTAGATAGCGGCGGCATCATCTACATCGTCGACGGCAACGCCATCCGCCGCATTGGCGGGTCGGTAATGCCATTGGTCACGACGATCTCCGCCGATGGTCGTGGCCTCAAGGACGGTAATGCTGTGAAAGCACGATTTAACCGTCCGTCGGGGCTCGGGTTTGCGTCAAACGGCGATCTCGTCGTTGCCGACAGCGAAAACCGCGTCGTACGCCGTTTCTCAACCGAAAAGTCGTCACACGTCATCTCCAAAGCCGAGATCGACGGCCTGCGTGACAAGCCGGAGGTTTTTCGCGAGGAACAACCGGCACGCTGGCCCTACGATCCACCATCGGCAAAACGCGACATCGCCGGCACACTCGGTGAGATCCGCGGCCTTATGACGCCCGAGGCAAAAGACGTCTGGTATCACAACGGCCTCGATATTGCCGGCAACTACGGCGAGACGGCACGATTCGTCCGTGATGAAAAAGTCTTGCGAACAACGGCCGCCGAAAACTTTGGCACCCTGCGTGAGTTGATCCGTATGCCGACGCTTGGCTATATTCACATTCGTCTGGGCCGCAACGCTTCGGGCGAACCGTTCGGCGATGAGCGGTTTCAGTTTCGACGCGACTCTACCGGCAAGACGGTCGGCGTTCGCGTCCCGCGAGGCTCAAAGTTTAAGGCCGGCGAGCCGATCGGCACGCTTAACCCTATGAATCACGTCCATTTGATCGCCGGACGGAGCGGTTCAGAAATGAACGCCCTCGACGCTCTCAAGTTGCCGGGCATTACGGATTCACGGCCGCCGGTCATCGAAAAAGTGACCATCTACGACCAAGACTGGAATTTAGTCGAAACCGTTACCGAAAGATCGCGTATTACGGTGACCGGCAAGATGCGGATCGTGATCAGGGCATATGATCAGGTGGACGGTAATGCCGACCGCCGCCGTTTGGGCGTCTATCGTGCCGGATATGAGATCTGGGCGGGTGACTCGACGGTTTCGACCGCTCCATTGGGCGAGATCAAATTTGATCGTCTGCCGACGAGCGAATCGCTGCGATACGTTTACGCCGACGGCAGTCATTCCGGAGCGACCGGCGAGACGATATTCAGCTATATCGCCACCAATATCGTGGACGGCGAGAGCTACCGCGAGTCGTTTTTGGACGCCGCAGCATTTGAGAACGGAACATACTTATTACGCGTATTTGCATCAGACTATTTTGGCAACACGTCACGACGCGACATTTCGATCGAGGTAAAAAAATGAGAAGGTTCGTAATATTCATCGCAATTGCGATATTCGCGGTCAACGCTGCCGAGATACGGGCGTTCGACACCGGAATCATCAAAACGGCACCGCCGGCACCGACGTTTACGGACGCCGAACGCCACACCGAACTCGCCAAACGGCGAGCTGCGGTCGCAGCAAAGATGACGGACAACAGTGTTATGGTGATGTTCAGTGCCGAACCGCGAATATATACCAACGACGTCGATTACGTCTTGCGGCAAGAGAACAACCTCTATTACCTCACAGCACTAAAACAGGGCAATGTAATGCTGGTGATCCGAAAGTCGGGCGGCAAGGTCACCGAGACGGTGTATTTACCAAAGCGGAATCCGCAGTTTGAGACCTGGAACGGCAAGATGTATTCGAACGACGACGCTGTGCGTTTGTCCGGTATTCGCAACATCGTCGATGCCGGTCAGCGTTCGGCTTACCTTCAGAGCCTCAAGGAACATTCGGACAAAACGATCGCGACCGTTTACCTTCTGTTGCCGGACGGCGACTATGACAGTGACGGCAAACGCGAGTTTCGCCAGGAAAATGAGTTTTCGCGATCACTTGCGGCGTACAAGGTTGAAAATTCGCAACCGATATTCGCTGAACTTCGCCAAATAAAATCGCCGTATGAGATCAAACTGCTGCAGCACGCGATCGATATAACGACCGAGGCACATATGCGTTCGTGGGCGACTGCGGGCGATGCTTCGATGGAATATGAGGTTCAGGCTGAGGTCGAATATACGTTTCGCCGACGCAATGCAGACTATTGGGGATATCCGTCGATCGTCGGTTGCGGGCCAAATGCGACGACGCTCCATTATGAGGAGTCACAGGGCCCAGTGACCAAAGGGTCGCTGCTACTGATGGACGTCGGTGCCGAATATGATCATTACACGGCCGACGTTACGCGCACCTTTCCTGTAAACGGCAAATTTACAAAGGAGCAGGCCGAGATATATCAGATCGTTTTCGACGCTCAAGAGGCGGTCGCCGCGGCGATCAAGCCCGGCGTGACGATGAGTTCCCTTTCGGATATCGCCGACCGAGTGATCATCGACGGGCTTTTCAAACTCGGGCTGATCACGGACAAAGACTCGTCGCAATACTCGATGTGGTATATGCACGGCCTCGGCCATTGGCTCGGGATGAACGTCCACGATGTCGGCCGCAACGGTGTTCCGCTAAAGGCCGGAATGGTATTTACGAATGAACCGGGCATTTACATTCGTGCGGACGCACTCGATTACCTGCCCGATACACCCGCAAATCGGGAGTTTCTGGCGAAAGTACGGCCTGCGTTCAACAAATACAAGAATATCGGCGTCCGCATCGAGGACGATATGCTGGTCACTCCGACAGGCGTCCAATGGATGACCAAGGAACTGCCGCGCACGATCACCGATATCGAGGCCTTTATGGCATCAAAGCCGACGGTGCGTTAAGAGACCGGATAAAATGTCGTCAATTAAGAGAAAGCGGCCCGTGGCGCTTTCTTTTTTACCGGCAGAATATCAAAATAGAGGCTCAATTAAAGCCGTGGCAAAAAAAACCTTAAGACCCAGTGGCGACGCTTCCCTTCCACTCGTGATCGTCAACCCCAGATCCGCCGCCGGTTCGACGCAGCAAAACTGGTCGGGCACCGCAGCGGACATTCGTGCGCATTTCGGGCCGTTTAGCGTTGCTTTTACCAAATGCCAGCGCGATGCGATCGACATTGCCGAACGCGGGGCGATCGCCGGGCGCCCGTTTATCATAGCCTGCGGCGGCGACGGAACCATCAATGAGGTTGCCAACGGCATCCTCCGCTCCGGCAAAGACGTCGAACTCGGCGTAATGCCCTCAGGCACGGGCGGTGACTTTCGCCGAACGCTCGGGTTGCCCAACTCAAATCGTGAGGCCGCCGCCGCCCTGCGTACCGGCGACACAAAATGGATCGACGCCGGAAAGGTCACGTTTTCGGATTTCGATGGCAAGACCATCAGCCGATTTTTCCTCAATGTTTCGTCGATCGGGCTGGCGGCATCGATCATCCAGCGGGTCAAATCGGCAAAGGTCTTTGATTGGCTGCCGATCGAGGCTCTGCGAGGGCAGGCAAATTTTGCGGCATCGACACTGCAGGAAGTAATGAATCTCGATCCGCTGACGATCCGCGTAAGCCTGGACGGCGGCGAGGAACGCAGCCTACAGACGATCAACTTCTGCATCGCCAACTCGCGCTACTTCGGCGGCGGGATGATGATCGCTCCGGAGGCCAAGATCAATGACGGATTTCTGGATGTGATAAATATCGGCGATATCAGTACCGCCAAGATACTCATCAACGCCTACACGCTCTACCGCGGCACACATCTCGATCTGAGCGAGGTCCACGACACGCTCGCCCGTAAGGTCACGGTTCGCTCCGCTGATGATAATACTGAGATCAGGCTCGAAACCGACGGCGAACTTCCCGGCAAATTGCCTGCTGTCTATGAGGTCGTCCCGAACGCTATCCGCGTCCGCGTACCACGCGGACATAAATAGTCTCGCTGCTATTGAAAGTGCAGCCCGCTATTTGTGAGCGTTTCACATTTGGAATGCACGGAATATGAAACAATCTTTACTTACGATCGGCTTGGCAGCGGTGCTCATACTGTTTCGCAGTGTCACGGTTGCTCAGACCGCTCCGCCGGCAGACACCGATGATCTCCAATCGTGGGATGACATACAGTTCACCGTGAGCCTCAACAAAAGGTTTGCTCTGTACACGGCTGGCACATTACACCTTGATCGAAATATTTCCCGCGTGAATGAAGGCCGCTTTGGCGTCGGGATAACGTACAAGGCGACATCGCGACTGGCCGTCACGCCCGCCGTCACCTTCATTCGATATCGCAATTCCGCCGGCAAGTTCCGTACCGAGTATCGCTATTGGCTGCGAGGTGTCTACAAGTTTCCGGTCAAGCGATTCGGTCTGTCGCACCGCAGCATGATCGAATATCGTGTGAGGCCGGGCGTTAATATTTTTCGGTTTCGCCCGTCGATCACAATAGAAAAGGCGTTGCCGAAAAGTATTGTTGCCGGACTTACGATATATGCCACCGAAGAACCGTTATACGATTCAGTGTCCCGACGATTTTCTAAAAATAGATTCACCGTCGGATTTAACAAGGTGCTCAATAAACACTCGTCAGTCGATATCTATTACCTACGACAAGGCGATAATTTCTCAAATCCGGGCACGATCGACATTATCGGTACGACACTTAAATTCAGATATTAACGGATAAAGACCGGCCAAGCCCGAAATGTACAATTCAATGGTTAACGCGGGCCCGTTGCGGGATCGACGGCGGACGGCTTGCACTCAAATTAATGGCAGACTAAGATATTCGAAAACGCAAGCTCATTATGTCTAAATCCTTTTGCGAACGCCTGATCGAGTCATTTGAGGCACGTCCGGAAAAAACCGCGATGCGCATCGTCGGCTCCGAGGATGCAACCTACACCTACGGTGAACTGCTCGATCAGATGCGCTCCGTCGCATATCGGCTCGGGCAAGAGAATGTCCAATTCGGCGATCGTGTCGCCCTGATCGGCGAAAATCACCCGAAATGGGCTGTCGCCTATCTCGGTTCGGTCTATCACGGCGCGGTCATCGTCCCGATGGATCCGCACGGCGAGATCGAGACGATCACCAATTTTCTCGAAAATTCTGAGGCAAAGGTTGCATTTATCTCGCCCGACCAGATAGAGCGATTTACGCAGATCGGCGAAAGGCTCGGACGCCAGATCCCTACCGTAGTGTGGGAGATGAAGGAAAGTGCGACTGGATTTCAGCACTTTGATGACTGGACTGCCACCAAATATCCGGAGAGTTACGCAGCCGAGGTACCCAAGGCAAGAGGGTCCGACACTGCATTGCTGATGTACACCAGCGGCACGACCGGCACTCCGAAGGGCGTCCCGCTGTCGCACGACAATATCATCGCCGAACTCGAGGGTGTCAATCGCGTCCTGCAACTCTCGGACAAGGAAAAGATCCTCTCATTGCTGCCGTTGTTTCACGCTTATTTACAGATCGTAAATATGTGGATCGCGACGACCTATGGCTGCGAAGTAGGCTATCTCAAGGAACTTACGCCCGCCGCACTTAGTGAGGCGATGAAGACATTTAGGCCCACGATACTGACGACCGTGCCGCGGCTTTGGTATCTGTTTCACAAAAAGATCTTTGATGCCGTCGCTGCTAAGCCAAAGACGGTCCAGACGCTTTTCAGGGCGATGCTCGCCGCCAATGGCAGGCTCAGAGACACGTTTAACATCAATCTGGGCCGAAAGTTTTTCGGTGCGGTGCACGAGTCTTTCGGCGGTGATCTGCGGATCGCGATCTCTGCCGGCTCACGCTTTGACGAGGCCGTCGCCAAGGACTTTCACAAGCTCGGGTTTACGATCCTGCAGGGTTACGGCCTGACCGAGACCTCCGGTGCCGCGACGGCCACGTATGAGGACGACAATCGCGTCGGTTCGGTCGGAAAACCGATGCACGGTATCGAGATCAAGATCGCCGAACCGGATACGACCGGCGTCGGCGAGGTTTTGATCCGCGGAGCGATGGTCTTTGCCGGATACTATAAGAATCCGCAGGCGAACGCCGAAGCATTTACCGAAGATGGCTGGTTTCGTTCCGGCGACCTCGGGAAACTCGACAAAGACGGTCACCTTTACATCGTCGGACGTGGTAAAGACGTCATTGTCCTGTCGTCAGGCAAAAACGTGCATCCCGAGGATCTCGAGGTTCACTACCTGAAATGTCCGCTCGTCGCGGAACTCGCCGTGATCGGCGTCGCCGACGAGAGCGAGGCGCGTGCCGGTGCGGAAAAGCTTGCGGCCGTGGTCGTACCCGATTTTGATTATCTCAAACAAGCAAAGATCGCCAATTCGAAAGAAGCGATCCGGCACGAACTTGATTCGCTTGGCCGCGACCTGCCCGAATATCAGCGCGTCCGCGACTACGTGATCCGCGTCGAACCGCTACCGCGAACCGCTACACGCAAGATCAAACGATTTTTGCTCAAGCAAGAGATCGAGTCCGGCGTGATCTCCGCCGATGCAAAGGAGGCAAAGGCGTGGGAGTTTTCGGCCGAGGATACTGCACTTTGCGACACTTCGACCGCACAGGCTGTTGTAAGTGCCATTCGCCAAAACTCAAAGGATGCCGACGTCGTGCATCCGTCGATGAACCTCGAGATCGATCTGGGGCTTGACAGCCTTGCCCGGGCCGAGGCATTTGCCGCCCTTGAGCAAGCATTTAATACCGAATTTGAGGGTGACGAAGCCGCGGGGGCTTTGACGGTCCGTCAGGTCATTGATCTCGTTAACAAACACGGCGGTGCCGAGATGGAGGCCGTCTCGGTCGATCTGAACTGGAATAAGATCATAAATGATACTGACAACGATCTCCCAGAGGTGCAGGTCGTCCTCAAGGATCAGCCGATATTTGGGGCATTCGCGTTTGTCGTTTACAAGTGCTTTAACCTTTTCTGCAGAGTATTTATGCTGCTCGAGGTCAAGGGCGTAGACGAACTCCGCAAACTCGACCGTCCGTTTCTCATCTGCCCCAATCATCAGAGCTTTTTGGATCCATTTGTGCTCTGCTCAAATTATCCGTACTCATTGTTCCGAAATAGTTTTCACGTCGGGGCGAGCGAGTTTTTTGCTAACTCGTTTATGCGCTATATCGCGACGATGCTCAATGTCGTTCCGGTCAATCCCGATACCGAGCTTATGCGCGCGATGAAGGCCGGAGCGATCGGCCTCAAGCACGGTAAGGTGCTAAATATCTACCCCGAGGGCGAACGAGCCTTCGATGGCCAACTTCACGGATTTAAGAAGGGTGCCGCCATTCTATCGACCGAACTCGATCTGCCGATCATCCCGATAGCAATAGATGGGATGTACAAGGTATGGCCTCGCAATTCCTGGCGGATCCGTCCGGCAAAGGTCAAGATAACTGTCGGTAAGCCGATCATCGCCCGCGAAGTGATCGCCGCGAAAGCCGTGGCCGGCGAAGATGCGTATGCTGTCGTTACCGATCATCTCAAGCAGACGATCGCCGAAATGATCGCCGAGATGCGTAAATGATCGTTTTCTAAGACGGGTAGCGATCCATGCAATTTGGCTCGACAGCGAAAGGTTGTCATCCGCGGTCAAGTGGTCGTCAAGTTACTCTGACTTTCACCTTTCAGATAACTCCCGGACGATCACGTTACTATTCGACGTTACTTTAAGTCCGCGATCTCCGACGAGCCGTATCCTTCACACAGAACAAATTTACCGCTCATATATTTCTGAACGTTGGCAATAATATGCTTGTCCGCCCACTCCACGGGCATCGGTTTTTCGATCTCGCCTATGCCGCTGATCGCCTTGGCGTACTTGATGTAATCGGCGAGTTCGGTGTCGTCATCGACCAGGACAAGTTGAGCGTCGGAGTCCTGATCATGAATTTTTTGCGCCACCTCTATCAACTCTTCTTTTTTGAGGCCTGAGGGGATCTTATAATACGCAAACTTGATGCCTTTGATCGCGTAACTATCGAGTTTGGCAGGTTTGCCCGACGAAGTCGTTTGCGTGTCAGGCGAGGATTTAGTGCCGTTGGACGGTCTATCTCCGCTCTTATTTGAATTTCCGAGATTTGAGCAGGCAATACCGGAAGCGACGGCAAGTGTTGCGGTCAGCAGTAAATTGACAATATTTTTATTCATTTGAGCGTTCCCCTTTAGTCCACGAGAGTACCACAGTTTCCGCTGCTACGAACACAAAAAAAGAGCAGGTCGAGCCTGCCCTTTTAATGCGAAAATATAGCCGTTTCAGACTACTTTTTCGGCGTTGCCGAATCCGCCGGCTTGATCTCTTTCACCTCGGCACCGGGTTTGACGTCGGTAGTCTTGGTATCCTTTGCATCGTTGGGCTTGACCGGCGGCGCTACTGTCGGCGATACCGGCGGTGCAGTCACCGGCGACGCCGGTTGGACAGCGATCGGGGTTGCGACCGGTTTTGTTTCCGGTTTGACCGGAGTTGTCGGGGTCGCGGTACCACTGCAGGCACCCAGGATCGCGGTGCTCACGGCCAATGCCGTCGTTAAAATTATTGTGCTTCTCATTGTATTTACCTCTAAAGTAATTCGGAAACGGGCTCTTGCCGCCCGCAAGCTGACATCCACACAGTCAGAATGATCCGAGCCGTCTTTCCGCTTCGACCGTTCAAAATTTGTACGATCCAAGCCAACTCTTTTCAACACTGCGCCATCTAGAACGACCTTGAGAGGCATTCTTGCACTAATTTATTATTTTTTTCTTTACCGTGAATTTGGCGTCATCAACGGTGAAATGTACAGAATTCTTTTGGCTGGGTTTCTTCTGAAAATGTGCGAGTCTCTTTGACCGGACAATTGATGGTTGCACGCATACCAGTCAGCGGGCAGATCAATACGGTAAATGTACCTTTCGACCGCCCCTGTGATCCTGATTTGCTTTCATTCTTTTCGACCGGACCAGTAGGTGGCTCGGCTCCGTCCTGCCAAGTGCTAGAGAGCGGTGTTGGGCTCGGCGTCGGGCGTTGCTCGGAGTCAGGCAGCAAACTTTCATCCACCGTCTGCACCATATTACGATTTGGCAGGGTACCGAGTAAAAATAGTTCCACTCGCCGAAACTCTGCGGGAACATCCGTGACGAACACCTCTTTCGGCTCCGGCGGCAATGGGTCGTCGTAGATCTCGGCATTCGGGTCCACCGCCGGCTTTGGTGTGGGTGTGGGTGTCGGGGTCGGCGTTTTACCTCCCACGGCAGGATCATTGGCGTCGAGTTCGCGGATCAATGTGCCGTTGCGTATATCGATCTCGGCCCGCTTGATACCACCGGGCATTGCCCAGTCGCCATTCCACTCGGGATGGATATTGAGAGATTGCTGCATAAAGTCCGCCCAGATCGGCATTGCGGAATCTGAGCCCTTCATCCCTAGGTCGTCTCCGTTATCAAACCCAACGTAGACGACGCAGACGAGCTCCGGCGTAAATCCGGCAAACCATCCGTCGCGTGATGTGCCGGTTTTGCCGGCAAACGCCGTTTTACCGGCAACATTGCGAAAACCCCAAGCTTGGGCCGAGGCAGCGGTACCGCGATTTATGACGTCTTTCATTATGTCGTCCATCACATAGGCAACATCGGGCCGCACAACGGTCTTTTTGTCAGGTGATTGCAACGAAATAGTTCGGCCATCGCCGGCGGTTATCTGCTTGATCGGCATAGGCAAAACCCTGTCGCCCAGATTTGCAAACATCGTGTACGCGGTCGCGACCTGCAACGGCGTCGCCTCGGCAGTGCCAAGAGCCATCGATGGATAGGCTTTTTCAACCTTTGGGAAACCCGCCTTTGCCGCAAAATTCATTACTTTTCCGATATTCAACTGCATTGCCAGATCGACGGTGATGACGTTCTTGCTCTTGACGAGAGCGTCGCGAAGCGTTGTCTCCTTGTTCGAAAAGACATCGCCGTAATTTCCGGGTGAGTATGTATCCTGATTGAAGGTAAATGTCTTTTTCTCGTCCTTGAAGATACTTGCGGCCGTAAAGATCCTCGAGCCCGAGTCGTATGCCGAATTGATGGCGGCGGCATATACAAATGGCTTAAAGACCGAACCGGGCTGACGCATCGCATCGGTGGCTCGGTTAAACTGATTTTCGAGGTAATTGCGACCTCCGACCATCGCAACGATCTCGCCTGTTTTCGGCCGGATCGCAACGAGAGCGGCATTTAGACTGCCTTTTGGCTTTTTGGGGAACCGCTTGTCCAATGCTTCGAGTCGTTTGCTGACCGTTTCATAGGCAACACGCTGAAGATCAGGGTCGATCGAGGTGTAAACGCGTAGATGCTGCAATGCTTCAGGATCGCTAACGATCTTTGGCAATTCTTCGATGGCGTACTGCGAAAAATACGGCATTCCTTGCAGATCTTTCGTGTTGGATATCTGTCTGAGCTCGATGACGGCTTGCTTCGATTCGGCAAACTGTTGTTGCGAGACCTCGCCCGCCTCCAACATCGATTCGAGGACCTGGTTTCGGCGTTCCGTGACCTTAGCTAGATTCTTATACGGATTGTAACGGTTTGGACTGCGGATGATACCCGCGATAAAAGCGGCTTCGGGTAACGAAAGCTGGGTGACATCCTTGCCGAAATAGGCATTCGCCGCCTCGCCGACTCCGTAGATCGAGACACCCGACTGCTGACCCAAATAGATCTGATTGGCGTAAAGTGTAAAGATCTCCTGCTTCGACAAACGGGTTTCGAGAATGACCGACATATAAGCCTCGGTCAGCTTACGCGTGAGAGTTACCTCATTGGTTAGCAGCATATTCTTAACTAATTGCTGCGTGATCGACGATCCGCCTTGGTTATTAAGCCTTGAGTTTTCGTCCGGGTCGTAACGGCGCCAGAGTGCCCGGGCGATGCCCCGCAGATTGACTCCGTAATGCTCAAAAAACGAACGGTCCTCAGTAACCGTGATCGCCTTGATCAGATGCGGCGGAAGGTCATTGAAGCTAACGCTCTTGCGGCGGCCATCGCCCTCAGCTGCGATCGAACTTAGTAATTTTGGCTCGAGTCTCGACTCCTTAAGCTCCGCACCGTTATCTTTTTCAACGATCGACGCGACCGACTTCCCGTCTTTCTTAAACTTTACGGCCAACGCCGGAAATACCTTTTGCCCGTCGATCGTGCCTGTGTTGCCCGGTTCGATATTGAGTATGTCGTTTTCGAGCCAGTAACGGCTGCGAGCCTTGTCGGCCCGGTCACTTCGCTCAATGTAACCCGCGGATTTGAGGTAATTGATCAAGAATTCCGCTGACGACGCCTCATCGATCCTGAGTGTCTTTGGAGCTGAGTAAATGCCGGCGGACTGAGTGAAAACGTCCCCGCTTAGGAGCTTTTGATCGATCCGGTCAGAAAATTCGAACCAGAAATATGTCAGCGTCAGGAACGACACTAATAGTACGATCAGGGTGATAGAGAGCGTCCACCCATTGAAAAACAATCTGAGGATCCGCCTAAATCGTGATTTCGGCGGCGCCTTGTAAACAGACCTGCGGCGAGCACGTGCCCAAGACGGCGGCGGCCTCTTCGATCGAGTGCTTTTTTGCGGCGAACTATCCTGCATCCGGGCGTTGGATATACGATGAAATAAGTGAGATTATCGACTTAGGCGACTGCCTTTAATAATCATATCGGTTTTGCAGGCGCCGTGTCGACCTTTATATTACGGATGACGATCCCAATTCCTTCGGCATTTAAGACCATTGCGGCGCGAAGGCTACTGTTTGCGGCGTTTGCGATGATATGTATGATCGTCGCCGGGGCGATCGGTTTTAGATCTTTCGAGGAATTTAGTTGGCTCGATAGTTTTTACATATCGGCCCAAACTGTGACGACCGTCGGGTTTGGTGACGTCGTGCCGATCTCGCCTAACGGCCGCGGTTTCGCGATCGTCCTTATGCTGTTCGGCGTCGGGACCGTTTTGTACGCCTTGACGGCTCTGGCCCAGGCCGTTATCCAGTCGGAGATCATCGAGGCGTATAGCCTGCGGCGAAAGCGCAAAGAAATGAAAACATTAGAAGGTCATTATATCGTTTGCGGTGCCGGACGCGTTGGGCGACGGATCATTAGCAACCTACAGCGGCAGAATCTGCCGTTCGTTATAATAGAGAGCGACGAGCGAAAATTTGATGACATTGAGACTGATCGCTCCCGCTTTTTGATCGGCGACGCAACTTCTGAAGTAAATTTATTGGACGCCGGCGTTGAGCGTGCCCGCGGACTTGCGGCGTGCTTGGCCGATGACGCCGCCAATGTCTATGTCGTGCTGACGGCCCGCGGCCTTAATCCCGATCTGCACATTGTTGCCCGTGCAGTCGAGGAACAGGCGGAACCGACGCTGATCCGGGCCGGAGCCAACCGCGTCGTAGCTCCGACGATCATCGGCAGCCAGTCAATGGCCAGGGCTTTGCTAAAGCCTGCGATCGCCGATTTTATGGATTCGATCGTAGCCGAAACGCTCGATCTCGTCTTCGAGGAGATCGCGATCGACGGAGCCTCGATCTATGCCGGCAAAATGCTGCGGGACACCAATCTAATTAGCGAACTGAGCCTGATCGTTGTCGCGATCAGGCACAGGGACGGCGAATTGTCGTTTCACCCTAACGGCGACACGCTGATCAATGACGGTGACCTTCTGATCGTGATCGGCAAAGCGGAATCTGTAAAACGGTTGGTAGATGTGAACAATAGATGAAAGTACTTGTAACCGGCGGTAGCGGCTATCTCGGCACTCACGTTCGTAAATTTTTCAACGCTGACGACCTCTCGCGGCGTTCCGGCGGCGACTTGCTCGATATCGACACACTGAGTGAGGTTGGCGAGTACGACGCTGTGGTCCATATGGCCGCCAGACTCGACAAGTCATTTGCCGCCTCACACGATACGTTTCAAACAAATGTCCAGGGCACGATAAATCTGCTGGAGCGCGTCCGAAAGGATGCGGCATTTATATTCATCTCGACCAAAGACGTGTACGGGTGTTTTTCGGGTAATTTTCAAACGGTGCCCGAGACCTGTCAGACGATGTACTCCGGTCAATCCGCTCACGAATGGTCCAAACTGATCGCGGAACATTACGTCGATTTTTATTCGCATCAAAGGGGTTTTCGCTCGTGTATCTTTCGATTGTCGACACCGTATGCTCCGCCGTCGCCAGATAACACGCCGAACATTATCGGTCACTTTGCCAATGCGATCAATTTCGGCGAGCGGATCCGCCTGCCCGGAAAAGGCAAGCCCGTCAGGGACATTTTGCACGTCAACGATCTTGCCCGAGCGTGCCGCTCGTTTATAGATTCGATCATCAGGCACGGAACGTACAATGTCGGCGGCGGTTCACGCAACGCCCTTTCGTTGCGTGAGATCGTAGCCAAAATGGAAGAGGTTTCGGGGCTTCAGGCCGTGATCGACGATAGTGATCCATTGCCGGACCCGAAACCATTCAATTATATTACCGACCTTTCGCGGATCGATCAGGAATTAGACTGGGAACCTCAGATCGGCATAGCCGAGGGGCTCAAGACGCTATTCAGCGGATCAGATCCAGAGTGACGCGGCGGCCGTTCCTTGTTTCTGACTGTTAACCTTGCTAACTTTTCCCTGTGAAGATTCTCGTCCGTGGAACAAATTGGATCGGTGATGCAGTAATGTCGGTGCCGGCATTGCGCGAGTTGCGCCGTATATTTCCCGATGATTCGATCACTCTGCACACCCGCACGTGGGCGGACGGCCTGTTTCGTGACGCTGATTTTTTGGATGAGATCGTGACCTACGATCCGGCAAAATGGCGGTTTCGCGATGTGCTCGACAATTCCAACTTTCTCAAAAAAGACGCGTTCGATCTGGCGATCATTTTGCCAAACTCATTTGAATCCGCAATGACGTCGTTTCTCACGCGGATTCCCCGCCGCATCGGCTATAACAAGGACCTCCGCGGACTGCTGTTGACGGACCCGATCGCCGTGCCGGAATGGAAGAGTAGGCGGCACGAAGTCTTCTACTACTTAAATCTTGTCAGCGAGATAGAAAAACGCGTCATCGGGCGAAACACGGTCGGCCAGTTGGCACCTAATATCAGCATTGACGTCTCGCCCGAGCGGCGAAAGGCGGCCCGACAGATCATCGCCGACGCTACGAGCGACAGTCGAGGGCCGATCGTCGCACTCGGCGTGGGTTCGACAAATTCGCGTGCAAAACGCTGGCCCGCCGCTCGCTACGCTCAATTGGCGACAAAACTCAAGCAGGAGTTGGACGCGTCGATCATCCTTGTCGGATCGGCAGAAGACAGCGTTGTGGCAAAGGAGGTGGCAGACCTTTCGGGCGTTCAGACCGTTGACCTCTCGGGCAAAACAACTATCGCCGAAGCTGTCGCCATCCTCGCCGAAGTCGATATTCTGGTCTCTAACGATATGGGCCTCGCTCACATCGCACCCGCGGTCGGCACACGAACCGTTGTCATATTCGGCCCGACCAATCCGACAACGACGCGTCCGTACTCGAACGATGCGGATATAGTAAAATATGATGTAGAATGTTCGCCTTGTACGTTCCGCGATTGCCCGATCGATCATAGATGTATGACAAACGTGTCGGTCGAGGTCGTGGCGGAGCGCGTAAGTGTAGCACTGCAGCCAGATGAAAATGAGCAAACAATCCAGGCCGGCGATATTTGTTGATCGCGACGGCACACTCATCCAAGAGGTAGACCACCTTTCGCACGTCGATGACCTGTGTCTATACTCGTACACCCGCGAGGCCGTGATGATGCTCAAAGATCGGGGCTATCTGGTCATCGTCGTTACCAATCAGTCCGGTATCGGCCGATCGTATTTTGATCGCGCCGCGATGTCCTCGATCCACGATCGTATCCAGGTGGACCTTGATGGTGCCATCGACGGATTTTATTTTTGCCCACATCTGCCCGATGCCGGTTGCTCTTGCCGTAAGCCAAATACTGGAATGATAGATGCCGCCCGAGCCGACTTTAATATAGATATGGAAGGGTCGTGGATGATCGGTGACAAATCACTCGATATTTTGACCGGTGTAAATGCCGGGATTCGAAGTGCTCTGGTCTTAACGGGGTATGGCAAGGAACAGCAAGAAGATGCACTCGGACACGCTGATCTGATCGAGAATGACCTGCTCTGCGCGGTCAGGACAATAATTGGCTCTGACACTCAAATTTCGCAGGAGAACCGGGGCTAACTGCGGCCGAAATCGTCCTCGAGCCGCACAATATCGTCCTCGCCGAAGTAATCGCCGGTCTGGATCTCAATGAAAACAAGCATTTCCTCGGGATGTGGATTTTCGACGCGATGAGCGGATCCAAGCGGAATGTCGATCGCCTCGCCGCTGGTGACTATGATTTCCTCGCCGTTTAATGTTACTTTAGCGGTGCCCGAGGTCACGAACCAATGCTCAGACCGCCGGGAATGCCTTTGATAGCTTAGCCTTTTACCGGGAAGAACCTGGATCCGTTTTGCTTTGAAGTTTGGAGCCTCGTCCAGGATCGTATAACTTCCCCACGGCCTAACGTCGGTCAATTGGGTATATGGGCTAGTGCTCTTGTTTTCCATAATTCATCGGCCATTGGCCCGCAGATCGATAGTTTAACCGAAAAGCAAGTGACAGCCAATACTAATTATAGCCAACGAATACAGACACTCATCATTGGGCGCCTTTTGGTAATTTTTGTATTGCTGATATCCAGTTGGATCTGGCACAGCGGCCGACTCCAACTCTCGTTCGACAACTTTCCGCAGGGTCTGTTTTTAGTCTTTGTTATCTCGGTCGGCCTGACAATACTCTATTTTTTCCTGCTTCGATTGAGCAGCCTGATCGCGTGGCAGGTAAGGCTGCAGTTCCTGATGGACGCGCTGCTGATAACTTGGCTCGTATGGCGTACCGGCGACCTCACATCTCCATATATCACGCTCTATATCGTCCTTATCAGTGTCGGAAGTTTCTTTTTGAGGCCGCTCCAAACATTATTTCTGGCGGTTTCGTGCGTATTCTTTTTTGTAGCTTTGGCCACGATGACGGTCAATCTCGTGATCGAAACATCCAGCCCGATACAGGCTACCAGCAAGGTCATCCAGATCGTCAGCTTTCATATCGTAGCGTTTTTGGTTGTCGGTCTTTTAGCATCGCGGCTTAGCGAACGCCGTAACTCCGGCGAACAACTGGAAGCGACTGAGAAATCCCTGGCAAGCTTGAGGGTTTTGCACGAAAGGATAATCGAGTCAATACGCTCCGGCCTGATCACGACCGATCTTGATGGCAAGATAATCACCTTTAACTCTGCTGCCACCGAGATTACCGGACTCACATCGACCGAGGCTCGTGAGCGATCGATCCATTCGGTATTTGGAGATATATCTGAAGCGATAGAATTATCGCTGAAAGCCGGCGCAAATGGCGAACATCTTCCCCGATTTGAGGCGGACCTGATCACTCCTGACGGATTTGCCGTAAAGATCGGTTACGGGATCACCCAACTGTTTTCTGAGACAAGTGAGACGACGGGTTTGATCATAACCTTTCAAGATCTGACCGAGATCCGCTCGATGGAAGAGAGTGTAAAGCGTAAGGATCGCCTCGCCGCCGTCGGCCGCGTCGCCGCCGGATTGGCTCACGAGATCGGTAACCCGCTCGGGGCAATGCGCGGTGCCATACAAGTGCTCGAGTCGAACACCGAAAGCGGTACGATGAATGCCGAGTTGATGGAAATAATACTTAAGGAATCCGATCGACTCAATAGCATCATCACTAACTTTCTAAGCTATGCCAGGCCGCCGGCGGCAGAATTCGTGCCTACCGATATTACCGAGGCATTGCGTGAAATGCTGAAACTGCTCCGGCATAGCCCGGATGTCGAGACTCATCACGAGTTGATAGATGATTCCGGAACGGAGTCGATCATCATCGCCGCCGACCCGGTCCAGCTACGCCAGATCTTTTGGAATCTCTCACGCAACGCGATGCAGGCGATGCCAAATGGCGGCAGATTACGGATCGGACTCGAGCGTGTACCGAACAACCGTGTTCGCATTACCTTCGAGGACACCGGCAAAGGAATGTCGCCTGAACAGGTCGAGCAGCTTTTTGAACCATTTTCAAACTCGACATCGGGCGGAACAGGCCTCGGGCTCTCGATCGTCTATCAGATAGTCCGCGATCACAATGGTGCAATAAACGTTCGCTCGATCGAAGGCAGAGGTACGACGATCACCATCGACCTCTCGATCGGCGAGCAAAACTCCCGAAAAATGATCGACAAAACCATCGCTGTCGAGGGTGACGGACTATTACTGGACAAATTTTTGAACGTAAATCCGAAATAACAAAAGGTTTTCTCCTTGTATTGCGATACCGGGATTTGTGAAAATACTAGTTGGACTCAGCGGCGGATCAGAGTAGAGATCTCCTCGGGACATTTTAGAACCTAAATATGGCAAATATACTGATCGTTGACGACGAACAGAGCTTTCGACAAGTTCTAAGCATCGTGTTTGAGAAAGAGGGCCACGCTATCCGCACCGCGATGAACGGGCGGCAAGCTCTCGAACTTTTGGTTGATGCACCGTCGGATGTGATCATCTCCGATGTCAGGATGCCCGATATGGACGGGATCGAACTGCTGAGGGCCGTCCGCGAATCCCAACCCGAGATCGGCGTCGTATTAATGACCGCTTTTGCGTCGGTCGATACTGCCCGCGAAGCGTTCAAGCTCGGTGCCGACGATTTTATAACCAAACCGTTTGACGTCGAAGAACTCAAGCTCATCATCAGCAAGACGCTCGAAAAGCAAGCTCTGATCGATGAGAACCGAGCTTTTAAGCGGGCCCAGCGTGATCGCGGCAGTGTCAGGAACATCGTTGGCTCTTCGCCTAAGATGGATGCGATCTTTCAGATGATCGAGACCGTTGCCGAGGTCCAATCGACGATCTTGATAACCGGCGAGAGCGGAACCGGTAAAGAGTTGGTCGCACGTGCGATTCACGACCTGAGCCCGCGTGCTGAAAAGCCGTTCATATCGATAAACTGCGGTGCATTTACCGAAACGCTGCTCGAGTCGGAGCTGTTTGGTTATATGAAAGGCTCATTTACCGGCGCAACCGCAAATCGCAAGGGATTGTTCGAAGCTGCCGAAAAGGGCACAATTTTCCTCGATGAGATCGGCGAAATGTCTCCGGCGATGCAGGTCAAGCTTCTGCGGGTCTTACAGGAACGACGCGTTCGGCCCGTGGGGGCACACGATGAGTTGGCGATCGACGCCCGAGTGATTGCGGCGACGAATCGCGACCTAAAGGCAATGTCTGACGAAGGCACGTTTCGCGAAGACCTTTTTTACCGTGTGTCTGTTATACCTATCAATTTGCCGCCGTTGCGCGATAGGTCGACCGATATCCCCGAGCTCGTCGAACATTTCCTTAGAAAATTCTGTGACCAGACCGGTCGATCGGTCACCATCTCGCCAAAAACGATGGTGCTGCTCGAGAATTATGCGTGGCACGGCAACGTGCGCGAACTCGAACACACGATCGAGCGTGCCGTCGCACTCGAACGCGGCGAAGAGATCCAACCGGAACGGCTTCCGGATCACATCACCAATTACAATCCCGAGCGGATCAGATCCGAGTTTGACCTGCCCGAAGACGGCATCGATCTGGTCACTCATCTCGACAATCTGGAAAAGACCTACGTTATGGAAGCTCTACGCAAAACGTCGGGCAATCAGACAAAGGCAGCGGAACTGCTCAAAATGCCGGTTCGATCACTGCGGCATTTGCTCGACAAGCACGATATCCGCTCCATTTCTGCCCAGATGCGCGGTTCCGAACAGTAAAACGGCCGGGCATTGGGAAAAACGCTGGTTGATTCGTCAAATTTGACAATATTTGTCAGTACGCAATTGCCAAAAACTGTTAGCATCCTCGTTAAACCGTCTCGATCCAACTCGCCCGCTCACGCCGCCCCCACCGTAAATATCTCTAAACATAGACTTTATCGCCCCGTTGAAGAGCACGATCGTTTTGGCACAACTCTTGTATTAGTATCTGCGGCCTCAGAAAGGTACAAAGATTTTCTAAAACTTCAGGAGATTGTGAATTACAAAATGAAAAATCAGAAAGGTTTCTCGCTTATCGAACTTCTTATCGTTGTGGTCATCATCGGCATCATCGCCGCGATCGCTATCCCCAACTTGCTCGCTGCCCGTCGTTCAGCTAACGAAGGCTCGGCCGTCTCGGCAGCCCGCACGCTGCACGGTGCTCAGATGACATACTCGTCGACCTATGGCAACGGCAACTACGCCGGTGTCGTTGGAGCACCTTCCATCCTCGCACTGCAATCCCTCGCGACACCGGGTCTCGTTGATGCAGTATTGGGAACCGGAACAAAGAGTGGCTACAACTTCAAGGGAGCCCGCATTGCTTCCTCGACTACGGAGCCAGCTCAGTTTATGTTTTCCGCAGTTCCGACGACTACGACCGGTGTTACCCAAACAGGTTCGCGTCGCTTCGGTATCGCTACTGAAGGCGTGCTGATGGCTGACACAACTCTGACCGACTTCGCTGACGTCGCAGCTGTTCAGGCCGGTACACCGCTGGCAAACTAGTCCCTACCTAGTTCAATAAACCAAACGGGCAGGCGGAAACGCCTGCTCGTTATTTGCGTTTTGGCGAAGATGATAGAATTGCTTGACCGCACGGAACGCTCTCCAAATAATGACAAGTCAACCCTACAGGACTCCGGTCGCATTTTCGGCGCTATTGTCAGTGATCTTGGTCGCCGTCCTTTTTCGACTGCCGAGGCCCACGATACAGGTAAATTTACCGTACAAGGTTGAGTTGCTGCTCGCTATATTCACCATTTGTTTACTCGTGTATTGGCGTCTAACGGGTGTTACACGCGAGCAGATATTCCGTCCGGTTTCGGGTAATCTTCGCTTGATAATGCTGACGATCTGCGGGTTCATCGTTTGGAGCGGAATGTCGGCATTCTGGTCTAGTTCGATCGATGCGGCGATCCAGCATACGTTATTGTGGTCGCTTTATCTTGTTCTTTTTGTATTATTTACAGCGATCATTCGTTTGGAGAATGGAGTTCGGACTCTGGTGAGCACCTTTGGCTTTGCGGCGATCATCTTGGGGACGCTGTGTTTGTTCGAATACGTCCTACTGACCGATTTTGCCTCAAATGAAGGCAATCTGCGTATCCGCTATGGCAAATACGCCGAAATGCTCGTCACTCTGTTGCCGATCCTGTGGGCCGCCGCAGCATATTCGCGACGGCGTGGGCAAAGGCTGTGGCTTCTGCTTGCCGCAGTTTTGGGCTGGGAAACGGCGATGCTCTCACTGAGCAAGGGTGCCTTCATCGCCGGCATTGCCGGAACAGCGTTGTTTTTCATCGGAGGGATCTTTTTTTCGTCAACGGCGTTTCGCAAACGAATCCTCGTTCTCGCAGGTGTCTGGGTCGCTATCACGATCGGCACACAGGTCCTGTTCTCAGCTTTCACTGCGATGCCGTCCACAACGGACTATATTACCGGAGCGGCCGATTCGACCCGGAGCACATCCGATATGCGCATCTACACATGGTCGGTTGGTCGGCAGATGGCTTCCGATAGTTGGCTGTTGGGCGTCGGAGCGGACAATTTCGGCCTCGTTTTCAATGATGCACGCGCGAAATTACGCGACCTCCAACCGGATGAGCCAAAGTCGGAAATCGGTGAGGACTTCCTCACGGAGCGTGCACATAATGAACCCCTACAGGTGTTGGCTGAACTCGGTGTCATAGGCTTTACGCTATTTGTTCTGCCGTTCCTGTTGTTCCTGGTGTTCGTGCTTCGCAAATTCGGGCGTGACGGTTGGAAGCTTTCGCCAATGCTGTGGGCGACTCTGGGCTCGAACCTGGCATTTGCCATCAGTTCGATGGTGAGTTCTTTCTCGTTTCGGGCGGCTCAGAATGGCGTTGTATTTTTTATCGTTTTTGCAATCGCGATGAACGAACTCCGTCGCCCCGCCCGCTCGGCGACAAACGCCATCAATTCCGTGCCGGCATACCTTTTAAGTTGGGGTGCAGTCACATTACTCGCAGCGTTCTGCCTAATAAAAGGCTACGCCGAGTATCAGGTATATCAGGCCGAATGGACGGAATCGCCGTCCGTCGCTCAAGACCGATACCGTGCCGCCCTCGCTGTAGATTCCGGATATTCCGGTGCATACCTTTCAAGCGCCGCCCGTTATGTTTCCAACGGTGACCAGGCCTCGGCGGCCGTACAAACACGGCAGGCGATCAACTCCGGCATTGGTCTCTCCTTGACCTATTCGCAACTCGCCAAGCAACAGATCGCCGCCGGCGACCACATCGCAGCCCGAGTAACTTATCAGGAGTCACTGACTATCTATCCGCGGTCGATCTTTCTGCGGATCGAATACACAGTATTCCTCGAGAAACTTGGCGATGCAGTCGAATCCGCACGTCAACTTGCCGTCGCACGTGAAATCGATCGACCGCAGGCGAATGGATGGTACAAACTAATAACGGCCGGCAGCCTTGCCGCGTTTTATGAGGCCCAAACAAATAAAGACCTTGCGGAACCCAACGCTCTCATCCCGGCGGGAGCCGTTTTCCAATACATCGACAAGCCACCGGCGAATTGACATTGATTTCATCGATCTCGTTTTGGGCACTGCCGCAAGTGCGTCCGATTTCGCTATTCCGCCGGAACTTTCAATTGTGCTAAAATACCTTCGGTTTTGGCGAACGCGAATCTATCGCCGGATGCCCAACAACGATAGCCTTACAATATGTCTTCGAAAGAAACAGGATTCCTGCCCCGGGTCTTGGCGATCGCGAAAAATGCGTTTCGTGAGGCCGTTCGCGACCGGATCCTGTACAATTTGATTCTTTTTGTCTTGCTGATCACGGCAAGTGCGATCTTTTTGGGCGAACTGACCGCCGGTCAGGAGTCGCGGGTGATCGTCAATCTTGGCCTCAGTTCGATCTTGCTATTTGGTTCATTTATTTCGATCTTCGTCGGTGTTAGTTTGGTGTGGAAAGAGATCGAGAAACGGACCGTTTACTCGATATTCTCGAAACCCATCGGCCGCGGCGAGTTTATTATCGGCAAATACCTCGGTCTGTGCCTGACGATTTTACTTAATGTGATCGTTATGGGAGCGGGCGTTTCGCTGGCGTTGCTGTACGTCGGCGGCGGTCCGCTCGTCTGGAAGATATGGGGAGCGGTGATGCTGATCTTCCTCGAACTATCGATAGTGACGGCCGTCGCGATAATGTTCTCGTCGTTTTCGACACCTGCATTGTCGGCCCTTTTGACCTTTTTTGTCTTTCTGATCGGCCATTTCAGTGCGTCACTGCTGGATCTCGCGACCAGCCTCGGCTCGAAAGGGGCGATCTGGTTCTTTTCGGCGATCTATTACCTTTTGCCCAATCTTTCAAATTTCAGCTTTATAGCCAATACGGCAAACGGCGATATACCTCCGCCGGCGATGCTCGGGGCGGCAGTTTTGTACGCTTTGGTTTACGATGTGATCCTGATGACCATCACGGTGATGATCTTCAGCCGGCGCAATTTCAAGTAGATGAGATCGAACTTGTTAAAGAACACGGTTCTGCCGCTTACGATAATCATCGCGGGGTTTGTCGCCGTGATCGGACTGAGCGGCTTTCTCGACCGCAATCGACCGGCACTTCCGGCGGACTATGACGATAGCGATCTGACGATGAACGGTTCGCGGCTCAAGGGCTTTGCCCTTGGGTTTGAAGGGCTTATGGCCGATTGGTATTGGATGCGTTCGCTCCAGTACATCGGCGGCAAGATCATTAGTTCAAACTCTGATTTTGTTAATATCGACGATCTTAGCGGACTTAATCCGAGATTGCTCTACCCTTTGCTCCAGAATGCGACCGATCTCGATCCGCACTTTATCGCCGCCTACAGTTACGGGGCGATCGTGATGCCGGCGATCGACAAAGACAAGGCGATCGAGATCGCCCAAAAGGGTATCGCCAACAACCCCGACGAGTGGCGGCTGTATCAGTATCTCGGCTATATATATTGGAAGATCGGCCACTACGACCAGGCCGCCGAGACCTATGAACGCGGTGCCGCGATCGCCGGTGCACCTCCGTTTATGCGACTGATGGCGGCGTCTATGCAGACCGAAGGCGGTAGTCGCTCGACAGCACGCGAAATATTTCGTCAGATGCTGGCGGACTCCGACGATCCGTTGGTCCGTTTAACAGCAGAAAGACGATTGAACGAACTGGATTCGATGGATGAGCGTGATGCGATCGATAAGGCTCTGAGCGACTTTCGCGAACGTATGGGCCGTTGCGTCAACGCCCTCTCGGAGATCGCACCCGCACTGTTGCAGGTGAAATTGCCGGCCGGGAATGAATTTATGGTCGATCGGTCGGGGAATCTTATCGATCCAACCAACGCCCCGTATTTGCTCGATAAAGAAAATTGCCGCGTCAAACTCGACGCTGCCCACACAGGTTTGCCGGTAAAATAGTATATGGAATACGCTGTTGAGATCCACAATCTGACCAAGGAATATGAGACCGGATTTCTGCGCAAAAAGCGGGTTCGGGCTCTCGACGACCTCACAATTAACGTAACGCCCGGGCAGATATTCGGCTTTTTGGGTGGTAATGGTGCAGGTAAGACGACGACGATCAAGACTTTGATGCGACTGCAGTTCCCTACTTCGGGCTCGGCCAAGATCCTTGGCTGCGACATTAATGACGTCCAAATGCATCGACGGATCGGCTATTGTCCCGAAAATCCATACTTCTACGACTATCTGACGGCACGCGAACTAATGGAGTATTTCGGCGAACTTTTCGGCTTTGACGCAGCGACTCGGCGGCATAAGTGTGACGAGTTACTGACCGCGGTCGGCCTTGAGGAAAAAGACTGGAAACGCCAACTACGCAAATATTCCAAGGGAATGCTGCAACGCGTCGGCCTGGCCCAATCGCTGATCAACGACCCTGAGGTCGTATTTATGGACGAGCCAATGAGCGGTCTTGATCCGGTCGGACGACGCGAGATCCGCGAACTTATCGCCGGGCTTCGGGACAAGGGCACGACCGTTTTTATGTCCACGCACATACTTTCGGATATCGAGGCACTGTGTGATCAGGTCGCGATCCTTCGGGCCGGCCGATTGGCAGCCCACGGAGATTTGAACGATTTGCTGTCGAATGCGGAAGAAGCACGAGCCCTGGAGATCAGTGTTCAGGGCGTTTTGGCCGAGGCGATCCGCGATGAGATCGAATTCATCGCCGGGGCCACGCTGCTCGCCAAACCGAACGGCGCCAATATCCACATCCTTGACGAAAATGATATCGAGGCGGTGCTCACCATCACCCGCAAAAACGGCGGACGCCTGACCTCGATCAATCCGGTCAAGCAATCCCTCGAGGACCTATTTGTAAAAGAGTCGTCGAACTAGTTCTCAGCTCTGATCGCGGTTACTTTCCATCGAATATTTGCGCGGTCGTCCTTACGGTCGAACCCGTCGAGCGTCAAGGTTATCGGGATGGTCTGGTTAGGCCCAAGTATGGGTTGCTGGATCGGAACTACAAGAATGCGCTTTTCGCGCAGCACTTCGTTCTTCTGGGTTATTACGGCGACATTCACCTCAAGCGTCGAGATATTGTGTGTGCCCTTGTTTCGGACGTTGCCTTTGATAAACATCGAAACCGTTCCAAGCCCCATCGGCGACTCGACCGTATTGTCGTCGGTCGCGATGATTATATCTTTGTTGAGAGCCGTAAACTCCGGTGTTCCCTCACGAAACGAGCCCTCGAGCAGCTTTGCCGTCTGCTCCTCCATCGGCGGTTTGAACGACAAAAGGTATATCGCTCCGCCGATCAGAAGGATCCCGATCACTATCCCAACCGCAAATATCGGGTTGATGCCGCGCTTCTTTTTTTCCGGTTTGAAAATGTGGTCCATAGTTTGATTTTACAGCAGAGTCGTTAAGACTGAGCGACGTTAAAGTGACTTTGACTCAAGTGCGTCGATACTCCGTCGCTTTGTCGGCGATGGTTATTCCTATTTAGACGCCGGTTTCGGCAATATGTTCCGATAGGTTATCATTTTGGTCACAGACGAGAAAATGCCGACTCCAAAGTCCATATCCGATTCGCTTCCGGCGTATGTCGAAGCCGTTTTGCCGGTTCCCTTGCGGCGCTCGTTTACCTATCGCGTGCCGGATGAACTTCGCGGCACCATCGCCATTGGGGCGAGACTCAAGGTTCCGTTCGGAAAGCGAATAATGACCGGATATGCGGTTAAACTGCATACTGATCTGCCGGAGGACATCGAGTTTGACGAGTCGAAAATCAAACACATTCTTGAGGTCTCGGACGACGAACCTCTGATCACTGCCGAGATACTCAAACTTACGCAATGGACCGCTGAATACTATGCCAGCTTTTGGGGCGAAATGCTTAAAGCATCGCTTCCCGCAGGCATCAATTCCGATAAAGTGCGGCCCAAACGGCGAAAGGCCGTGCGACTGCTGACTGCCGACGCTGACGGCAAGCAACTTACCGACCAGCAGCAGGCGATCATCGACTTGCTCAGCGCAAACGGCGGCGAAATGCTCTTTACAGACGTGTTGGAACAGGCAGATGTCGGTGCATCGCCGATCAATACACTCGCCAAACGTGGCATCGTAGATATATATACCCAAGACGTTTTGCGCGATCCGCTGAAGGGGGCCGCGATTCCCGATCTTGACAACCACACGCTATCTGCCGAGCAACAGTCCGCATTCGAACAGATCACCGGTGCGATCGGCGGCGCCAATGGTTTTAAGGCGTTCTTGCTGCACGGCGTTACGGGCAGCGGAAAGACCGAGGTCTATATTCGCTCAATGCGATTTGCTCTCGATGCCGGGCGTTCGGCGTTGATGCTCGTTCCTGAGATCGCTCTCACGCCCGTATTTTCGCGGCGGCTTCGGGCAGTTTTTGGGTCCGATGTGGCGATCCTGCATTCAAATCTCAGCCCCGGCGAGCGTTTCGACGAATGGCGTCGCATCCGGCGCGGTGAGGCTCGGATCGCGATCGGCACACGCTCTGCCGTTTTTGCACCGCTCGAAAATATCGGTATCGTGATCATCGATGAGGAACACGACCCGTCGTACCGTCAGCACGAATCGCCGTTTTACAACGCTCGCGACGTCGGCGTGATGCGTGCGAACCTTGCGGGTGCAATCGTCGTGCTCGGATCCGCCACACCGGCGATGGAATCGTTTTACAATGCTCAAAACGGCAAATACACCTACCTTCAACTACCGGAACGCATCGGCGGACGCGGCCTCGCCAAGGCCGAATTGATCGATATGCGGGCCGTTTTCAAACGGTTCGGCAAGGATGTCGCTCTATCGCCGGAACTGGTCGAAGCCATCGCCGAGACACACGCTAAAGGCGAGCAAGTGATCATTCTGCTCAATCGAAGGGGTTTCTCGCAATTTGTACTGTGCCGTACGTGCGGCGAGACGCTCAAGTGCAAAAATTGCGACATAACCCTGACTTTTCATCGGGGCGACGGCAAACTTCTCTGTCATTACTGCAATTATCGTGAAAAGGCACCGCGGGTCTGTCCGCATTGTCAGAGCGAGTTTCTGTATTTTGTCGGCGAAGGCACTGAGAATATCACTGAACAACTTGTTAAAAAGTTTCCGTCGATGAGGATCGCACGCGTCGATCGCGATACGATGGCACATAAGGGCGAAATGGAGGCCGTTCTGCTCAAATTCGCGGCCGGCGGACTCGATATGCTCGTCGGCACCCAGATGATCGCGAAGGGACACGACTTTCCCAATGTCACACTAGTCGGTGTCATCTCGGTCGATATCGGGCTCGGACTTCCGGACCTGCGTTCGGCGGAACGTACATTTCAACTCATCACTCAGGTCGCAGGCCGATCGGGACGCGGCAAAAAGGCCGGCAAAGTGCTGATCCAGACCTATTACCCCGAACATTACGCCCTGCGGCACGCCGTAAAGCAGGATTACGATGGATTCTATGCCGAAGAGATCAAGTTTAGACAGCGGCTCGGTTATCCGCCGTTCTACGTACTCGCGAGCATAATAATCAAGCACCGCGACCTAGCTTCTGCGTCAAAAACCGCGAATATACTTAGGCGCGAACTAGATGCTGCCAATACGGCCCGCCAAGCCCGAGTGCTCGGCCCGGCACCGGCGTCGATCTCGCGTCTGAAAAACGAATTCAGGCTGCAGATAATCCTCAAAGGTGCGAGCCGAAAGACTCTGCGCGAGGCTCTCCAGATCGCTCTCGCAAATACCGAGAATAACGGCGGAGATATGCGGTCGATATACGTTGAGATCGACCCGGTTAACCTTATGTGAGGATAAACAGAGGCTGGTTGACCCGATATCCCGTTAGGCATGGCATCGTAATAGAACTCCGTATTTCTGTTATTCGGATGGAGTGAGCTGAAAAGACGTTATATGAAAGAATGCCCAAAGTGCGGAACGATCTACACGGACGAGACCCTGAGTTTTTGTCTGGCTGACGGCAACGCACTGATCGCAAATGATAATGAGCAAGCGACAGTTATGCAGCGCCCGGACGACCCGTTTCGCATCGACGATTCGATGCCGCCGACTGCCAAATTTGTTCCGGACCAACATATCACGCAACCGCCGACACCGCCTTCGAGCGGCATCTTTAAGGTCCTGATCGCCGCAGCGGTGGTGCTCGTCTTGCTCCTCGCCGTCCTCGGTGCGATTGGTGCCCTAATATACTTTCGCAGTTCGACTGAGCAGACTGTGGCCAAAAACGCGGCTCCGACTCCGTCACCGGTTTCGGGGACGGCCAAAACTCCGTCGCCCACGCCGCTTGACATAAAATTGCCCACTCCGGCCGAAACCGAACCAGAACCTGCGGAGGCCGATAAAGAATCACTTAAGGCAGAGGTGGTCGAGGTCGAAAAGGAAGTCATAAGGGCAGCACTTCGCGGCGATACTGCGTCACTTTCTGAGATCCTGACCGACGATTTTATTTCGATGGACACGGATGGAAAGCGATATAACAAAAAAACTACCATCGACGAGGTTAAAAGCACGACGGAAGGCCGATCCTGGCCATACTCATTCGGCAAGTTTGACCTTGTCAGCGCAGACGATGACACTGTCGTGATACGGTATATTCTGACGATCTCGCCGCCCGCCTCCGAGCCGGACAGGACCCAATTGACCGAAACCTACGTCAAGCAAGACGGTCGCTGGCGGCTGAAATTTCAAAAGGCTTTGACCAAATGATCGATGCCGCCGGAGCATTTCGGGCGCGACTGATCGCATATAATTGACTTAGACAATTCAGTAGAATACCATTCGCCTATCGACAACAACTGATACAGGAGACCGACTCAAATGAAATCAACTTTAGCGTTCTTGATACTGGCGGCGGTGATGTACGTTTGCGGCATCGGCGACAAGCCCGAGACTCAAACTCCGGCCAATACGGCTCAGGCTCCCGCCAAATCGACGCCAAAGCCCGAACCGTCACCTAGCAAGCAAGCGGTGCTTGACGAACTCGTCAAACTCGAAAAAGAGATCACGGAAGGGGTAATGAACGGAGATATCACCTTGATCGCCAAATATACGACCGACGATTTTGAACTCACGGGAGTCGATGGCAAGGTGCAGAACAAAAACGAAGCCCTCGCTGACATTAAAAAAGAAAAGAATGTTAAGAGTGTAACGATCACCGATCCTGACCTGCTCAGTTTTAGCGAAGATTCGGCCGTGCTCCGCTACACTCAGGCGATCAAACTCAAGACCGGCCAATCCGGAAAAGCCCGCATTACTGATACGTTTGTTAAAAAGGACGGCAAATGGATGGTCAAGTCTGAGCAACAGACGATGCTCAAATAGATCGCCGTTCGATCAAATGCGAAAAGGCCTCGCTCACAGGAGTCGAGGCCCTTTTTATGATCGTTTTAGATCTAATTTACCGCCTTTGAGCTGAGTTCGGATTCCTTGAGTTTGACCTGGGCATATACCTCTGCAAGCGAAAGTTTGCAGTTGATCGATTCCAATGAGATAACGTCGTCGCGCTCGTTATATATTCGATAGATCCATTGTTTCGCATTCTGACGGGCGTAATGCTCGATCCGCATTTCGTTTTCGTTAACGAGGAGACATTCCTTGATCTTCGGTATTGCAAGAAATCCCTCGAGTTTTTGAGTGCGGTCGGTTGTATTTGCGACACTCGAGAATATCTCGATCACAACCGTCGGATTTTGTATGACCTCAAAGGTTTGATCATTAAAGACCGGTTCGCCGTTTACGACTACAATGTCCGGGAAACACACGGAATTTTTGCCTAACTGGACCAGCATATCATTGGCGTAAAGCTCACAAGTGCTGCGGTGAATGCGACTGCCAATGGCGATCGCAAAATTAGACGAGATCAGATTATGCCATCGATTGGCCGCAGGTTTAGCGACCAACCGGCCATCCAAATATTCATTTTTTACAACATCACGTCGCTCCGGATTGGTAAAATTCTTACTTTGCTTATTGCCGGTCTGTTCAGCGGTGGTTTGATTCATACTACGATACTACTCCTGTCAAAAAAACTATAAACGGGCCGGAAGAGTGGAATACAAAGACTGGTGACTTTGCGTGGGTTAAATTGTTTGCAAAAATAGTGTGACACATTCGCTAACGAACTATCAAGGATTTTTTGATGAAACTTCTGCAACTGGCTGAATTGACCCAAAGTGCGATCGAGCACGGCTCGCCTGACCTCGAGATCACATCGACCGCCGGCCTCGATCTCGCAGGCCCGACCGATGTTACGTTTTTGGCAAACCCGAAATATACGCCGCAGCTTACCGAAACGCGCGCCGGGGCGATATTCCTCAACGAACGTACAGCGATCGAACGCTCCGATATTGCCGTTCTGCGGGCCAAGGACGCGTATGTCGCCTATACGTTGGCGATGCGGGCATTTTTCCCTTTCCCGAAACTTACGCCATTTATCCATCCGTCGGCGGTGATCGACCTGACCGCGACCGTTGCGAGCAATGTCGAGATCCACGCCAATGCCGTTGTCGGAGCCAATTGCACGATCGCAAGTGGCGTGCGTCTGATGCCAAATGTAACGATCTACGATGGTGTCACCATTGGCGAAGACACGACCATTCATTCAAACAGTTCGATTCGTGAAAACTGTGAGATCGGCCGTAACTGCATCATTCACAACAATACGACGATCGGATCGGACGGTTTTGGCTACGCCCGCACGCCCGAGAAAAAATGGCTCAAGATACCGCAAACGGGCCGCGTTGTGCTCGAAGATGACGTCGAGATCGGAGCAAATACGGCCATCGACTGTGCCTCGGTAGGCGAAACCCGCATCAAGTGCGGTGCCAAGATCGACAACCTCGTCCAGATCGGTCATTCCTGCACGGTCGACGAGGACGCACTGATCTGCTCGCAAACGGGCCTCGCCGGTTCTTCGCATATCGGCAAACGCGTAATTCTCACAGGCCAGGTCGGCATCGCCGGCCACCTCAAGATCGGCGACGACGCAGTGTTGACGGCAAAATCCGGCATCTCGCACGATGTGGAACCGGGCAAGGTTATGTCCGGCATCCCTGCATTCGAAAATCGCGACTGGCTGCGTTCCACTGCGGCATTTCGCAAGCTCGGCGATCTGGTGCGAACCGTGCGGGACATCGAGCGGCGTCTAAGTACAATGGAGAAAGACTAGATCTTCATTATTCTGTGCCGTTCCACGTCAATGTTTTTCTCAGGTGTGGAGCCAATTTATCCAAACCCTGCATATTGCCGGCGATCGCGACCCAGTTTCCGTCATTCTTCTTTATTCCCGTGAGGCCCTCGATCCCGCCAAATGGCCCGCGTGCAATGTTATAGTCCGCGATCTCGCTCCATAGGCAGCTGGTTTCCGACTTTTTGTCGAAATACTTAAAACCATTTTCATAAATTTGCATCACGTCTCGGCGTTCGATGATCATCGTTCGAGCAATTATCAGAAACGGTATCATCAATGGGACCGTGCAGACGAAAAACGTCACTACAGCGAGATTGACCGCGGTCAATAGGATGCCAAAGCCGGCAATCAACGCAACTAGTGCTAGCGGGACAAAGTCGAACGCTTTCCGACCGACGCGAAACGTGCCCTTTAGCTCACCGAGAGATGTCGGCTCGTCCGCCAGATCAGCCGAAGTGGCTTTCTCCGCCTGCGGTATCTTGTCGAACTCGTATTCCGCGTAAAGATGATCGAGCAGGTCGAGGCCTCGCATCTTGTAGGCGAAGACTATCATTTCGCCGCCCCGCTTTTCGACCGAGGTCATTTTCATACGGTCACCCGTATCGAGCGTCGCACTTTGATCTTTGATCTGTGGCCAAGTACAAGATTGGAGTCCGCGACGGGTCTTGTATGTGAAACCGTTCTGGTATACGGTAAGCTGATCGAAAAGGCTCGGGATCGTCTTCCACAAAATAAATGCCAGAGGTAGCGAAAAGAGTAAAAAAACAAGGGCCGAAACGTATGATTTCCAGCCTGCCGGTGCTCCGTAATAGATTGCGAATCCGATCAATGCTACGCAAAATAGTCCGAAATGAGGCAAGAAGTATGTCAGTCCCATTCTCACGCGAAAAACGCCCTTAAGTTCGCCCAACGATAACTCGTCCATTTTGGTCACGACGAAGGCATTCTGTGCCTTTTTAATTCCCAATGCAACAAATAATCTCGTCCTCACCGTTGCCGAACCTGTCCAAGTCAGCGTAAAATTCCTCCATCTCGCCATATGCACAAAAAAGAAAAGATCATCATCATCATTTGCCTGATCGTGACTGCGGCCGCCGGCATTTTGCATTACACGCACGCCAATGCAGTGCTTGCCTTTGCCGTTACCGCTGCGGCACTTGCCCTTTTGGCGATGATCGTCGGCGACGCCACCGAACAGCTTGGCAGTCGTCTAGGGCCCGGAGCGACCGGCGTACTGCAGTCGGGACTCGGCAATCTGCCTGAGCTATTTGTCTGCATATTTGCACTCCGCGCAGGTCTCGACCACGTTGTGCAGGCGGCCCTGATCGGCTCGATACTTGGAAACTCGGTACTGGTGCTTGGCCTCGCTCTGTTTTTCGGCGGACTCAAAAACGGAACACAACGTTTCAATTCAGAGCCGCCAAAGATGATCGTTACGCTGATGCTGCTGGCGTCCGCCGTGCTCGTTATACCGACGCTTGCCAAGGAACTGCACACTCCCGCGGAGACTCACATACTCAGCCTCGACATCTTTTTGGCTGTGATATTGCTCGTTCTGTTGGCAGCTAATATTTATTTTTCGGTCAAGGGCGACCCTGCACTTTCCATACAGGCCGAAGAATCGGGCGAACCCGGATGGTCGCTGAAACTGACCATCATCGTGCTCGCGGGTGCGGGAGTCGGGGCCGCTCTGGTATCGGACTGGTTCGTCGAGGCATTGCAACCGGCAATGGCTTCGCTCGGCATTTCGGAGGCATTTGCCGGTCTGGTCGTAGTCGCGGTCGCCGGTAACGCCATCGAAAATCTGATCGGCATTCAATTGGCTTGGCGAAACCAGGCGGACTACGCCATCAGTGTCATTCAGAATAGCTCGCTGCAGATAGCACTCGGCCTGTTCCCCGTTTTGGTGCTGCTTTCGTACGTGTTGGGCGGAGCTATTCTTACATTTGTACTGTCCCCGATGTTGGTAGCAGTGCTACTCATCGCGGTCATCGTCAGCGCCTTTATCGTGTACGACGGAGAATCTATCTGGCTCGAAGGCCTCGCACTGATCGGACTCTATGCGATCATCGCATCAGCATTTTGGTGGGGCTAGTCATAACCGCCAGCGTTGGCGTGCGGCCAGTTCGTCGAATGATATTTCGAATTTTGAGTCCAAACTAGAAGATTTTTATTGAACTCACAAAAAGGTAACATTTATGGAAACATCAGAATCAGGCTTTGAAATCACCCCATTGTCAGCCGAATCCATCGAACGCCTCGCCCAGGAGCTTAACGAAGAGGAATATCGAATTCTCTTAAACCACGGCACCGAACCGGCGTTTTGCGGGACGTTACTTGATAACAAGTTGGATGGCGTTTACGCTTGCCGCTTGTGCGGTTTGCCGCTCTTCGATTCGAAAAAGAAGTTTAACTCCGGCACCGGATGGCCGTCGTTCTATGCTCCCTTCGACAAAGAGCACCTTACCAACATCGAAGACAACGCCTACGGTATGCGACGCGTAGAGATCCGCTGTGCCCGCTGCGGCGGCCATCAAGGCCACGTCTTCCCCGACGGCCCGCCGCCGACCTACCAACGCTATTGCCTTAATTCCGCTTCGCTTGAGTTTTTTGAGAACGGCGAGGATATCCCGCAGAAAAAGTAGCAATCGTCCACTTTTTGTTAGTAGTTGGCGAAGACATCACACAGAAATATCAATGCCTACACCTACTTAGAGACAAATTTGCATGAAATCATCTCCACCGAAATTGTCGACGAAGCGGCGTCCACAATCCCCTTGAGCGTCAGAGGGGTCTTCGGTTTAAGTTGAAGAAACAACTTCGAATCAGCTACGTCAAATCTACAACGGACCTCATCCCTCGATCGGCTCAAGTCAACCAGGACCTATCGCCCCGCCGATGGCCTCGCTGATCATAGTTGGCTCCCTGTCGACCAAACCGCTTATTGTGATCTCCTTTCCATCATATTTGGTTTTGAACTTTTCCTTTGATTCCTTGAATTCCTTGGTCAAATTGCCAACGTCGATGGGTGTCGAAGAGCTAAGAGTTCCGGCACCGCAGCCGCCTAGTATTGATGTCAGCAGAACAAGCAAAATAGTTAATTTCATTCTTCTATTCTCCGTTCAGCTGTTTTCAAAACAATTGATCATGAGATCTGATTTCACAACGCAGTGATATATCTAATAAGGATCGAAATATACATAAGGATTTGTTTCCTCGCCGGCCGATCTTCTACTTCGCCGCCGGACATCCGACGATCTCGTCACCGGCAAAATAGGGGTAACTGGCTCCGTATTTGCCGGCGCCGGCATAATCCTGAATGATGTTTATGCTGAATAGGTGGCAGAACTGATGAGTATCGGAAGCGATGCGCAGCCAAGCCTTTCCGTGTTTGTAACGAGATTTTGGTATCCCAATTTCATTTGTGTCGATCAGCCAACTCGCCTCGACCAGTCCGATCTTAAGGATAGTTTTTTCCGACAAACGAACCGCCTCGGCCCGGATCATCTTTTCGTCCGCAGGATTGTGATTTGTAAAATTGGACTGGGCCGGCAGATACGTGGGCAGTTTTTTGCTTAGTGCCTCTGCCAAGGCATCGAAAGCACCATCGATCGAATGGCCCGGACAATTACGAACGTCCTCCATCTTTTTTTCCTGGAAATATTTGTCGCGATCCGGTTTCGAAAGCGCTAACGAAACATGGTCGTCGCGGTGCATTTCGAACACCAGTTGCGAATGTTTACCGTCACCATAATTCCCGACTTGAACAATGTCCTCATTAATGTCGTCAATAGCCCAACCAATCTGGGACGCTGCCTCGGTGCAACGGCCTTTTGGTCTCGTCTCGCCACTTGAGCTCCCTTGGTCATTTCGATTTGTTGAATTTTTTGGAGTTGGCTGTGACGATGTGTCGTCTGCAGGCGCCGATGTTTTCGTGTCGGGATTTTTTATTTTCGGAATTTTCGGGATCGTAATTGTAAATTGTGCCGACGCGATTGATGACCCGACGAAAAATAGTGTGATGGTTGCGAAAACTGCAAACATCGTTTTGGCTTGTGATTTCATTCTCATTTAGTCCTGTCGTTTAGATTCGATCGGTCCGGTTCTTTTGCTTTTGTCTTACAAGTTGTCGATCACTTCTCTCAAACCTGGTTCTCGCATGTGTATCTCCGGCTGCATCTGAATCCGCAGATTCTCGAAAAAGTCCTCTGCCCCCTCGAAGATTGAGAAGTACATACTTACCGGAAAGGGCATATATTGGGAGAATACGGCGAGTCCGGCGAAGATTCGTCCAAATGCCTTTGCGGACCGTTGCGGATTACTTCGGATATCGCCTCGGAGATCTGATATCGCGTACGAGATTTCTATTGCCGCTCCAATGTTCTTGATCGCGGTTTCTGGAAACGAAAGCACGTCGATCGTCTTATCGAGAGCTCCTTTGATCTCGCCCAACTTTTGCAAGTGGGCCGATCCCGCATCATCGAGAATGTCGACGGCAGTCAGAGATGCTGAGACAAATTCTAGATTTTCCTGGAGTCGCTGCTTTCCCTCCGACGTAGTCAACAAAATCATATCCATTATTAGACTCATACAATTTGCCTCCTGTTAATGACGCGTTCCGGCGTCCCGGACCCTGCGGATTTATAAGGTAAAAAGGTCTGCATTCCGGTCCGTCAATATATCCGTTCTCATTCGTGTTAAGATTTATTGTCCGAGGCAACCAGATTAAAATGATTTTCACTTTGACGTCCTGAAAATCGGGTGGAATAAAAGTGAAATTATTGTGAAAGAGCGTTATGCGTCCGAAAGTAGAACGGTATTACGAGTTCGATAATTTTCGCGTTGACCTTTTAGAGAAGACTTTGCTGTATGACGGCGAACCGGTGTCGATTACTCCAAAGGTCTTTGACGCGCTCGAAATCCTGTTGGAGAATGCTGGGCATTTGCTCGAAAAGCATGAACTGATGGAAATGATCTGGCCGGATCGCTTCGTTGAAGAAGGCAATCTCACCTCGACCATCAAAATGCTTCGCAAAGCTCTTTCCGATGACGCAAGCGAACCAAGATTTATCGAGACTGTTCCGCGACGCGGCTATCGATTTATTGCCACAGTTCAAAGGAATTTGCCGGTGGCCGGTTTGGACGCCGCCGCAGCGTCGGCACCAATCGGTTTACGATGGTCGCGAAGATCCATCGGCCTGACGCTGGTGGCTACAACTCTCCTATTGTGCACTTTGGTTTTCGGCATTCGGCTCATAAGCGATCGTGCTCCAGAAATGAGACTCGCTCCCGGAATTTTGTCTGAACCTTTTCAGTCCGAAAAATTATCCGGGTTGGGCAAGCTGCGGTACGCCGATCTTTCTCCCGATGGCAAGTTAGTGGCGTTTGTTAACGAAACTGGCGGGAAATATGGTGTTTGGCTGCGCAAGCTGGATACAGCGGAGAGCATTCAGTTAGTGGCACCGACGAATGACAACTACATCGGAATCGCCTTTTCAAGCGACGGCAATTCTGTCTACTTTGTCCGGACAACTTTCGCCCCACCGGCCAGATCAGGCGTCTTTGTGATCCCACTCCTCGGGGGCATTCCTAAACAAATACTTGGGCAAACCGAGGGCTGGATAAGCCTCTCACCGGATGGTCGGCTTATATCATTTGTACGTTGCGAACACAGAGATGATGATTTTTGCTCGTTATTCGTCGCCGACATCGACGGTCAAAACCAGCGGAAAATAGTTAGTCGCGTGAGCCCAATTCGCATAGGGGACAACCATTTTTCGCCCGATGGCAGGTCGATCGCATTTGCAAGCGGCCAATCGTGGAACGGCGGCAACGACTTTCGTCTGGCGAACATTGTTCTCGAAACCGGTGCCGAAACTGCGATCTCCGGCCGCAGCTTTTTTGACATTAAGAGCTTTCGGTGGCTGCCCAACAGTAAAAGCATACTACTCGCGGCGATGGAAAATCTCGACCAACAATCAAGCATATTCCGGGTTATGACGGCAACTGGGGAAACCGAGCGTCTCACGCGGGATGCGGCAAGTTACTCGGAAATCAGTCTCGATAAGATAGCCGACAGAATGATCGCCGTCCAGAAAACAAATACGTTTCAGCTCTTTTTGTCATCCGGCGGCATAACGAGAATACTGGCCCCGGCTCGCGAAGTAGTTTTTGCGCCGGACGGAAAGATCATCTATTCGGCCGACGATAATGATATTTGGAGCATTAATCCGGACGGTACCGGCCAACGCCAATTGACAAACAATACTTTCAAGGATTTCTCACCGCGGGTGTCGCCTGACTCACATTCTATATACTTCGCATCGAACCGCACCGGTACAAATCAAGTCTGGCGGATGAGTGCGGATGGCAGCAATCCGATCCAATTGACGCGGACCGAAGGCGGTTACCCGGTTTTCGTCTCACCGGATGAAAAATGGATCTATTACGAATCGGGCCTGCACCAAACCCTGTGGCGGGTCTCCGCTGATGGACTCGACGAAAGAGAGGTCGTTATGGAGAAAATGTTTCGCCCGACAATTTCACCGGACGGCAAGTACGTAGCGTATTTTTTTCGTGACCGAGAAAAAGACAATCGAATGAAGATCGCGGTCCTGACCACCGTTGATAGAAATATAGTCAAGATCCTGGATCTGGTCGACGAGCAATCACGTCCGGTCAAGATCGATTGGTCAAAAGATAACCTGACCTTAAACTACGTGACTAATAACGGCGTGAAAAATTCGCTCTGGTCACAGTCGTTGGACGCGGCCGCACCGCAATTCGTCGCCGATCTTGGCGATATGGAGGTCGAGGATTTTTCCCTTTCTCTCGACGGCAATTCGGTTGCCTATACACGCGGCGAATGGCTAAACGATGCGGTTTTGATCGGAGGGCTAAAGTGAGACTCGGGAACAAATCGGTATCGGGCCTGCTATTTTGTCGATTCTCATATGGCGTCTTTGACCGACTTTAAGTACATTGCACTTACGCTTTCGGCTGATGTTGCGAAATTGTTGTCTTCCATACTGCCCCATCGTGAGAGCGATCCTGCTTGCCGTGTCGATGCAGTGATACGGTGCAGGATTTCGATACTAGGATCTTTCATTAAACTTCTCCGGACATTGACCTTCTGCCTCGATGCGATGAAGCGAAAGCGTGATGTCTTTTGGCCCGTTCGCCGTCCGTGGGGTTTAGCCAGGCGGCGATAGCGTCATTTTGTACCTGGTGAGCTTTGGTGTCAATCAATTTGTTCGCGGCCGGAGTTGTAGCTCATTTTTATTTTTGTTGCATAGATAATATATTGTATGACACACAATATCTGTGAGATAATTTTATTGTAGGCTCGGACGGCACGTTCTGCCGCTTTGGGTTTGATGTTTGAAAATACTTGCAATAACGAAAGAACTCGGGAGAAATGGCGAATAACGAATGTCGAATACGGAATAGCAACAGTCGCTGTTTGTAACCGAAAGAAAAAGGGCAGGTTTAGCTGAAAACAGCCGTGCCATTTTTGAAGCGGTGTTACTTGCACAACGTAAAAATGGCACGATTTGTCGCTGCAAATGCCCTGGTGGCAATGGGTTACAAGCGGACCGCATGTGCAAAAATGGCACGATTTATGGCACGAATTTTGGCACGACTAGGCTTTTGCCTTACGCAGAGTCCGAATAATCAAAGAGGCGAGCCAATGCACGGCTAGCCTCTCTTATTTCTCTGTCTCGCGGCGGTGGAAATTTGACTACTTTCGATCCTTAAAGCTGTCAAATAACCTCGTGTGACGACTCGTCAGCGGCACCATTCGTCCGCCGATGAATACATACTTCACATTGGTGCGGGCGTCGAGGATATCGCCGTCTGCGACCACCAGATTTGCCATCTTGCCCGTTTCGATCGACCCCATTTGGCTATCGACGCCTAGGACCTGGGCTGCATATAGAGTTACGGATTTTAACGCGTCGTCCTTAGACAAGCCGAAGGCACCGGCCAGGCCCGCCTGGTAGGGCAGATCGCGAACAACCGCATTCTCGCTTCCGGTACCGATGCAAAACTTGACGCCGGCCGCCTGCAACTTCATCGGAGCTTCAAATAATTCGTCGTACGGATCATCATCGCGAACCGGAAGGGCATAGATATTGGTATAGATCACTGAGATATTGTACTTTTTCAGATCATCCGCCGCCTTCCACGCCTCTTGTCCGCCAAAGATGATTCCCTTCAATTTCATTTCGCCGACGAATTTGGCAACAGAGCGAATATCGCGTTCCCTCTCCGCAATAAAGATCATCGGCTTTTCGCCACGAATGTACGGTTCCATCGCGTCATATCGCTGGTCTTCGGCAACGTAGGGTAATGTTTTGTCCTTAGCGTATGCATCTCGGGCACGAAGGTAGTTTTGGGAAGCTGTGAATAGCGTTTTCAACTCATCGATCTGGGCGTCGCGACGCTTGACCGCCTCGCTAAACTCTAACGGAGGGCCGCCAAATCTGCCGCCAAATCCTCCACCGGTCGAAATACGCGGAAAATTGATCACGAGGCCAAACTCACGAACGACCGCCATCTCATCCTGTGTAGCACCGTTCAGATTTATGATCGCCCCCTGTCCGGCGATCAAGCCGCCGATCGGAAACGACATTACCGTTGTGATCCCATTGGCACGAGTCACATTGACGTAAACGGAATGCGGATTTATGCCCTTTATCGCCTTAGCATTGGCGTTCATCGTGCCGACCTCAGACACGTCGACAGAGGCATTTACGCCTTGGCCGATCTCAGAGAGGCCGATTTTGGTTCCGGCATCGATCATTCCCGGAAAGACACTGAGGCCCTTGCCATCTATCTTTTCTGCTCCGGCGGGAACAGCAATACCTGATCCGACCGCGGCGATCTTGCCATTCTGGATCACCACTGTTCCGTTTTCGATCGTCGCACCCGACACCGTCACCACGCGGGCCCCGACGATCGCAAATGTCCCGGCACGTCCGGTCTGATTTTGTTCCGATCCGTCATTCTGCGCATCTACGGACGACGATGCTCCGATGGCAATGACTGATAAAAGCAGTGTGAGGCACCATTTGGATCTAAGCGTTTTCAATTTTGAGTACATTATCGGTTGCCTCCATCGCTGTATTCGGCGTCATCGCGGTCACCGCGGCGACGCTCGGACGGGATCCGCGGTTGGCCGCCGCCGGTGCCCGGCGCTTTATTGACATCAAGCTTTTCGAGCGACTCACGCTCCTTTGCCGTATCAATACGCATTTTCGCGTCCGCGGCTCGGTCAAATAGCACTTCGCCCTCGACGATCGTGGTCAACACCCGCGAGTAAACGCTGAAGGGATGTCCGCTCCAAATGACAATGTCGCCGTCCTTACCGACCTCGATAGAACCCGTGCGTTTGTCGATGCCGAGTTGCTTGGCCGGATTCAGTGTGATCATCTTGAGAGCCTCTTCCTCAGGAACATTGCCATACTTGATCACCTTTGCGGCCTCGAGATTTAAGCGTCGCATACGCTCATCATCGTCCGAGTTGATCGACACGACTACGCCACTCTTCCACAATATATATGCGTTGTAGGGGATCGTATCGTACGCCTCGAGCTTGTAGCCCCAATAATCTGTGAATATTGAGACGCCCGTGCCACGCTTAGCGATCTCGGGGGCGATCTTGTAAGCCTCCAGTCCGTGCTGGAGGGTAGCGATCTTGAATCCAAATTCATCTGCCAAAAGCATCAGATTGAGGTGCTCGTCCGACCTGTATCCGTGGGCGTGGACAAGCCGTTTGCCCTCGATCACTTCGACAAGGGGTTCGAGCTCCAGATCTTTGCGAGGAGCGACCTTTATCTTGCCCGCCTTAAAGTCGGCCCAAGCTTGTCGGTAGTCTCTGGCCCGAAGGAATGCATCGCGCATTGTTTCGATGACGCCCATTCGCGTGCGGGGGTAGCGAACAGTGGCCCCGGGCTGGGCAAACGAAGTCGAACGCTTAACGTTTTCGCCCATCGCAAATTTGATCCCAGGCGGTGCGTCCGGTATCGGATAATCCTCGACCGGATGACCCCATTTGAATTTGACCGTCGTATTCTGGCCGCCGATCGGGTTTGCCGATCCGTGCAGCAGATTTGCGACCGTAACGCCGCCCGCAAGTGCCCTATATATCGCGATATCAGTCGGATTGAGCACATCGCGGGTCCGTGTCATTGATGTGACCGAATAGACGCCCTCGTTGATCGCGTCGAGCATCGTATGTGAATGGCAATCGATGATGCCGGGCGTTACATATTGCCCTTCGGCATTGATAACGCGTGTCGTCGCCGAGGCAGAAAGATTCTTGCCGATCTTGGCGATCTTGCCGTTCTGGATCAAAATGTCGGTATTTTCAAGCGTGCCTTTGACCGCGGTCATCACGGTCGCATTTTTGATCAATACGTCCGACTTTGACTGCCCCAAAACAAGCGTCGGCGAGATCATACCTAACGCGGTCAAAATTAGAATTACGAGAATTTTTCTCATCACTATTGCCCTTAATTACTCTTGCCTTTTTTTTAACTGTCGACTGATATCTACGGGTTTTTGGTGCCGGAGAACGGCACAATGCCCTGCGGCGAATCGATCGAACCGCTGATCTGATCACCTGTCACCTTGCCGCTGACCGTGATGTCGATCGCTGCTCCGCCAAATTCGACACTGCTGGCAAACGAAAAGCCCTCGGGTGAGACCTTGCCGCTACGGATCTGCGAACTGCCAAGTTGTGAGACCATCGTTCCATTTAATGCGGCGCCGACCTGTACAAATGTCAGCGTCGCCGCCATTGGCTGGCCGGGGATGTCGATCGTTACAGCGTAGGTGCCCGAGATACCGGCGGTTGGAGCAACGTTACCGCCATTCCGTGTGCCGCCAGCTTCGCGTTTCGGCTGTTCCTTTTGCTCGTAGTACTTCCCATCGACAAAAACGTGTGAAACATATCTGTCTTTTCCGAAAACGTCGCCTTTTACGACAACGAGGTTGGCGATCTTGCCGGCCTCGATCGAGCCGGTCGTCTTATCTACGCCGAGTATTTCGGCGGACCCAAGCGTCATCGCCCGGATCGCGGCATCCTTGCTTAAACCGGCTTCGACAGCCTTGCCGGCATTTGTGAAAAAATCACTAAGCGACCGCATATTGTCGGACTGAAACGCAAATTTCACTCCCGCCGAGGCCAGTTTTGATGCACATTTTGAAGCTTCGGCCCTCGAACGCAATGTTTCCATCGACTCAGGATCGGCATCCGGCGAAGCAGTCGTTGTTCGCTTCGGAAAATTTAATGTAAGCAGTACCGTGACGTTTTGAGCCTTGAGACGGTCGGCGACTTTCCACGCTTCGGCTCCGCCGGCGATCATCCCGTTGAGTTTGAATTCTTTTATAAGGTCCAGAGCCCGAATAATGTCGATCTCGCGGTTGGCCGTAAAGACCACAGGGGTATCACGGTTGATCGCCGGATATAGTGCCTCTAACGAACGGTCCGCGGCAGGGCGTTTCATTCCCCTCGGATTCGCTACGTACATCTTTTCGATATCTTGCTGCCGTTGTGCGTCATAGAATATCTGACGGATCGCCGCAAACGTGCCTAAGAGTGAACCGGGATATTGCCCGCCGCCGATCGTTGTGAATGTAATGTGCTGTGCGAATGGCGATCTGATAATCATAGCCGAAACGGTATCGCCCGTGAGATCGATTAATGCAGAACGACCGTTGAAGATTCCGACCCGGCCAGTAGTCAAGACCGTCGTAAATCCGGCGTTTCGATTCGCCTCAAACTGCGAATCACCGGCACGGAGATCATCGATCGCCTCATCCTCCGGTCTCATTCCCGCCGGATAGACCGAATTTGACGTCGGGGCGGTTGCTGGAGCCTGTGACATCTGTCCGCCGCCCTGACCGCCGGTTCTCGCCGCTGCCGCCGGCATGCCGAGATTGGTCATTGCGTCAATAAATCCCGGATATACCGTCAGACCGCTTGCATCGAACACCTGAGCGTCTGCCGGTACGGAGACATTTGGCCCGACGGCCTCGATCAGTCCGTTTCTGACGACTACCGTCCCCTTGTCGATGGTCGTGCCGGAAACCGTTACGATGCGTGCATTGGTGATCGCATAACTCTGAGCCTCGGCCCGGTTAGCAAAAAACAAGCTTATCGCCGCAAATGCGAACAAAAAGAGCTTTGATCTCATAACTTTCCTAAATTCTTAATTTTTGGAGTCTGCGTGAAATTACTGTTACGGAGAGAATATAGAAAAAGTTTCAGAACACAAAGACACAGTTTGCGATTGCGAACCGTCAGTCCTGCACGCCACGTTGTTTGCCCTTGAGCTCCAATTCGAGTTCAAGTAGTTTTCGTTTTCGTTCAATGCCCCAACGGTATCCACTTAGCTTGCCGTCAGCGGCCACGACTCGGTGGCAAGGGATCACAACCGCAACACGATTGGTCGCACACGCACGGGCAACGGCACGAACCTTTTTCTTGTCCCCGAGCATTTCTGCGATCTGACCATACGAAACTGTTTCGCCAAAAGGTATGCGTCTCAGCAACTCCCAGACCTGCAACTGAAAGGCCGTCGCCCGGACATCGAGCGGCAATGCAAAAGGACTTTTATCGCCGGCGAGGTGTTCAAGTACTTCCTGAACATATCGTTTCAGTATGGCCACATCTTCAGCAATATCAGCATTTGGATACTCTAACCTCAGGTTTTGCACAAGCTCAGTATCTGTATCTGCAAAAGCCACGGCACAGAGTCCGTTTGATGTCGCGGCGACCAAAAGGCGGCCAAGCTTACAATCTGTTACCGTGTAATTTATCATCATTCCCTTACCGCCCTTCTTATATTCACTTGGCGTCATCCCCAGGCTTTCCCACGCCTTTTCATACAGCCGGCTACTCGATCCAAAGCCCGATTCGTATATCGCGGTCACGATATCGCTGCCGCCGCGGACCTGACGCTTGAAACGCTCCATCCGCTTTGCTTCGGCATATTTCTTGGGACTGACACCAATGATCTGCTTAAAACTCCGCTGTAGGTGGTACGGACTTACGTCCAGTTCACTCGCGAGACGGTCCAGAGTCACGGCATCATTTGCATCGATCAGCTCGCAAGCACGCAATATCTTGACTGTCCGCGTATCGGGCTCACCCATATTTTGTGGAACACACCGGAGACAGGCTCTGAAACCGTCGTCCTCCGCCAGTTTTGCGTTGGGATAAAACTCGACGTTCTCACGCTTCGGCAACCGAGCCCGGCAAGACGGTCTGCAATATATCCCTGTTGTCCTTACGCCGAAAAAGAATACACCATCAAACCGCGAATCATTTGCTTCTACCGCCTGCCAAAAGATCACGTTTTCCATAACTTCAGAGTTTATGCGTAATCAAATATGAAATCTATCCGAAAATTGCGGTTGAATTTTTGATGTATAATATATCAATGAGCTCGATCATTCTCTTTGACGGCGTATGTAACTTCTGCAACGGCGCCGTTAACTTCATTATTCGACACGACAGCGAAAAGAAGTTTAGATTTGCTCCGCTGCAGTCCGAAATAGGCCAGCAATTGAAAAAAGAGCACAATATTGGGGACGACATCGATTCGATAATCTTAGTCGAGGGTGAGCGGGCATATACGCACTCCACCGCTGGCCTGCGAATCGCGAAAGGCCTGGGAGGCATCTGGTCGGTTGGATATGGGTTTATCATCGTGCCGGGATCTATCCGTGATCTGGCTTACAGGATCTTCGCGAAATATCGCTACCGACTGTTCGGCAGGCAAGACGCGTGCATGCTGCCAACTCCGGACGTTAGAGAACGATTTTTCGGGTGATGATGGTTGTGGCGAGATTTAGATCAAGGAGTTAATAATAGAAATGAAAGCAATATGGAACCGGACGATTTTGGCAGAGAGTGACAAAACGATAGTTGTCGAAGGGAACCATTATTTTCCCGCCGACTCGCTAGTCAAAGAACATTTTTCACCTTCGGAGACACACACGGTCTGCGGGTGGAAAGGCACGGCAAGCTATTACGATGTTGACGCCGGCGGTACCACCAATAAGGACGCTGCTTGGTACTATCCGGACGCCAAATCTGACGCTAAGAACATCGAGGGATACATAGCCTTTTGGAAGGGAGTAACTGTTATCTAGGCCCCTAAATCGTAAAATCGTGGGACAATGGGACAAGTTACATTAATTGCTTTAATCACAGCATTTAACCTGTCCCACCTTTTGTCCCGCTTTAATGTGCCGTGGGACAAAACTTTACTAGACTTTACTTTAAGTATTAGATCTATCAGCATTATTTACAATAGTTTACAACGCGTAGGCTATCTAACGACATTGGACCGGTTAATGTAATGGCTTACTCGCTCGAAACACTCGAATTTGCACGGCTGCTGGAACTGGTTAGCCGTAACGCCCAGACGCCGATGGGGGTCGATCGTTTTGCTTTACTTCGTCCGTTTACCGACCGTCGATCGCTTGAAACTTCCCTTTCGGCAATATCGGAAACGATCAAACTTAACGAAGAAAAACAGGTGACGTGGTCATTCAGCGGGCTCGGCGATCCATCGGATGCAGTAGCGATCCTGAAGATAAACAACGCGACACTCGAGCCGACATTAATCCTTGAGATCTCACGAGTTTGCAATCAGGCACTCTTCGCAAGGTCGGCGATCCAACCGGAAAAGGAGTTCGTGCCGACGTTGTGGCAGATCGTCGAACATATCCCGCCGACGCTACTCGCGGTGATCGACCGCATTAATAAAAAGCTCTTGCCGGGCGGCGAGATCGATGACAAAGCATCGCCGGAACTCGCCCGTATTCGCCACGAGATCAATCTGCAACGAGGTCGCCTAACCAAGTCGCTCGAGTCCGCAATGCGTGCTGCCGGCAATGCCATTCAGGACGAGATCGTCACGATGCGCAACGATCGATTTGTAATACCCGTAAAGGCCGATTTTCGCGGCAAGGTTTCGGGCGTCGCCCACGGCTTTTCGTCGTCGGGGTCGACCGTATTTGTCGAGCCATTGGATGCGATCGAGGCTAATAACGAGCTTCAAAACCTTAAAGGCAAAGAGGAGCGCGAGATCGCCCGTATCTTGTTTGCACTTACCGAAGAGCTTCGCGAGCAACTTCCGGCCGTCGAACTCGCCGTCGAGGCCGTGGCCGAACTCGATTTTATCAAAGCAAAGGTCGAATTTGCACGCAAATTCCGTGCTGTCGTGCCCGAGATAACCGGCGACAAAACCCTCGACCTGACCGATGCCCGGCATCCGCTACTGTCAGCCCCACCTGCGTTAGCGGGGGGCCAGAATATTAACGAACTGCCAAGTACGCGGTCGCCCGTTTACGCAGGCGACTCTGACTGGATCGTACCTAACTCGTTCACGCTAACTGACGGACGCCCGGTGATGATCATTTCGGGTGCCAATGCGGGCGGCAAGACCGTAGTTCTCAAGACCGCAGGATTGCTGAGCCTGATGGCGATATCGGGGTTGCCGGTACCCGCCAGTGAAGCTCGAATCCCCTTTTACCGCTCAGTTTTAGCGGATATCGGTGACCACCAATCGCTCGCCGCCAATCTCTCGACGTTCTCGTCGCATATGTCGAATATCGCTTCGATGATCGGCGAGTGTGAACCGCCGTCACTCGTCCTGCTTGACGAGGCCGGCACCGGCACGGACCCAGAGGAAGGCTCGGCTCTCGGCGTTGCCATCGTCGACCATTTTCGCCAAAAAGGGGCCCAAGTCATCGCTTCGACACATTATCGAGGCCTGAAGATGTACGCCGCCAATGACCCGAGCGTGATCAATGCATCCGTCGAATTTGACGAAAAGACCTTGCGGCCGACTTACAAACTACTGCTCGGCCTTGCCGGTGCGTCGTCGGGGATCGAGATCGCTCGGCGGTTTGGCATCACTCAGCCCGTCATCGACGACGCCCGCAGACATCTCGATATTTCAGCTCAGGAGGCCGAAATCTATCTCAAAAAGCTCCAGACGGAGACCAAGATCGCGACCGACCTTCGCATCGCGCTTGAGGAGGAACGCGAGGCGACGGCGATGAAATATGCTGCTCTCGAGGTTGAAGCCGTAAAAAAGGAAAAAGCCCGGCAGAAAGAGTTCGAAGGCGAGCTTGCCAAGGCAGTCGACGAATTTGACCGCCAGTCAAAGGCGTTTATCCAGACCATCGAGGACAAGGCACTAAAAACCCGCCTCGACAAGGAACGTCAATCGCGAAAGGCCGAGTTGAACCGTGCGGTTATGGCCAAGGTCGGAAGCTCATCGCGTGGTGGTAGTTTACACAAGGGTCCGGGATCAAATTTGCACAACCCAACGTCGATACCCGCAGACACTCCATTGACGGTTGGATCACGGGTGTTCACCTCATTCGGTAATGTGGGCGTTATCGAAAAGCTCGATCGGGATGTCGCCGAGGTACTCGTTGGCGGTATGCGACTGCGTGAGAAAGTCGCAAACCTCCAACTCGCCGAAACAGAATCTCCGCCGTCGGGCAACGTGCCTTCAAAAGATCGGGGCTCTTTGATAACGCGTGATGTCGACGGTGGCGATGCCCCCGCCGAACTCAACCTCATCGGCAAGACCACGGCAGAGGCGGAGTATGAGATCGATCGTTTTCTCGATGAAGCGTATATGTCCTCTCTGCCCCGCGTCCGCATCATCCACGGCTTTGGCACAGGCGCACTAAAGAATTACGTTCATCACTTTTTGAAGAACAGTGATATGGTCGATCGTTTCGAATTCGCCCCTTCATCACAGGGCGGCCACGGCGCTACAATTGCTGAGTTAAAGCAATAACGAATGCTCTACCCACAATATTTCATTGACGATCTGAAAAACCGTGCCGATTTAGTGCGGATAATACAGCCGTATGCTCAGGATCTGAAGAAGAAAGGGGCGAATTGGATGGCGTGTTGTCCGTTTCATCAGGAAAAGACTCCGTCATTCTCGGTCAATCCGAGCAAGGGTTTTTACAAATGTTTCGGCTGCGGCAAGGGCGGTACGGCATACAACTTTCTGATGGAGATGGAGGGATTGAACTTCCCTGAGGCGGTCAAGCGTGTCGCCGAGATCTCGGGCGTGATGCTGCCGGAGCCGATAGATGATGCGAACTATGAACGCGGCCGAAAGCAGCGTGAGGAAAAAAAGCAGTTGGCTGATCAGATCATCGAGCTCAATCAGATCGCACTCGATCACTGGGAAAAAGAGCTGCAAGGCAAAAGTAAAAAGGCAAAAGAGGCTCGGGCTTATCTCGAGACCCGAGGCATCTCAGACGAGGTTCAAAAACAGTTTCGCATCGGCTTTGCACACGATAGCTGGGATGATCTGCTGTCTGTTTTACGCGATTACGGTGCCGACGAAAAACTCATCGTACAGTCCGGCCTTGTCTCCGTAAACGAAGAAAAAGAACGCACCTTTGACCGTTTTCGCGGACGGATAATGTTCCCTGTTCTTGACGTTAATGGCCGTCCGGTCGCCTTTGGTGCACGTTCGCTCGACCCAGAGGACCAGCCAAAATATCTCAACTCGCCCGAGACGCCCGCCTACACTAAGGGCGAGCATCTTTATGGCCTGTTTCAGGCGAAAGACGAGATCCGCAAAAAGAAATTCGCCATCCTAGTCGAAGGTTATCTCGACCTGATTGCCCTCGCCCAGTTTGGAATAACGAACGTCGCTGCCAGCCTCGGCACGGCCTTTACGCCTCAGCAAGCCAAAGTGATTAAACGGTTTACAGAAAACATTGTAATTACTTATGACAGTGACGAGGCAGGAGCAAAAGCAGCAAAGAAGATCATGAGTTCATTGCTATTCGCTGGATTCGAATTGAAAGTACTGCAGTTACCCGACAAGCTTGACCCCGATGACTTCATCCGTAGGGACGGGGCTGAAAAGTTTAATCAGTTGCGTGGGCAAGCACCGTCAATTCTGGACTTTCTCATTACGAGGATGCCAACAGAATACAATCTTTCCAATAATCAGCAACGGATCAAGTTCATTGAAGAGGTGATGCCGATTTGTGCCTCGTTTCGAAGCACCAACAAGGGACGTGCTGCCCATCGACAGTTTTTCGATCAACTAATGCTTGCTATGCGAGTCGATGATCCCGGAACGCGTCGTGAATGGTGGAATTCAATGAAGGAAGCGGTTCGTACGGATGCGCGAGGCAATCAGCCTATTGAGATTACAGGGATCCGCAAAGCACCTAGAGGCAAGATCACTATCGCAGAACGCCGTTTGTTGGAACTACTCGTTTTTGACCGCGACCTTCGTGACGCTATCATTCCGCAACTTGAGCCCAGCGATTACCAAGACCTTGCTACAGCCGAGCTTTTCGATGCATTTATTGCTATCACTCGCGATAAAATGGATGTTTCGCAAGAGACGATCCTCGAGCATATCGGCGACGATGAAACGTCTGTCGACCTTGCCCATCTGCTGCTAAAGGGCGAACCGAGACGCGAAAAGGACGAGGTGATGGACGCAGTCCTTACCGAAGCGGAAAATTGCGTATTCACACTTAGAAATATGGCGATCGCAAATCGAATTGTTGAGATCAGCCGCGACGCTGTTATGGCTGAACAGTCGGGCAATAGCGAGCTTTTTAGCCAACTCACCTACGAACAGCTCGAACTCGAAAAAATAAGGCGTGAATTACAGCGGCAGACCACTGAATTGTGATATAATTTGGTTTTTTAAACCCGCCGGTGGGAATGAAACTATTTCCACGCTTACGGCGTTAATATCTAGTTCGCGAACAACGATAACCGCGAAGATTTAATCAAAGGTTTTTGATGATTTTATGGCTGATTACGACGAAAAAGAAGACTTGATGGATCGCTTGGTCGCCCTCGGCAAGCGAAAGAAATTTCTGAGCATGGACGAACTCCATCGCCAGATTCCCGAAAATATGATGTCCGCCGATGATCTGGAGGACGTACTTGACCGTTTAGAGGGCGCCAATATCTCAGTCGCCGAGACCGACGCACAACTTTTGGAAAATGCGTCGGCCCTCGCACTTGACGAGGATCAGGAAGAGGAAGCAGCCGACGAAGACGATATCGACCTTGATCTTTCGGCGGGAGCTCTCGACAAATCCAACGATCCGGTGCGCCTCTATCTACGTGAAATGGGCGTTGTGCCGCTACTTAACCGTGAAGGCGAAGTCACGATCGCTCAGCGCATCGAGCGAGGCCAGATCAAGACGCATAAGGCGATATCGCGTTCGCCGATCGCAGTCGGGCGCCTGATCAAGATCGCCGAGGATCTGGTCGAAAAGCGTGCAACGATTCGCGAAACCGTAGTCTTTTCGGAACAGGCAGACATCTCGATCGAGGAGGACAAGGCCGAGGAATATATGCGATGGACCCTTGAGGGCATCGGTAATATTGCGGAGCATTTTCACGTTGCCTTAAAAACCTGGACGTCCTTAGTCAACGAGCAGAAAAAGGCGGACGGCAAGAAATCCAAGAAGGTTTTGACTCTCAAGCGTAAGACCGCTCGGTTGCGTCTGGAGATCGCACAGGAGATCAAGCAGCTTAACCTGACCGAAAATTCGAATCAGAAAATGATCGCCGCGATCCGAAAGGTCGTGACCGACATTCAGACCTCGGAAAGGGCGATCAAAAAGGCTAATGAAAAGCTTGAGAAAAAACCCGCAACCGCTGAGAAGAAAGAACTTCTAGCCAAGATTGCCGATGCCAATGCGGCCATCGCTGAGATCGAAGAGAAGTATCATCTTCCCACCGTTGAGATCAAGCGTTCGTACAAAACGATCAGTATCGGCGAATTTGACACCAATAAGGCCAAACGCGAGTTGGTCGAGGCCAATCTGCGACTCGTGGTTTCGATCGCTAAAAAATATACCAACCGCGGCCTGCAGTTCCTCGACCTCATTCAGGAAGGCAATATCGGGCTTATGAAGGCGGTAGATAAGTTTGAATGGCGTCGCGGATATAAGTTTTCGACGTATGCGACGTGGTGGATCCGTCAGGCTATTACCCGTGCGATCGCCGATCAGGCCCGTACGATCCGTATCCCGGTCCATATGATCGAAACGATCAACAAGCTCATTCGGACATCGCGACTTCTCGTGCAGGAACTTGGCCGCGAGCCAACATCCGAGGAGATCGCAAAGCGAATGGACATTCCGGTGTCTAAGGTCCGAAAGGTACTCAAGATCGCTCAGGAACCGATCAGTTTGGAAACGCCGATCGGGGAAGAGGAAGACTCTCACCTGGGCGACTTTATCGAGGATCGATCGATCCTCAACCCGGCAGAATCCGTTACGTTTTCGAATTTGCGTGAGATCACTGACGAGGTTCTAGCAACATTGACGCCACGTGAGGAAAAGGTTATCAAAATGCGTTTCGGCCTCGGTAACACGGGGTCCGAACACACGCTCGAGGAGGTCGGCCAACACTTTGCCGTCACCCGCGAACGAATTCGACAGATCGAGGCAAAAGCCCTCAGAAAGCTACGTCACCCGTCGCGTTCGCGTCGATTAAAAGCGTTTTTGGAAGGAAAGCAGTCCTAACATTTGTAGGATACAATTTGCGATCTGTAATTGCTAAAACGATTACAGATCGCATTTTTCGTTTTTAGTGGATATGCTTTTGAGCTTCCGCAACCGCTTGGTCAAGATCAGTTATTTTGCTGTCAAGTTGCAGTTCATAGACGGCATCCAGGATCTCACGAAAACGCGGAGACGGTGTAAGTCCGAGTTCGATCAAATGCCGCCCCATCAGGATCGGATCGGGAGCTTTCTTCTCAATATCAAGTTCGCGGACTTTTGCGATAAACCACTCTTGAGCCTCCGAGCCAAACCATTTCTCTTTCGGCAGCCAATCTGGATTACGGCCGAGACTATCGGCCTTGGCGACACGATATAGCAAATCAGGTTCGACCTTGCGTGCAAGCCGACGAAAAGCACCGTCGCCAACGGGTGATTTGGCTTTGTAATATTCGCCGGGCTTGAGGTGATAGCGCACAAGCTGGACGACCTGGTTTCGTACGTCAAAGCCGTCCAGCGTGTGGATGCCGAGACGGTCGAGAAATGTGAGCGTCGGCTCAACACCTGCCTCATCGTGTCCACGGGATCGGATCCGCCCGTCGATGAATTCGGTCGTCGGCGGTTTGCCAAAATCGTGAGCGAGCGAGCCAAGCATTACGGCAACCTTTCGCGAATGGTCGAGGTCGTCGATCAGCTTGCGGGCCTCATCGCAAACCATCATCGTATGGAGATCGACGTTGCCCTCAGGATGCCATGCGGGCTCTTGAGGCACGCCTACAAGCGACTGCATCTCGGGGAATATCTTAGCCGTGATGCCGAGATCATAAAGCCACTTGAGCCCGATTGACGGCCTTGCGGAAAGCAATAGAAGCTTTTCGAGTTCGCCCCAGATACGTTCTTTTGGTAGATCGGTTAGATCGATCGCCTTGCAAACCTCGACGGTTTCCGGGTCGAGATCAAACTCAAACCTCGCCGCGAATTGTGCGGCCCGTAGAACTCTCAGGGAATCCTCACCAAAAGTCTCGCTCGAAACCATCCGCAGTTTTTTGCCGCGAATGTCGCCTTGCCCGTCAAACGGATCGACGATCTCACCGGTCAAAATATCACGGAGTATGGCGTTGATCGTGAAATCACGTCGCGAACACGCCTCTTTGAACGACATATCCGGGTCGCCTTCGACGACGAACGCCCGATGGCCTCGACCCTCTTTTCGTTCCCTTCGCGGTAGCGATACGTCAAGATCTGAACCGATCTTATAAACCGCAAACGCCTCACCGACCACGTTGACCTCGCCGAACGAATCGAGTAATCCACGCAACTTCGCAGGCTCGACGCCGTAAACCTCAACATCCCAATCCTTCGGATCGACATCCATCAGTTCGTCGCGTACGCAACCGCCAACAAGCATTGCACGGCCGCCGATCGAACGAATAGCTTCGGCAATATCAGTAATTTTCTTCGGAATATTCGACATAATGCAGACTTCTCATTCTGCATTATCGCCGTACTGGAAATCAAAGGCGGTTTGCTTAAGTACTTTCTCTTTCGAGTGGGATCACGTGAACTGAGGCATCCTTTACTTCGCTTAAAAAGCGGTTAATGATCGAGCCTTTCCAGAATATCTCCCACCGCGATCTTGCCGACTGGCCAAAGATAACGTGAGTGATGCCATTATGGCGAGCAAAGCCGAGCAGTGCATCGGCAACGTTATTGGATTTGAGATGCACGACCCTTGCCCCAAGCGAGGTCGCAAATCGAATATTGTCCTGCAGAGTTGCGTAATTTTCGGGGGAAATGCGTCCCATTTCTTCGTCGGAGGTTTCGACATAGACGGCGATCCAGTCATCATCGGCAAATCGTCCGGCGATACGCGACCCCGTGCGCAGTATCTTCTTAGCGCTTCCGCGAGACGCCATACAAACCATCACCTTTTCAGGGATGACCGCCTGATCGAGGCCTTCTCGTGTCCGGTATTCCTGATCCTGTGTGGACTGAAAATGGGCGACCTGTCGCAGCGAGAGTTCTCGCAAGGCCGCAAGGTTTCCCTTTCGGAAAAAATTATTGAGCGACTGTTCGATCTTTTCGACCGAATAGATCTTCCCTTGACGGAGGCGTGTCCGAAGTGTGTCGATCGATATGTCAACGTCTATTATTTCATCGGCATTCTTAAAAAAGGAGTCCGGTACGGTCTCGCGAACCTGCACATTTGTTGTGCGTGCAATAGCGTCATTAAGAGACTCTATATGCTGAATATTGACCGCAGTGACAACGGAGATCCCGTTTTTTAGTAGTTCGATCACATCCTCGTAGCGCTTATTATTCTTCGAACCTTCAATATTGGTGTGGGCAAGTTCGTCCACGAGCGCAACTGCCGGATGTCGTTCGATCACAGCCGAGATGTCCATCTCTTCGAACGTGTTTCCGCGATATTCTATTTCTTTCAGCGGAATAATTTCGAGATCGCCGATCTGCTCCTCAGTTTCGATACGGCCGTGGGTGTCGACCGTCGCGATAACAACGTCGATGCCCTGTCCCTTCAATTGAGCCGCATCCTGCAACATTCGGTAGGTCTTACCGACCCCCGCCGCGGCACCGATATAGACGCGCAACTTTGCCCGCTCATTCTCTTGCAGGGCTCTGAGCAATTCATCAGCGTTTGGCCGCGTCCCGTCGTGATCCGGCCTTTCAGTCGTATGCGTGTCGACAAATATCACTTTAATTCTTGTCCAAAGCTAGATTTAACAATAGTACGTTTACGCGTGGTTCACCCAGAAACCCGAGTTCACGGCCCTGTGTAAATTGAGCGACAAGCTTTCTCACCTCATTCTCATTCATATTACGCTCTCTTGCGACTCGCGAGACCTGAAAATCGGCAGCAGCGGGTGAAATATGGGGATCTAGGCCGGACGCGCTTGTGGTTACAAGATCGGCCGGAACTTTAGTATTCGGATTATCTGCCTGCATCGATGTCGAATCATCCGCGATCCGGTCGATCATTTTTTTGCTGGTCGGCCCTAAGTTCGAACCACCGGATGCTGCGGCATCGTATCCGTCGCCTGCAACTGACGGTCGCGAACAGAAGTATCGCGGCGAGGTGAATGTTTGTCCGATCAATTCGGAACCAACGATCTTTCCGTCTACCTCGGCGAGTGAACCATTTGCCGCTCTTGGGAACAATCCTTGCGACACGCCCCAAACAGCGAATGGATAAAGGATACCTAGCGAAACTGTCAAAACAAGTATCATTAATACTGATGTTATTAGGTCTTTCATATCTTTATTAGGCTAGGCCTAAAGTAGTGATTATCAAATCGATCAATTTTATGCCAATAAACGGAGCAACGATCCCGCCGAGTCCATACACCAGCAAGTTTCTCTGTAAGAGCGACGACGCCGACATCGGACGGTATTTTACGCCTTTCAACGCAAGCGGTATCAATCCGACGATAACCAAAGCGTTGAATATCACCGCTGAGAGTATTGCGGATTGTGGCGTCTTTAAGCCCATAATGTTAAGTGCACTCAGTACCGGAAAAGTCGCGGCAAACATTGCTGGAATGATCGCAAAATACTTGGCAACATCATTTGATATCGAAAATGTCGTCAATGCTCCGCGGGTAATCAATAGTTGCTTGCCGATCGCAACCACCTCGATCAGTTTGGTCGGATCGCTGTCGAGATCGACCATATTTCCAGCCTCTTTTGCAGCTTGAGTGCCTGTATTCATTGCGACGCCCACATCAGCTTGAGCCAGTGCGGGAGCATCGTTCGTACCGTCGCCGGTCATCGCGACGAGCTTGCCGTCTAACTGTTCGCGTTTGATCAACGCCATTTTATCTTCGGGTGTCGCCTCAGCCAGAAAATCGTCCACGCCGGCCTCGGCAGCGATCGTCGCTGCGGTCATAGGGTTGTCGCCCGTTATCATCACGGTTTTGATGCCCATCTGCCGAAGTTGTAGAAAGCGATCCCGCATTCCGCTCTTGACGATGTCTTTGAGATATATAACGCCAAGAGGAATATGATCGTCCGCCACGACAAGCGGAGTACCTCCTGCTTTTGCGATCCGCTCGACGACCTCGCGAAGTTCTGCCGCCGATTGCGGTGCTTTACCGGCAGTGTATTTTTCGATGGCATCAACCGCACCTTTACGAATCTCACGGCTATCGATATTCACACCGGACATACGGGTCTGTGCGGTAAAGGCAATAAACTCTGCTGAAGTATTTACCGTGAGTTCATGGCAACCGTACTTTTCGCGTGCAAGTATAACGATTGAACGGCCCTCAGGCGTTTCGTCTGCAAGCGAAGACAACTGGGCCGCCTCGGCCAGCAGCTTTTCATCGACGCCTTTGAGCGCGATAAACTCTGACGCCTGACGGTTTCCGAATGTGATCGTTCCCGTTTTGTCTAGCAAAAGCGTATTCACATCGCCCGCCGCCTCGACCGCACGTCCAGACATCGCAAGCACGTTATGCTGCACAAGCCTGTCCATTCCCGCAATACCGATAGCGGACAGCAGGCCGCCGATCGTGGTCGGTATCAAGCACACTAGCAATGAGATCAAAACAAAGATCGTCTGCTCCGCACCGGAATAGATCGCGAATGGCTGCAATGTGACAACCGCAAGTAAAAATATGATGGTCAAGCCGACGAGCAATATGTGCAGAGCGATCTCGTTCGGCGTTTTCTGGCGCGAAGCACCCTCGACCAGAGCGATCATACGATCTATGAATGTCTCGCCCGGATTTGATGTAATTCGCACCTTGATCCAGTCAGATAAAACTCGGGTGCCGCCGGTAACCGCTGACCGATCCCCGCCCGCTTCCCTGATCACGGGTGCAGACTCGCCGGTTATGGCAGATTCATCGACCGAGGCAACGCCCTCGATCACCTCGCCGTCGCCCGGAATGGACTCGCCGGCGATGACCATAACAACGTCGTCTTTGCGCAGGGCCGTAGCGGCGATCGTCTCCGTCGTGCCGTCCGCACGGATGATATTCGCCGCCGATTCGGTCTTCGATCTTCTGAGAGTGTCGGCCTGAGCCTTACCACGGCCCTCGGCCATCGCCTCTGCGAAATTGGCGAACAGCACCGTGAACCATAGCCACAGCGTGATCTGTATCTCAAATAGATGGCCGGCGTTTGCCCCGACGATAATACTCACGATCAGTCGAACCGTCAAAAATGATGCACCAACTTCGACCACGAACATTACCGGATTCTTGAGCATCTTACGCGGATCGAGCTTTCGCACCGATCCGCTGAGTGCCTGTTTGATTATTTTTTTATCCCAAATGGAAATTGCGTTTTTCATTTTGCTTCCTAAAAGGTTTGGCCGGCTGTCATCTGAAAATGCTCAAGTATTGGCGAAAGGCTCAGCACCGGAAAGAACGTCAATGCTCCGAGTATCAGAATGACGCTGACGAGCAGAACGCTGAACAAAGCAGTGTTGACCGGAAATGTGCCGAGGCTTGCGGGGACGAGTTTCTTCCGTGCAAGATTGCCGGCGATAGCAAGCATGGGAATGATCATAAAGAAACGTCCAAGCAACATTGCTGTTCCCAGAGTGGAGTTGTACCACAACGTGTTTGCACTCAGTCCGGCGAAGGCAGAGCCGTTATTTCCCGTTCCCGACGAAAATGCGTACAAGATCTCCGACAATCCGTGTGCGCCCGCGTTGTTTAGCGACGCCAAGCCGAAATCTGGGGCTATTGACGAGATCGCTGCGAATCCCAAAATTGTCAGCGGAAATATCAGCACATACAGCGTCGCCATTTGCACATCGTATGCCTCGATCTTTTTGCCGAGGTATTCCGGGGTGCGTCCTACCATTAAACCTGCCAGAAAGACCGTCAGGATGATCATAATTAGAATGCCGTACATTCCCGCACCCACTCCGCCGAAAATGATCTCGCCTAACTGCATATTTACCATCGGCACGAGTCCACCGATCGGTGTCAGGCTGTCGTGCATCGCATTGACTGCACCGCACGAGGCATCCGTAGTAACCGTTGCGAATAGCGCGGTTCCGGCAATCCCGAAACGCGTCTCTTTTCCTTCAAAGTTACCGCCGACAGCCGATTGGTCGACGTTAGCCGGATACAGGGGGTTTCCATTAGCCTCAGCCCAGTAGAGAGTTGTTACACCGGCGATCAATAGGAACATCATCGCAGCGTAAACCGCCCATCCATGGCCTTTTGACTTAACCATCCGCCCAAGCATATATGTGAAACCCGCAGGAATTATCAAGATCAGCAGCATCTCAACAAAGTTGGTCAAAGGGGTAGGATTCTCAAATGGATGCGCGGAATTTGCGTTGAAAAATCCACCGCCGTTCGTTCCGAGCATCTTAATGGCAAGTTGCGATGCAACCGGCCCTTGGGCGATCGTCTGCGTGTCGATCCGCTTATCCACTTTTACGGGATCGCCGTTCGCGTCCTTTATTACTGCCCCAGCAGCATCTTTTTTATCCACCTGGATCGTTCGAGAGTCAATAAGCGGGATGGTGTCATACGGCTTAAAATTCTGTACAACCCCTTGGGATACAAAAAAAATGGCGGCAAGGAACGAGATTGGCAACAGCACGTATAGCGTGCCGCGAAGCAAATCCGTCCAGAAATTGCCCAGTTTGTCAGTATCAAACCGCGAGATGCCGCGTATGAAAACCACCGCGAGTGCCATTCCGACCGCTGCCGATGCAAAATTCTGAACTGTCAAACCGGCCATTTGGGTGAAATAGCTCATCGTCGATTCCCCGCTGTAGCCTTGCCAATTGGTATTTGTGACAAAGGATACTGCGGTGTTGAACGATGAGTCCGGCGATGGTCCCGCTAATGCCTGAGGATTGAATGGCAAAAACGACTGCATTCGCTGGATCGCATAGACTGCGATCGTCGAAACCATACTAAACAGCAGCATCGCCACGCCATATTGCTTCCAATTCATCTCGCTCCCCGCATCAACGCGCGTGAGCCAGTAGAACGCACGTTCGATCGGTTGCAAAAAAGTTGTCTCGCCCGAGTAAACTCGCGTCAGATAGATACCGACCGGTTTGGTCAGTATAGTCAGAACCAGGAGGAAAGCAATGATCTGTAATATTCCGTTGAAAGTCATTATAAATCCTTAGAATTTCTCGGGCCGCAGGAGTGCGTACACGAGATAAACGAGCAAAATTGCCGAGCAGACAACTGCAAATATCGTCTCCGTATTCATTACCTATCTCCTTTCGACAGCCGCGAGCAAAAGGCAATATAGCCGATCGCTGCAGCGAAAAATGTCAGAATTGCCGTGATAAAGATGAAGTCGCTCATATATTTCAGTTAAGGTTGTAGCCGATCTCGAACAGGAAGTAATGATTGCCCAGTCGAGTGTTTGCATTGCCAATCGAATATGCCCAGTACGTGGTTATTTTCGGTGTCGGCCTGTAAGTTAAGCCGGGAGTAAAATAGCCGCCCGAGTGTTTGCCCGTTACCCAATCAGCGGCGATCGAGACCCTTTTATCTATAGTCTGTTCGACCCCGAACTGGCCACCCGCTCGGACCGCGTTTGTTGCAAATACGTTCTTGCTCGCGACGTATCCACCGGCAGTCAGACGCGTTTTATTGATCGTCTTGCTGACCGTGAAATATGAATAGCTGCCGATGTTATAGTCACGATTGCGAATCGGAATAAATAGATTTGTTCCCGCGGCCACAGCGACGCCCTTTTTCTTGTTTTCATAAAACTTCCACTTGACCGTCGGCACAAGAGTCGTCGAGTCCCTACCGGGTTGTACGTTGCCGGTCACGTTCAAGCCCACCTCGACATTACCGCCTACGCCGACAATGACGCGCGGCACAAAGCTCGAAAACCGTCCAAGTGCGGCTTGTGCATTCGGTTTGAACAAAGCATCAAACTCGACATAGACCTGACCGTGACCCAAAACGTCGATCGTCGGCACATTAAATATGGTCTGCTGACCACTGATCAATGTGGCTGTTCCGAAAAAGGCAGCCGCGAACAATATGAACTTAGTCATTTTTCTCCTCGATGGCGTCTATAAATATCGAACCGATCAGGATCATTGGGATTGCAACGACCAACAATGCGGTTCCGACTCTATCGAACATTGCGTCGACGGCCGCCAGGCTATGTAATAGGAAGAATACGATTCCGACAAATAATGCCGAGATACCGCCGAAAACACCAAAGATGGCGAGGATCGAAAAGACGACGGGCCGCAAACGAGTGTTCGACCTTGGCCGCCGCCGTGATCCTGTCAGATCTGTATTGCCTACAAATGCTGAGCTTCGACCGATTTCGCTTTTCATCTCACTATCTCCTTGCAAGCCGTAATTGGCTTTACAAGTATGAGATTAGCGAGTCTCTGCTAAGGGATAAGTAAGGGGTTTATAAAAAGTTCGTAAAGATGTAAAAAATCCGACGGCTAACGCTGGCGGTTATGACTTGATGTGAGAAATCGATAGCCGACCCACGGTTCGGTGGTGATGTATTTAGGCTGCGAGGGGTCGACCTCGATCTTTTTGCGGAGTTGGCCGACGAAAACACGGAGATACTCGGTCTGCTCAGTAAAATTGCCGCCCCAGATCGCCGCCAGGATGGCGCGGTGAGTGATCACCTTATCGCGATTGCGGAACAGAAATACGAGCAGATCAAATTCCTTGGGAGTGAGATGAATCTCCGCTTCGCGAACATTGACATTGTGCATGGCGACATCGATGCTGAAATCGCCGTCATTGAGAGTTGCGAGTTCGTCATCGACCGACGTAGTATTCCTGCGGAGCGATGCTCGGACGCGTGCAAGCAACTCCTCGATACCGAACGGCTTGGTAATATAGTCGTCCGCCCCGGCGTCGAGAGCCTGAACCTTGGTCTTTTCCTCCCCGCGAACTGAGAGGACGATCACCGGCAGGGTTGACACTTTGCGAATCTCCCGGCAAAGCCCAATGCCGTCCATTTCCGGCATTTGAAGGTCAGTAATTATCAGGTCGGGGTGCCAATCGTGGAAAGTTTCGAGGGCTGAAACGCCATCCGCCGCCGTTCGCACATCATAGCGATGAGCCGTCAGAGAATGCCGCAGCACACGCGTGATCTGCGATTCGTCGTCAACTATAAGGATCTTTTTGTTCTCGCTCATTCCTCTCCGATGGGCAGTGTCAGAATAATCTTTGTCCCTTTGCCGTTGTCCCCCGATCTGATCTGGATCGCTCCGTTCTGGGCTTCGACGATGCCGCGGGCAATCGCAAGACCGAGCCCCAATCCGCCCACTACATCGTCATCAAGTCGGACAAATTTCTCAAAAACACGCTCCCGCATCTCCGGCGGTATTCCTCGCCCATCGTCCATTACCGATATCAAAACACTGTTGCCGTGCAAAGCGGCAGTGATCGTTATACAGGTTTCCGCTGGCGAGTATTTTGCCGCGTTCTCAACCAAATTGTAAACCACCTCCGCGATCGCACGAGCGTCAACGCGTATCAGCGGCAACTCATTTTCGAGGTTTACGATCAGATGATGATCGACCAGCAGCGGTTCTGCACGTTCGAGGGCGATAGTTATGATCTCCTCAATGCTCGACAGTGTCCCGGTTGCGGCGGCAGAACCTGCCTCGATACGTGCAAGTTGCATCATTCCTTCGATAAATCCGTTAAGCCGGTCAGTCTCTTCATTTATTATTTCCAGAAACTCTTGACGGCCCTCGCTGTTCAATTCGATCGTGCGATGTCCGCCTTCGCTGTCCAGTAGAGTTGTGACTGATGCCTTTATGGCAGTCAGAGGGGTTCGCAGATCGTGCGTCACGGCGTCTAGAAGCGCTGATTTAAGCTTTTCGCTTTGCCGAAAGGCTTCTGCTTGTGTAGCTGTCTTGAACGCCGTCTGTAACGCCGCATAAAGACGTTCCGACTCATTGGCACGGCGGCGTGCATATGCCGACAATTCGCCGGCGACTATCGCTGTTATTGTGAACGCAGCCCAAGCGACCAGATTTTGTGGGTCGGAGATCGTCAAGGTCTGGACAGGCGGGATAAAGAAATAGTTAAAGCAAAGCATCGCTACGAATGATGCAAGCAATGCTGGGTTTCGTCCAAAGAAAGTCGCTGACGACAATACGGCCAATAAGAGCGATAGAGCCACCGTCGTCGAGTTGATCTCGTCCGAGACAAGGTCGAGGAAAAGCGTAACAACCAACACCGCCGACACGGACACCCCGAACCCAACGAATTTTGAATGAAAAATGTTTTCCCGATGCATCACAAACCAAAACTGAATTCTGACCCAGTTTATAGCCAAATACAAAGCGGCATAACGGTGTCACGTCAGCACGTCGGCCAGAGTGTTTGTCCGCAATCGATTCGATTTCCCGTTATGCTTTTACCGTAGCCTTTTTGACAAGTACGACTCGAGTCCGCCGACCGGGACTCTCTCCTGCTCCCAAGTGTCGCGGTTACGGACGGTGACGGCATTGTCTTCGAGTGATTCGTGATCGACCGTGACGCAGAACGGCGTTCCGATCTCGTCCTGCCGGGCGTACAGCTTTCCGATGCCGCCTGTGTCGTCGTAGACTGCCCTCATTGATGGCTGCAGGTCGCGTTTGAGCTGCTTTGCGAGTGTCACAATGCCCTCATTATTCTTAGCGAGCGGCAACACGGCAACCTTGATCGGGGCGAGTGACGGTTTTAGTTTGAGAATAACCCGAACTTCACCCTTGTCGTTAGTTTTTTCAGTGTAGGCATCCATCATCACCGCCAGCAGCGTCCGGTTGACGCCGATCGAGGGCTCTATGCAATAGGGATAAAACCGCTCGTTAGTCTGCGGGTCAAAATATGACAGGTCCTCGGTCGAATCCGAATTTATTCGCTTTCCTTCAGCGTCCGCAGGCTTTTTCGAATGCACCCGAAGGTCGTAGTCGGTTCGATTGGCGATACCTAGTAACTCGTCAAACTGCTTCTCTTCGTCTTCACGCTCCGGGAAAAATCGATAAAGGAAATCGACGGTTCGATCAGAATAATGGGCAAGCTCCTTCGGGGTCTGTTCGTAGTGTTTGATATTGTCGCGGGAAATGCCGAGCGTGCCGAGCCATTCGTCGTAGCTATCGATCCATTCCTGATGAATTCGCGGTGCATCCTCCGGACGGCAAAAATACTCGACCTCCATCTGCTCGAATTCACGCGTACGGAAGATGAAATTGCCGGGCGTAACTTCATTGCGAAATGCCTTACCGATCTGAGCAATGCCGAAAGGTAATTTGCGTCGCGATGTATTCAGAACATTGGCGAAGTTGATAAATATGCCCTGAGCAGTCTCGGGCCGCAAATATGCGAGTGCCGACGGATCATCCTCGGCCGAGGCGGCGCCGACAGTGGTGCGAAACATCAGGTTAAAATCCTTTGGGTCAGTCAGATTTTTCTTGCCGCAGTTCGAACACATTGCCTTATCGTCGGCCGGATCGACATCCAATTTGTCCAGGCGCAACCTTGCGTTGCAATCGCGGCAGTCGACCAGCGGATCGCTAAATGTGGTCTCGTGACCGCTGTATTTCCAGACGTTTCGATTCTGAATGATGGACGAATCTACACCCTCGATATCGTCGCGCTCGTAAACGATCCAACTCCACCAACTTTTCTTGATATTATTGGCAAGTTCGACGCCGAGTTGGCCGTAATCCCACGATGACCCAAGACCGCCGTAGATGTCCGACGCCGGAAAGACAAATCCGCGGCGTTTTGAAAGTGAGACTATAGTTTCGATATTTGGTGCTGACATATTGGTTGTAAAGAAGTGATTTTACAACCTAAGGCTTGTACCTCAAAAACTACATTAATGATTTCAGACAATTCACAACGACGCGTCGTTGCTTCCCGCCATCGCTACAGATATCATTTGGATGATTTCGGCTTAACAAGCCTAAGATTCCATTTAACAGTATAGCGGCCGCTGGTATCGTCGCCGGTAGTGGTGGTTCCACTCAGGACGTCAGGATTCTTAGGATCGAATTCGCCTATGACCTCTCCATTTCCATCCTTGAGATACTCCTCGCTACCCGGCCCTGCATCACCGGTCGAGACCGCCGAACTTGGTTTTGCATCGAAACACGCGACACCTGTCGCGGTAATCTCACGCTTGGATGTGGCCTTCACCGCCGGATATTTCACTGAAATCTTATACGTGCCGTTTGAACGATTAATCGTCACCCAAACCGTCTCAACAGAGCTTGCTTCCCCCTGATCTGTACCAATTTCGCTTTCTTTGTTGACAAGCCTCTTCCAGTAGGAATTGGCGTTGGGCGGCCGACACCACGTTGCAATGTTCTCGTTCACGATGTGTTGGTCGGTATGTTTGAAACGATGGATAACCGTGGCCGACGACTTATTAGGATCCTCACCTCCTTTTCCGTTGAGAATTGCCTGAATGGTGTTTTCTGTCATCCAGGTTGAGAGATAGGACCGTGTATTCACTCCCTTATCTCCACCGGGAGATCTTTCATCTTTTTGCTCTCTGGTTTCGTATTTGTAAGTGAAAGTGATCGTTCCGGACCAATGGGGCGTACATTTCCCCTTAAATAGACCGGAGATGTCCTGCATCAACTGCTTTTCGAGACCCAACATTACATCCACCAACGCTTCGCCGCTTGCCGGCTCTCCGCTTCGGCGGACGACTGCCCGCCCAGTACGTGTGTCCATAACCACCACGTTTAGGTAGGTTTTGCCATTTTCCATCGTTGTCCCTCTGACAACGATGATGTAATCTGCCCCGATCGAAGACGCAACATTCTCTAGAATTGCATCGTCCGCATCCCCACTGAGCAGTTGGCGTTGACGCTCATTATCCAAAATCGCCACCACGCTATCCATATCCATCTGATCGACGCACGGGAATTTATCCAAGATCCCCTTGCCGATCCACGCTTCTAGATGGACGGCGGCCGTCTTGGCCTCGCTTCCGCCCTTCCCAAAGCTATAGCTGAATACTGACGAGCCTGTTGCTTGCGCCGCAACAACGCCCGCGAGCGTCAAAATGAGTCCGATTGACCGTAGTATAGATCGCATATGCCACCTCCGTTGGTACCAAACCGTCGTGCAAAACAATAAGCGAAAAAGTAATCCCTATCATCTTTCGCGCAATTAGCGTGCCGCTTTGGAGCAACACATCAAGTGGCATTAATGCTCGACTTTACGACAGCATAGTTTAGGAAAACGTGGAATATCACACATTGGCAAGGATATTCTCGCGGCATCTTTCAAACGGAAAAAAAGGGCACACCGTCAAGGTGCACCCTATTTACTTACTACTTTTTATTCAGTTATTGGATAACCGGCAGTATCGCTGACGGCGGCACGATGTAGATCTGATATGTCGATCTGGCTCGGTCGCTGCCCTTTTGCAATATGATCCGACGCGGGTCGATCCCTCTTGATTTGACAAGGTAATCGAGTGCCCGTTTCGACAAACGATCATAGGTATTTCGAGTCATACTCGCACGGTCAGTGCCCTGATAGATGTAGATGTAAAGCTGAGCATCCGGGATGTTCTGAACCTGGATCGAGCAATTGTCGAGACGAGCCTTGTCATCGTCGGCCGTACGCGATTCAAATTCATCACAGAGGATGTATTTCAATGGTTCATCGGGCTTTCGCGGAGTTACATCCGTCGGAACCGAGATGACCTGACGGCATTTATTATCATAAACGTCATCGTTTACATCGAGTTCAGCATTGATCGTCCGACCGCCAAGTCCCGTCGAATCGACTGTGATTGTCGGCGTTCCCTGACCATCGACTTTCATCGTGCCCGGCGATACCGTCCAAGCGTACCGAATCGGTACAGGTGCCGAACCGGTATTGACGGCGGCAAATGTCACAAGGTCACCCTCATTTACCCGATCGGGTCCACCAAGTTGGAAATTGTATGGACAGGGCCGGCTAATGGTCTCACGAACGATCTTAAGACAAACACAATGTTTCTGGCCGCGTCTTATCTCGATCTGACTCTTCCATATCTTTCCGTTTGGCCCTAAAACCTCGACCGTATGAGTGCCCGGTGTAAGATAATATTCCGCCGGTGTCCCGACGCCGGTCATTCCGCGTTCGACTCCGTCGATCTTTACCGGAAATGCTTCTTCCGTTGTACGAATACTCAAAGTACCGGCATCCTTCGGACGCTTCTTGCCGCTATCGTCAGCCGAGGCAAACGCCGTCGAAATTCCGATCGTCAGCATTAGGCCGACAATTAATAAAAAACTATATCGAGTAACACGCATCTTAATTTCCCCTGATCTTTTGGCCGGATTGTTTTGTTCCACCCGGCAGCGGCTCTTGTGCCGCAAATCCCTTAATCGAGCTTATTTACCTTCTTCTTCGCCCTTTTTCTTCTTACCGAATTTCCGTCGAGCGGCCAAACCGATCGATGCCAATCCTGTTCCAAACAGCAAGATCGTAACCGGCTCAGGAACTGGCTCCGGCGGAGTCGGCGTCGGTGTGACGGTCGGTGTCGGTGTCGGTGTGACGGTCGGCGTCGGAGTTGGCGTCGGCGTGGTCGGCGTCGGCTCATCCTTTTTACGCTTGATCAGGATCAGTGCAACCGGTATCGCTGCTAATCCGAGAAGAGCCCACTTCGGAAACTTGCTGACCACTTCAGGTTCGACACAATCGCACACATCGTCTTCGACAATGTCCGTTTTGGTCTCGGTAATGACGCGGCCATCCTGTTTAGTTATGCCTGCCTTTTTGTCATCATCGCCATCGTCGCCTACCACAAATCCGTCGTAATAGTTGACGAGCCGTATCCGCGTAAAGCTACTTGTCTCAGCCTTACCCGGTGTCGGATTCATAATCTGTACGACCTGATCAAAACGAACAGGGCCAGCCTCGACCTTGACGAATGTGGCTACGATCGACATCAAGCAGATCACAGACAGCATTGCCCTAAGATTATTTTTCTTCATTCTCATAACTAAACCAAAAAAAGAGTTCGCGCAAAAGAAATGTACTTTCACTGTACGATTGGCACTCGCAGTGTAAAACAGGATTTCGGGGCAGTTCTAGAAACATATCAAAAACGGCAGGCAAATGCACGTATAATATTCAATTTTCAAATTACTGCTTAGCAAATCCCGGTATTTCTTATGATTCAGTGGGAAGATATGGTCAATCGCGGCCATTTTCCATATTTCTCAAAGTTTATTTTCAAAAAATTGTCTAAACCAATAAAAAAAGATCCGGCTACCACAAGAAAGTAATAACCGGACCTGATTTCCTAAATCGAAGACTAATTATTTACCGCGATGATTATTCATCACCGCCGGCCTCATTGCCCTTTTCCTCAGCGATGATCGCTTTGCGAGAAAGCTTGATCTTGTTGCCTTCTTTCCCGATACATTTAACGAGGATCTGCTGGCCTTCCTTGAGTTCGTCACGCACATCGCGTACACGGCGGTCTGAGATCTCGGAAATATGAAGCAGGCCGTCAAGTCCCGGCATTATCTCAACGAACGCACCGAAGTCCACGATACGCGAAACCGTACCCATATACGTCTCACCGATCTCGGCCTCAGCCGTAAGGGCCTTGATGCGTGCGATCGCAAGTTGAGCGGCTTCGCCGTCGGCAGTCGCGATCAGTATAGTACCGTCGTCCGAGATGTCGATCTTGGCACCGGTTTCCTCGGTGATCGATCGGATCATCTTGCCGCCCGGCCCGATAACATCACGGATCTTGTCCGGATTGATCATCAGCGTGATGATCCTCGGCGCAAATTCCGACAGGCTCTCGCGTGGTTCGGCTAGAGCCTGATTCATTATCTCGAGGATATGCAGACGGCCCTTGCGCGCCTGCTCGAGGGCTTCCTGCAAGATCATCGCGTTGATACCGCCAACCTTAATATCCATTTGAAGTGCCGTGATTCCGTCCGCGGTCCCCGTCACCTTAAAGTCCATATCGCCGTAATGGTCTTCGGCACCGGCGATGTCCGAAAGGATCGCGTAACGATTCCCCTCCATTACTAGGCCCATAGCCACGCCCGCGACCGGCTTTTTGATCGGCACACCTGCATCCATAAGGCTCAGGATACCGCCGCAGACCGAAGCCATCGACGAAGATCCGTTTGATTCAGTAATATCGGAGACGATACGGATAGTGTAAGGAAAATCAGTGTCATCCGGCAGAACCGACATTATCGCACGGCGGGCGAGGTTGCCGTGGCCCGTTTCGCGGCGTGACGTGCTTCCAAATCTGCCGGTTTCTCCGACTGAGTAAGGCGGAAAATTATAGTGAAGCATAAATCGGCGGTCGATGGTGCCTTTTTCCAGATCATCCATAAACTGGCCGTCCATCTTGGTACCGAGTGTCGTAGTTACGATCGCCTGCGTTTCACCGCGGGTGAACAGTGCCGAACCGTGAACTCGCGGCAGCCAGCCGACCTCAGCCGAGATCGGTCGGATCTCGGAGAAACGGCGGCCGTCAGGACGACGCTTATTAACAAGCATATCCTCACGAAAGATCTTTTCCTTAAGGTGGCCGAACGCCTTCGCGGCCATCGACCGCTTCGCCGGATCGTCGTCCGGATAGCTATCAACAACCTCTTTCTTAAGAGCGTCGAGGCCGGCGTAAACCGCGATCTTGTCACGACCGGTCGAATCCAGTGCGGCACGTAATTTGTCCGCAAAGTTCTTTTCAACTTCAGCAACCGTTGCTTCGTCGAGCGTCGGCGGAGTGAACTCTCGTTTTGTGATCTCGAGAGCCTTGCCGAGTTCCTTTTGCCACAGACAGAGACGTTTGATCTCGCGGTGAGCGAGCATCAGAGCCTCGACCATAATGGTCTCCTCGACTTCGTCGGCCTCGCATTCGACCATACAGATCGCTTCTTCAGTACCGGCAACGATCAAATTAAGTTGCGACTCGCGGCGCTCGTCAAAGGTGGGATTAATGACGTACTTGCCGTCGATCAGGCCAATTCGAACACCGGCGATCGGATTGTGGAATGGGATGTCAGAAAGATACAGGGCACACGACGCACCCGTGATCGCGATGACATCCGGATCGTTCTCAGCATCGGACGAGATGACCGATGCGACGATCTGGGTTTCAAAACGGTAGCCGTCTGCAAAGAGCGGTCGGACAGGACGGTCGATCATTCGACACGTCAAGATCTCCTTTTCCGACGGACGGCCTTCACGTCGGAAATAGTTTCCGGGAATGCGGCCTGCGGCAAATGAATTCTCGCGATACTCAACTGTCAACGGGAAAAAGTCCAGCCCTTCTTTGGCTGTGCGGGCGGAAACGGCCGCTACGAGCAGCATCGTATCGCCATAACGGATCACGACCGAACCATCGGCCTGCTTGGCAACCTTGCCTGTTTCAACGATCAACTCTCTTGTGCCGAGTTTGATCGATTCATTCAAATATTTCTTATTTGTCATTATCTGTTCCTCAAAAAAACAAAGACGAAAGGAGGCTGTGCCGTGAAGCCCTTTCGTCTTTGAACAACTACTGATTTTTTCCGATGACCTTCATTTAACCGGCGGCGTAGTGTACTGTCACGTTCAGCAACCACCGGCAAAATCTTCGCGAAGATATCTTGTCTCAAAAGCCCGAAGCGGCTCTTATATTTTCGTTCCACAAAATAATGGAAAGCGGCCGTGGCTCAATATACGCGGCCGTTGCTCTCCAGCCAAACGCTTAACGACGCAGGCCTAACTTCTTGATGATCTCGTGGTAAGCGTCAATATTACGACGCTTAAGATAATCCAGGAGCTTCCTTCGACGCGAGACCAATATCAGCAAGCCGCGACGCGAATTGTTATCTTTCTTATGGATCTTGAAATGAGCTGTAAGCTCGGTTATACGCTGCGATAGCAACGCTATCTGGACTTGTGACGAACCCGTATCAGACGTATGGGTTTTGTAGTCACCTACGATTTGTTCTTTTACTTCTTTAACTGTTGACATATTGTCTTGCTGTATCAGCCTCTCCTATTGCTCGCAGTAACTCCGTAAACTTGTACGGAAACCACAAAATTTATTGAATAACTTATAACTCAAAGTGCAAAGTAATTCTGAAAAGATTATCTACTATTCCGGAGATTCTATCAACTTATGAATTTAAGCTAACAACCTTATGCCTATTGGCTTTATGTTGATCAGATCTCGTATTTGAACTCTTCCATAAACTTGGTCGAAAATTCACCTTTCTGGAAATTTTCATCGTCCATTATCTTGAGATGAAGCGGAATTGTCGTTTTGATTCCCTCTACCACCATCATTTGGAGTGCCCTCCGCATACGAGCGATCGCAAGTTCGCGGGTGCGGGCGTGGACGATAAGTTTTGCGATCATCGAATCGTAATACGGCGGTACGACATAACCCGGGTAAACAGCCGTATCGACACGAACACCCGGCCCGCCGGGAATGTTAAATGCCGTGATCTTACCGGGACTCGGCGTAAACTTGACGGGGTCTTCGGCATTAATGCGGCACTCTATCGAGTGTCCCACTATCTGCACCTCGTCCTGCGAGTAGCCAATATTCTCGCCGGTTGCGATCAATATCTGATTGCGGACGATATCCGCCAGCGTAACCATTTCCGTAACCGGATGCTCGACCTGAATACGGGTGTTCATTTCCATAAAATAGAAACTACCGTCTTCATCGAGCAAAAACTCGAACGTACCCGCACTTGTGTAACCTATCTCCTGGCAAGCCTTGACCGCCACCGCACCCATCTTGTCACGAAGTTCCTGCGAGATCGCGGAAGATGGAGCTTCTTCGAGCAATTTCTGGTGTCGACGTTGGATCGTACACTCACGCTCGCCGAGATGGATAACGTTGCCGTGCTCATCCGCGAGTACCTGGATCTCGATGTGACGCGGCCGCTCAATATATCGCTCGATATAGACCGAACCGTTCTTAAAGGCATTCAGAGCTTCGGTTTGGGCAAGTTCGAGGCTCCCTTGGAGCTCGCTTTCTTCACGGACGATACGCATTCCGCGTCCACCGCCGCCTGCTGCCGCCTTAATGATCAGCGGAAAGCCGATCTCCAGGGCGATCTTGAGTGCTTCCTCGGCAGATTCGATCGGGTCCGGACTGCCCGGGAGGATGGGCACGCCGGCGGCCGCCATCGTCCGTCTTGCCTCGACCTTGTCACCCATCATCGCGATCACATCCGCTGGTGGGCCGATAAACTTAATATTGCAATCTTCGCAGATCTTGGCAAACGTTGCCGATTCGGCCAAAAAACCATAGCCAGGATGGATCGAATCAACATTTGTGATCTCAGCGGCACTGATGATCGCCGGGATGTTCAGATAACTTTCGGCTGACGCCGCCGGGCCGATGCAGATCGCCTCATCCGCAAACCGTACGTGTAATGCTTCCCGGTCCGCTTCGGAGTGGACGGCGACGGTCTTAATGCCCATCTCCTTACACGTCCAAATTATGCGGCAAGCGATCTCACCACGATTTGCGATCAGTACTTTACGAATTTCCCGCATTTATAAAAAATAAACCGCCGAGACCTTGAGTCGTCGAGTTTATGAAATCAGGGTCGGCAAAAGGCTCCTTTCCTTGCTTTCTCTCAGCGTCTCTGCGTCTCCGCGGCGAATAACTATTTCCTCACGCCGAAAAGTGCCTGGCCAAATTCGACCGGTTGCCCATTTTCGACATATATCCTGATGATCTCGCCCGACACTTCAGCCTGGATCTCGTTCATCAGCTTCATCGCCTCGACGATGCAGACGGTTGTCTCAGCCGACACATTGCTCCCTTCGGAGACATACGCGTCCTTCTCCGGCCCTGGTGAGCGATAGAATGTTCCAACGATCGGCGAGGTTATCTTATGAAGGCCGGCATCAGGATCAGCTTGAACTTCCGCCGGTGCCGATTCAGCAGGTGCTGAACTTACCGCCGGAACTGCTGCAGGTGCCGACTGCAAGACGGGCGCCGCCGCCATTTTGCTGAGGCGTACACGAATGTTCTCGTTTTCGAACTCAAAATCCGTGAAGCCGTGTTCGTTTACCAGTTCGGCAAGTGCCTGGAGTTCATTCATATTGAATGATGCTCCTTCGGTCTTGCTCACATTCGTTTCGACGACGTTATCGTCCTTGGCCCGAGCAGTGTTATCGATCATACCGGCAATCCTCCGATGAACTAGCCCTTAGCAGCAAGTTCCCGTGGGTTATCCACCAATTCGATGACGGCCATTTCAGCATTGTCACCGACACGGCGGCCGAGTTTGATGATACGCGTATAACCACCGGTACGGTCTTTATAGCGCTCTCCGAGCTCATTGAAAAGCCGCTGGACGGCTTTTACGCCCGCGGTACGAACGATCGGCTCTTTCGCCTCACCCTTATTACCACGGAAACGGCTCTGCTCAGCCTTGAATGTGCTGTTGCCAGCGTGGAAAAAGCGTGCTGCCTGCCGTCGCAGGTGAACCCCGCGCAGAACAGCATCGTCACCCGATAAGTTCTGTGCTTTGCGAGCAAGCGTGATCGCCTTTTCGATGAACGGACGAAGTTCCTTTGCCTTCGGTACGGTGGTCACGATGTGCTCTTTGTCCGCGTTGATGAGCGAAGTCGCCAGATTGCGGAGCAGCGACATGCGATGCTCGCTGGTGCGGCCCAATTTACGATGTGCTTTTAAGTGTCTCATTTCGTTAAGTCGTTCGAGTCATTCCGAACCGGGACGGCAAGTTGCCGACTTCCCGGATTCCGTACTCTTAGTCTAGATCTCTCCCACCCGAGCCCGGGATCGGATTGCCTTGCTCGTCAAAGTCCATTCCGAAATCGAGCCCCATACCGTGAAGCATATCCTTGATCTCGGTGAGCGATTTCTTGCCGAAGTTCTTGGTGTTCAGCATATCCTTTTCGCTACGGCGGATAAGGTCCCGGATCGAGCGAATATCTGCATTCTTGAGGCAGTTATACGAGCGGACCGAAAGCTCGAGTTCGTCGACCGATTTATCCAATAGGTCGTTACGCATCAGCGGCGGACGGGCAATATCCTCATATTTGTATTCTTCTTCCTCTTCTTCGAAGTTGATGAAGATGGCCATATGATCCTTGACCAGTTTGGCTGCCAGGCCGATCGAATCTTCCGGTTTGACCGAACCATCCGACCAAACTTCGATCGTCAACCGGTCAAACTCAGTGTTCGAACCCTGCCGGGTCTGATCCACCGTGTAGTTTACCTTTTTGATCGGCGTGTGGACCGAGTCGATCGGGATATAACCGACCGACAGGTCTTCGTCGTTATTTACCTCAGCCGATACATAGCCCCGACCGGACTTTAATCTCATTTCGATCCCGATCGAACCGCCAGAGCTGATCGTTGCGATATGGATCGTCTTATCAAGGACCTCGACGTCGCCGTCGGCCTCAATATCGGCGCTAGTAACTTCGCCCGCTCCTTTTTTGCTGATCGAAAGCGTTTTCTGGCCGCTGCCGTGCAACTTGAACGGAACCTGCTTTAAGTTAAGAATTACATCCGTCGCGTCCTCGACAACGCCCTTGATCGACGAAAATTCGTGCTCGACGCCATCGATCTTAACGGCTGTGATGGCCGCTCCCTCGATCGACGACAAGAGAGCCCGGCGAATCGAGTTTCCGATCGTTGTACCAAACCCACGTTCGAACGGAGCGGCGTAGAACTTCCCGTAACGTTCCGTAAGGGTTTCCGTCTCAACATTCAAACGGCTCGGCATTTGAAAATCTGTCCAACTATTACTCTGTGTCATATGCGTTTTAAAATAGTTTTTAGTTTCCGGCTTTTGGCCTTTGCCTGGGCAGGATCGCCCAGGGTCAATTCGACCAAAAACCGGAAACCGACTGCGTTACTTACTGTAAAGTTCGACGATAAGCTGTTCGTTAATATTTGCGCCGACATCCTCACGACGAGGAGTCCCCGAAACCGATACGCTAAATTCCACCGCACCGGCACTCAGCCACGACGGCCGTCCGCGACCCGCCGAGGTCTGCCACGCACCCTCTACGTGCGTATTTTTCTGGCTCTTGTCCTTGACGGTAACTACATCGCCGGCCTTAACCTGAAACGACGGGATGTCCACCTTTTTTCCGTTAACGGTGATATGCCCGTGATTCACGAGTTGGCGAGCCTGACGGCGTGATGTCGAAAAACCTGAACGGTAAACGACATTATCCAGCCGACGCTCAAGCATAAACAACAAGTTCTCGCCCGTAACTCCCTTTTGGCGCCGAGCCTTTTCAAAGTAGTTGCGGAACTGTTTTTCGAGAATGAAATAGATACGCTTCACCTTCTGCTTTTCGCGAAGCTGTTCGCCGTAGCCGGCGAGCATCTTGCGACGGGCCGCTCCGTGCTGTCCCGGCGGGTTGGTTCCACGCTTTTCAATTGCGCACGACGGTTTGAAGCACCGGTCGCCTTTCAAAAATAATTTTCCACCTTCGCGACGGCACAATCGGCACACCGCATCTCTATATCTAGCCATTTGTTATCTTCCTGCCTCCGTTCTCTAACGGAAAAGTTTACAGGTGACAGATCACCCTTCATCCTTTCGATAGTTGAAACGTAACTTAAAAAACGAATATTTTTGACACTGTGCCAAAAATATCCTTAATAAAAAATATCAGACGCGTCGACGCTTCGGCGGACGGCATCCATTGTGTGGGATCGGCGTCACGTCGCGGATCGCGGTAACGCGGATCCCGGCCTGGCTGACCGCACGGATAGCAGACTCACGACCGCCGCCCGGGCCCTTGACACGAACCTCCACCTCACGCATTCCGGCTTCGACTGCCTTGCGAGCGGCCTCTGACGACGCCTGCTGAGCGGCGAACGGCGTTCCCTTTCGCGAACCGCGGAAACCGCGTGCTCCCGACGAACACTGTGCGACCAAATTGCCGTTAGCATCGGTGATCGAGATTAGCGTGTTGTTGAACGACGCTGCAATGTGAACGATCCCGACCGGAATGTTCTTTTTCTCTTTCTTCTTGTAAGTCTTCTTTGCTGGTGCTTTTGCCATATATGTAAACTGTAAGCGGCAGATGCAAGCAGATATCCTACTTACCGACTACCGCTCACTGATAACTACTTCTTACCTGGTGCCTTCTTCTTGGCGACCGCTGCCTTACGCGGGCCTTTCCGGGTGCGTGCGTTCGTGCTGGTACGCTGTCCGCGAACCGGCAGTCCACGTCGATGACGCAGGCCGCGATAGCATCCGATGTCCATCAAACGCTTAATGTCCATTTGAACGCGCTTTCTGAGATCACCCTCAATATTGCCGTCGGTGTCCAGGATCGTACGGATCTTGTTCAGCTCGTCTTCGCTAAGATCCTTGATGCGGGCATCGATGCTGATACCGGCCTTATCCAAGATTTCCGTCGCACGCGACTTGCCTACACCATAGATGTAGGTCATTCCAACCTGTGCCCGTTTATTGGGCGGTAAATCAACTCCTGCTACGCGAGCCATAATGTCTCCTAAATAAACCTATCCCTGACGCTGTTTATGCTTCGGATTGTCGCAAATTACACGAACTACGCCTTTACGATGAATGATCTTGCACTTATCGCAGATCTTTTTAACTGAAGGTCTCACTTTCATTGCTTTTCCCCTGTCTTAACTATCGCGATACGTTACACAGCCACGACTAAGGTCGAATCGAGAAAGTCCGACTAGAACTTTGTCACCTTGGGATGATATGAATAATCATCTTCCACATCCCTCCCGGAATATGTGCCGGGACCTCGTGCTGATTTACGTCCATTGCGACCTCGAACATTGCTTTCGGCAAGGTTCCCAAACGGCCGCTGTGGCCTCTATCGCTTTTTCTTTAGACGTACATTCTAAAGCCAACCAACTTTCTAGTTGGACAAACCGTTGATGTTAACGTTTTTGCGCAACTTTTTCAAGTCAGGCGGCGACCTTTGCCGCCAACTGTTTTTTCTGCTCTTTGGTCAGAGTGAGTATCTCCGGCCCGTCAGCGGTTACAGCAAGTGTATGTTCTGCGTGTGCTGAAGGCTTTCCGTCCAAAGTAACAACGGTCCACTTATCACTAAGGGTTCGCGTTTCGTGCGTCCCCAAGTTGAGCATCGGTTCAATTGCAAAGCAATATCCGGCTCGAATTCTTTCTTTTGTTCCCGGACGTCCGTAATTCGGGATCTGCGGAGCCTCGTGCATCGCCCGCCCGATTCCGTGTCCCGTATAATCACGGACGATCCCGTACCCAAATTTCTGAGCGTGCTCCTGCACGGCCCAGCCAATGTCGCCTATTCGATTATTTACTCGCGCGGCCTCAATTCCGAGGTGGAGACATTCTTCGGTGACGCAGATCAACTGTTTGAGCTCGTCCGTGATCTCACCGACCGGGACCGTCATCGCGGTATCGCCGACAAATCCTTCGAAAGTCGCAGCCATATCAAGTGAAATAATGTCGCCCTCATTGAGCGGGTCAGGCTTAGAAAAACCGTGAACGATCTCGTGATTGACCGATGCACATATTGAATATGGAAATCCGTGGTAGCCGATAAACGTGGGAATGGCCCCTGCATCGCGGATCATTTTTTCAGCCGCCGTGTCGAGTTCCAGGGTAGAAACGCCGGGGATGACCATTACGCGCAGAGCCTCGCGGACCTCGGCGATCAATTCGCCCACGGCTCGCATCTTATCCAGATCTTTGGCTGTCTTCGCGATTATCATCTTCTTTCCGGTCAGATACCGCCAGACATTGCTTATGTTGGCACCCGAACCCATCTTTCAATCTAGACCATTGCGGCCATTTCCGTAAAAATATCTTCGACCTCGCCGTTTCCATTCACCTTTTTCAGTCGGCCTGAACTATCGTAATATTCGAGTAGGGGCTGAGTATTTATCTGATAATTATCCAGACGAGTTTTGACGCTGGCCTCATTATCATCAGCACGGTGTACGAGCTCCGTTTGGGGATGACTGTCGCAGAAACCCTCAACTTTCGGCGGCTTTGAATAAATATTGTATATCTCACCGCACTCAGGGCAACTTCGTCGGCCCGTGAGCCGTTTGAGCAGTTCTTGAGTCGGCACATCTACTTCGATCGCCACGATCTCCTTGCCCTGTTCGCCTGCGAGTTCTTCAAGCTGTTCTGCCTGAACAGCCGTTCGAGGATATCCATCGAGCAGAAATGTTCCGGCCGTGTCGCTCTTCGACGTTCGTTCGCGGACTATCTTGTAAGTGATCTCGTCCGAGATCAGATTCCCCGATGCCATTATCTCCTGCACTTCGCGTGCGAGCGGCGTGTCAAGCGACTTCATTTCGCGGAACATATCACCGGTCGAGATCTGCGGTATTCCGCAACGCTCCTGCAACAATCGTGCTTGCGTGCCTTTTCCTGCTCCGGGTGCACCTATGAGAACAATTATCTTATCCATCAAAACTATTCACCACAGAGCCACCTAGTGCACCGAAGGTCTGAAACAATAATTCAGATAGCTCCGTGAACTATGTGACGCTGTGGTGCACTATTTCCTACGATCTGCGTCCGCGAAGTTTCGAGCCGGCTCCGAGAAATCCTTCGTAGTTCCTCATAACCAACTGAGCCTCGATCTGCGAAACCGTATCCATCGCCACACCGACCAGGATCAGCAGTGACGTACCGCCAAAGTAGAACTGGTATCCCAAACCGGTCGGTATCCAACTAAGGCCGGGCGTCGAGGTAAAAAAGTTATCAAGAGCCGTTCCAATGAACGGTAGACGGGCAACCTTGAATCCACTGAGCAAAAGCTGCGGAGCAAATGCGACGAACGCAAGGTACAACGCACCGACCGTGGTCAACCTAGTCAAGATGCCGTTCAGATACTCTGCCGTCGGAGCACCGGGACGAATACCGGCAATAAATCCACCGTGCTTTCTTAAATTATCTGCAACTTCATCCGTATTGAAGATGATCGTGATGTAAAAGAACGTGAACAGGACGATCATCGAAAGGAAAAACAGCTCGTAGTAAGGATCGCCGCCGTGGAACTGCTGCATAAATGCATACACTTTGCTCCACATGGAATTCGGTGCATTCGGATCCGGCGGAAATGCCGAGAACATAGTCTGTGGCAATGCCAGCACCGATGATGCAAAAATGACCGGGATAACGCCGCCCATATTGATCTTCAGCGGCAGACTTGTTTCCTGTCCGCGGACGGTCTGGTTGCCGACGCGCCGGTTGGCATAGCTGATCGCTATGTTGCGGCGGGCCGATTCGACGTATACGATCAATGCGATCAAAGCCACGATCACTATGACGAGGAACAAGACGCCCAGCGTCTGCATTGCATCGCCCGCACTCACGCGGTCACTGATCTGGGTCAGGCCGCGGGGCAGACCGATCACGATACCAGCAAAAATAAGCAATGATATGCCGTTTCCGACGCCGCGTTCGGTGATCTGTTCACCGAGCCACATCACAAAGATCGTACCCGTCGTAAGCGTTATAACGACCATCGACGTTGCCCACCACGTCTCGGCAATTATGCCGTTTCGGTGTAGCCAGGTCGCGACGAAAAATGTCTGGACCGAGCAAAGCACAACCGTCAGGTACCGCGTCCATTGATTCATCTTCTGACGTCCGACCTCGCCCTCTTCCTGGATCTTTTTGATCGCAGGCGAAAGTACGGGCATCAGCTGCATTATGATCGACGCCGTAATATAGGGCGTGACGCCAAGTGCAAAGACAGAGATCGTACGAAAGTTTCCGCCCGAGAAGAGATCCAGTACGCCAAGCAACGTGCCCGCCACTTCGCCCCAAACCTGTTCAAGTCGCACCTTATTGATCCCGGGAGCCTGAACGTGTGCACCAAAACGATAAACCGCCAAGAGCCCGAGCGTGAAGAGGATACGCCTCCGCAGTTCCGGGATCTTGAACATGTTTTGAACGGCACCAAAAAACTTTTCCATATCTTTGTTTGTCGTTCGCTGTATAACGCCGCCGTGAGGCCGTGCGAAATATAGCTCAACGAATGACGATCAACGAACTAGGCTTCTGCCTCAACTGCTTTGGGGGCTCTCACGATCACCGTAGCGGTTCCACCGACCTTTTCGATCTTATCTTTGGCTGTTTTGGTAAAACGATGAGCCGAGATCTTGAACGATTTAGTAACATCGCCGTTGCCGAGGATGACCAGGTCGTGTTTTGCCTTTTTGATCAGGCCGCGGTGGTGAAGTATCTCCGGGGTAATCTCATCACCTGCATTGAAGTTCTCTTCGATCTTAGCCAAGCTGATCTCAAGCCATTCTTTCTTGAAGATGTTGGTAAATCCGCGCTTGGGCAACCGACGCTGCAGGGGCATCTGGCCGCCTTCAAATCCGGGGCGGCTGCTGTAGCCCGAGCGTGACTTCTGGCCCTTGTGGCCGCGTCCGGCGGTCTTGCCGAGTCCGGAGCCGGGGCCGCGTCCCACGCGCTTCTTCTTATGTGTCGAGCCCTTAGCCGGGTGTAAATTATTTAATGTTAATGCCATCTTTTCCCTCGTTCGTCGAAAACCGTAAATCGCAAATAGCGGAGTATCAAAAGTGATCACTCTATTTACGATTGACGATAGCCGATTTACATTACCTTAATCAACGATTCGCAATAGATGCGGCACCTTGGCGACAATCCCGCGTGTCCCTGCCGAATCGATGAGTTCGACCGTCTGATTGAGCTTGGTGATACCAAGGCTCTTGACGATTTCTTTCTGCTTTTTGGCGTAGCCGATCATGCTCCGGTAATATTGGATCTTGATCTTTCCGCTTTCGGTGTTCTCTGCTTTCTTTGCCATAACTCTTTAAAGTCTAACGAGTGTCGGTTGCAAACGGTACGACCGAGATACTAGCTCAGCGGTACCGCAGCGTTCGACAAACTCTTAAACTAACTCCTCGACCTGCTTACCGCGAAGACGTGCGACCTCGATCGGGTCCTTCATCCTGAGCAAGCCGTTAAATGTAGCACGGATCACGTTGTGTGCGTTGTTCGATCCAAGGATCTTGGTTCGCACGTTATGTACGCCGAGGCTCTGCAGCACGGCACGCACGGCACCGCCGGCGATAACGCCCGTACCTTCTTTTGCCGGCTTCAGCAGAACGCGTCCCGCTCCGTATTCGCCGATCATCTGGTGTGGCAGGGTGCCGTCGATCAGTGGTACGCGGATGAGGTTGTTTTTTGCAGCCTCTACCGCTTTCTTGATCGCATTCGGCACTTCCTTAGCCTTACCGGTGCCGAAACCGACGTGACCGGCCTCGTCGCCAACGACGACCAGGGCCGCAAACGACATATTCTTACCGCCCTTAACAACCTTGGTAACGCGGTTGATCGAGATCAACTGGTCCTTAAGGATAAGCCCGCCCGGAGAAATTCTCTGTTTATTTATCGTCATTGCTCTTTTCTTCTGATTCCTTAACGGCTTCTTCGTGCTTGTTCAGTCCCGCTTCGCGGGTTGCGTCGATCAGGGCTTTAACCCGTCCGTGATAAACGTATCCGCCACGGTCAAAAACAACGCTCGAGATGCCGGCTTTTTGTGCCCGTTCAGCGATTGCCTTACCGACAATTTTAGCTGCCTCGACGTTTCCGCCGGTGGAACCCGCCAATGCCTTTTCGGTCGTCGATGCCGTTGCGAGCGTCTTGCCCGAGCGGTCATCTATCACCTGGGCGTAGATATGGTTCAGGCTGCGAAATACTGCGAGTCGCGGACGTTCGGCCGTACCCTGTACTTTCTTCCGAATGCGGCTATGAACCCCTTGTCGGACCTCTGCTCTACTTTTCTGTGCCATAATTTTAGTTGATCGTAAAGTTTGAACATTTAGCAAGCCCGCTGCCTGCTCAACGTTCAGGATTTACTATTTACCGGTCTTGCCCGGCTTTAATTTGTACTGCCGATCGGCGTATCGCACGCCCTTGCCCTTGTAGGCATCCGGCTTTCTCAAACGATTCAATTCGGCCGCCACCTGTCCGATCAACTGCTTATCAATGCCGGTAAGCGTGATGGTCGTCTGATACTGATTGATGGACGTTTTTGTGTTGACCCTTTCGGTCTTCGCGTCGACTCCGTCGGGCAAGGCGTATTCGATCGGGTGCGAATATCCAAGCGAGAAATTGATCTTCTTGCCCTGGACATCGGCCTTGTAACCGACGCCGACGATATCCATATCCCGTGTGAATCCCTCGGTCACGCCGACGATGGCGTTATTCGCAAGAGCCCGAGCCAAACCGTGAAATGCGGCTTGATCCTTGCCGGCACGCTCAGCGGTCAGCGTTCCCTCTTCGAGCTTAAAGCTGACGCCGGACGGTACCGGTGTTGACAGAGTGCCCTTCGGTCCTTTGACCTCAAGCGAAGTATCGTTGATCGTTACGGTCACGCCCGTCGGGATTGTGATCGGTTTTTTTCCTACTCGAGACATAATCTTTTGCGGATTGGGTATCAAACGACCGGACAATTCCGGAAGTTCGCCTTCATCCATTTTCCTTTAATAAACTTCTGCCAAAATCTCACCGCCGACCTTGTCGCGACGAGCCTGCTTTCCGCTCATCAATCCTTGTGACGTTGAAACGATATTGATACCGTAACCGCCAAGGACACGCGGGATGTCAGCCGAACCGACATAAACGCGGCGGCCCGGACGCGATACTCGCGAAAGATGCGTGATCGAAGAGACACCCTTTGCATCGTAGCGAAGGAATACTCGGATCATATATTTAATGCCTTCGCCCTTAGTGGTAAAGCTATTAATGTAGCCCTCTTCCTTAAGGATGCGTGCGACTTCAAGCTTTAGCTTTGAGCCAGGAATATCAACACGTGTGTGATTCGCAGCGATCGCGTTACGAATTCGCGTGAGCATATCGGCTATTGGATCTGTCATTACTATTTACTCCGTCTTTTTCTGAGTTGATTCTCGTCGTTCCCGGTTCCGGTGCCCCTGGCACGGCCTTGGATCGCGGACGTCCAACCTAATTACCAACTTGATTTCGTCACGCCCGGGATCTGGCCTTCGAGGGCCAATTCGCGAAGGGCAATACGCGAAACTCCAAATTTCCTCAAATACCCGCGTGAGCGTCCCGACTGCGAGCATCGGTTACGAACACGGATCGGGCTGGCGTCACGCGGCATTTTCTGCAGCTTGACCACCGCGGCATCGACCTCTTCGACGGTCGATTTCGGGTTGTTGATGATCTTCTTGGCCTCGGCACGGCGGTCAGCCCAGAGCTTCACCATAACCTTGCGTCGGTCGTTTTTGACTACTTTGCTTATCTTTGCCATTTTGTTCTAAACCTATTGTCTAAAGGGCATCCCGAGTGCTTTGAGCAGCGAGCGGGCCTCTTCGTCAGTACGAGCGGTCGTTACGATCGAGATATTCATCCCGCGGGTTTTATCGACCTTATTAAAATCGATCTCCGGAAAGATCAACTGTTCGCGAATGCCGAGCGTATAGTTTCCACGTCCGTCGAACGCCTTGCCCGAGATACCGCGAAAGTCACGCACACGGGGCAGAGCCACTGAAATGAGGCGATCAAGGAACTCGTACATACGGTCGCCGCGAAGCGTAACCATTGTCCCAATTGCCATTCCCTGGCGGAGCTTAAATGCCGCGATGGACTTCTTTGCTTTGGTCACGACCGGTTTCTGTCCCGTCACAACTTTCAGTTCCTCGGTAGCGACATCCAGGATCTTTGCGTTGGCACTTGCCTCGCCGAGTCCCATATTTACCACGATCTTTTCGACCTTGGGTATCGCCATCGGATTCAAGATCTCAAATTCTTTGGCTAATGCCGGTGCGATCTCGCTTTTATATTTTTCTTTAAGTCTGGTCATTTTCGACCTCTCCCTATTGTCGTCTGGGTATCACTCTCAAAGCGTTTCCAAACTATAAATGTCTTTACTATTCGGCTTCGTCACCTTCGAGCTTTTTGATCGATTCGCGTTTATATGAACCCGAGTCCGCCACGATCTTGCCACTTTTGGCGACTCGGACCTTCTTGCCGTCACGCTCTTCGATCTTGACTCGCGTCGGCTTGCCGGTTTCCGGGTCGATCAAAGCAACGTTTGAGATGCTGACCCAAGCTTCCTGCTCAATGATCCCGCCTTCGCGGTTGAGTTGCGGTACTGGTTTGCGGTGACGTTTTACGATCATCGCACCCTCGACCTTTACCTTTGCGTTACGGACGTCGACCGCCATCACCTTGCCGCGATACGGCTGCCGATTTCCGGCGCTGTCGTACCGGTTGTACTCTTTGCCCGCAATAAAGACGACCTGATCGCCGCGCTTGATCTTGCTCCGTACTGTACCTGTCTTAACCGTTTTCATTTTCTTATATAACCTCCGGTGCGAGGCTGACGATCTTCATAAAGTTCTTTTCACGAAGTTCGCGGGCGACTGGCCCAAAGACGCGGGTGCCGATCGGCGAACCGTCATCCTTGATCAGAACTGCCGCGTTCTCATCGAACCGGATGTATGTGCCGTCTTTACGGCGAACTTCTTTCCGCGTGCGGACGATGACCGCGTTGTAAACTTTACCTTTCTTAGCGGTGCCATCCGGTGAAGCTTCCTTGACGGTTACCTTAATGGTGTCGCCGAGGCGTGCGATCTTGCTGGTTGATCCGCCGACCGGCATGATCATCTCAACACGCTTTGCTCCCGAATTGTCTGCGACCGTTAACGAGGTCTGCATCTGAATCATAACTTTTCCTCTACCAGTTGACTGTTAGTTGAATCCCAACTCTCTACGACTGTGCCTTCTGAATGATCTCGATCACACGCCAACGCTTTTTAGCTGAGAGCGGACGGGTCTCGATTATCCTTACCCGGTCTCCGATCTTGGCACCGGTTTCGTCGTGAGCCATAAACTTTTTACGCTTTTTAACGTACTTGCGATAGACCGGATGCTTGACCACTCGGTCGACACGCACCGTCACCGTCTTCATCATCTTGTCCGAAGAAACGATCCCGACCTTCTCAGCCCGTTTGCCGACCTTTTTCTTTTCGGCGGAGTCCGACGGTGCGGCCACAACCTCTTTCTTAGCTGCTTTGGGTGCCGCAACCTTCTTTGGTTTCGCCTCCACAGCAGGTGTTGCCTCTTCGGCCGCAGCTACGGTTTCTTCCACCGCCGGTGCGGCTTCAACTGCTGCGTCATCGGTCGATGCTGATTCCTCAGCCACAGGGGCAGCTTCTTCAGCGGCTGCGGTTTCGACGACAACGTCTTCGGCTGTCGCCGTTTCGGTCGTCTCTACCGTAGTTTCTTCGATTTCTTCGTTCTTCTTCTTTGCCATCTTATTTTCTCAAGCCGTCCGACAGCTTATTTAGCTTCAGCGTCCTCTTTTTTCAGCAACGTGAATACACGAGCCAACGTCTTCTTTTCACGGCGGATGTCATTGATCGTCTCGCCGACTCCGAGAGTCTTTCGAAACTTCAACCGGAAAAGCGATTCCTTTAACGCATCTGCCTGGTCCTTCAATTCGTCGACTGTCATTGCCGACAGCTGTTCCATCTGTTCCTTTCGCTTCATTATCCTAAACTATGCCTCCTTCCACATCGGCACGAGTCACAAACTTGGTTTTGATCGGCAACTTCTGGGCCGCCAGGCGAAACGCCTCTCGTGCCAGAGCCTCATCGACGCCTTGGATCTCATACATCACACGACCCGGTTTGATCACGGCAACCCAGTGGTCCGGAGCACCCTTACCACTGCCCATACGGGTTTCAGCCGGCTTCTTGGTGATCGGTTTGTCGGGGAACATTCGGATCCAGATCTTACCTCCACGCTTTACGTGACGTGTCATCGCAATACGTGCTGCTTCGATCTGGCGGTCCGTAATCCAACCCGCTTCAAGTGCTTTAAGTCCAAAGTCACCAAAACTGATCTGCTCGCCGCGGGTAGCTTTACCACGCATACGGCCTTTCATTACTTTTCGGTGCTTGACCTTTTTCGGCATTAACATAGCTAATAAACCTCGTTCCTTTTCAGTCGATGGTCATTTGTCCTTTTCAGAGAGTCGTATTTGCCAATGACCGGGGCAAATGACCAAGGACGATATTATCGGTTGCGATCGTCGCGACGCGGGCGTCGGTCGCCGCGACCGGCACCACGCTCGACCTTGACCTCGTTCATCGGGTCCGTGGTCGTACCGCGGGCCATCGATGCATTCGGGTCAAGTATCTCTCCGCGATAGATCCAAACCTTTACGCCGATGATGCCAAACGTAGTAAGTGCCTCGGCAAAACCATAGTCGATGTCCGCACGCAGGGTATGCAACGGCAATCGGCCTTGTAGCGACCATTCCGTTCGGGCGATCTCAGCTCCGTTCAAGCGGCCAGCGATCATCACCTTGATGCCCTGGGCTCCAAAACGCTGCGACTCTTCCATCGTCTTCTTCATCGCACGGCGAAACGCAATACGCTTTTCGAGTTGCTGTGTGATCTTTTCAGCTTGCAACTGTGCATTAAGTTCCGGATGGCGTATCTCCTGGATCGAGACCAGAACCTCGCGGCCGGTCTTTCTCGACAGTTCTTCGCGAAGACTCTCGATCTCGGCACCTTTACGGCCGATGATGATGCCCGGGCGCGAAGTGTAGATGATGATCTTCAGACGAGCCGCCGCACGCTCGATATCGATGTGCGAAACTCCGCCGCCGCTAAAGCGTTTCTTGAGGTCACGCTTGAGCTTAAGATCCTCTGCCAGAAATTCGGCAAATTCACCTTTCGCAAACCAGTGCGAGTGCCAATCTTTGTTGTATCCGACTCTGAAGCCGTATGGATGAACTTTCTGTCCCATAAAAAAACCTTAATCTTTCTTTTCAGCGTCCTCGCTTTCTGCAGCCGGGGCGTCAGCATTTTCTGCCTCAACCGTTTCAACCGGAGCTTCTGCTTCGGTCGTCTCCACTGTTTCAACCGTTTCAGCCGCCGTTTCGACGACCGCTTCTTCGACCGTCTCGACCACCGGAGTGGTTTCGACCACTTCTTCGACGATCGCGTCAGCTACAGGCTTTTCAGCTTTTGCTTTCTTCGGCTCGGCACCGGCGGCCTTAGCTGCCAACTTCTTGCCCAAAGGCTTTACCTTCTTCGAGGCTTCTGCCAGCAACTGCTTCTCCGTCTTCGGTTTATCTTCGCTGGTCACCTGGATCGTGATGTGGCAATAGTGACGCTGCTCGCGGTATGCACGTCCCTGGGGTGCCGGTCGCATACGGCGGCGATTCTTCGTCGGGCCCATATCCACAAAGCAAAGGTTTACCCAGAGATCATCCGGATCAATCGCTATGTTCTGCTGCTCGGCGAGGTACGTCGCATTGGCAATCGCGGAATTCAGGCACTTTGAGATCGGCAAAGCCGCTCTCTTGTCCGTAAATTTCAAGATGGACAACGCCTGAGATACATTCTGGCCGCGGATCAGGTCGATCACGAGCCTTGCCTTACGCGGCGAGCCCTTCAGGTGTTTTAATTTTGCTATCGCTTCCATATTCTTAGTTCGCTGCTCAGTATCAGCGTGATGCGGTGATGATACCGTCGCCGGCAAATCACACGACGCACCGATCTACCAGCTATTTCCTCTTCGCCATTTTCTCAGCCTTCGTGCCCGGGTGTCCCTTGAACATCCGCGTCGGCGAAAACTCACCTAACTTGTGTCCGACCATATTCTCGGTCACGAAAACCGGGATGTGGCGTTTGCCGTTATGGACGCCAAAGGTCAATCCGACCATATCCGGCGAGATCGTCGAACGCCGCGACCAGGTCTTGATCGCCGGCGGCTTCGGTCCGCCTTCTAAAATTCGGCGGAGCGTCTTCTGAACGCTAAGATCGATGAACGGTCCTTTTTTTAATGAACGTGGCATATCTTTATAGTTGTGAGTGATGAGTGGCAATTCGCTTCTAATTCATCACTGATCACTTATTTCCTTCTTCTGTCCTTCACGATCATATTGGTCGTGCGTTTATTGCGACGCGTCTTATATCCGCGGGTCGGTTGTCCCCAGGGGGTGACCGGGTTACGTCCGCCTGACGTCTTACCTTCACCACCACCGTGCGGGTGATCGACCGGGTTCATAGCTACACCACGAACCTTCGGACGTCTACCCATCCAGCGTGATCGTCCGGCTTTACCGAGCGAAACATTTTCGTGTTCCGTGTTACCGACCTGGCCAACGGTTGCCATACAAACAACGGGCACCTTTCGGACTTCGCCCGATGGCATACGTAGCTGAGCAAAAGCACCGTCTTTAGCGACGATCTGAGCAAAGCCACCTGCCGAACGGACCATCTGCCCACCCTTGCCCGGACGAAGTTCAATATTATGGACTTCGGTGCCAAGCGGGATATTCTTGATCGGCAGTGCATTTCCCGGCAGGATGTCAGCATCCTCACCGCTCAGGATCATCGTTCCTACGGTCAACCCGACCGGTGCGAGAATGTATCGCTTTTCGCCGTCAAGGTAATTGATCAGTGCAATATGTGCCGAGCGGTTCGGATCGTATTCAAGCTGAGCGACCTTTCCGGGAATGCCAGATTTGTCACGCTTGAAGTCTATGATACGGTAAAAACGCTTGTGGCCTCCGCCTCGGCGCCGGATCGTTATACGTCCGTCGTTGTTGCGTCCTGAAATTCTCTTTTTGGCCTCGAGCAGTGATTTTTCGGGTACTGCGTTCGGGGTCAATTCATCGCGGGTCAAATACGTTTGATAACGTCTCGCCGGTGATGTCGGTTTTAATCTCTTGATTCCCATATTCTTAAATTGTCCGTCAAACTTCAGTTTGACGACGCCTTTTTCGACAAACTAAAAGTTTGTCGCAGTTCTTAGATCGCCTCAGCGTAATCAACCATCGGCTCGCCCTTTCTGAGGGTTACGTATGCCTTTTTGAATCCCGGACGTCGACCTTCGATGCGGCCGCGCTTCTTGACCTTGCCGTCGTACTGAATTGTTCGGACCGCAGCCACTTTCACATTGAAGATCTCTTCGACCGCTGCCTTGATGGCGATCTTGTTAGCCTTCTTGTCAACACGAAACGTCAAGACCTGTCCCTGCTTACGAGTGTCGTTCTCTTCGGTCGAATCTTCCTTAAGAATTACGCTCTTTTCGGTGATGACCGGCGACTTCAATATATCCCAAACTCCTAAACTACTCATTTTCAGTCGCCTCCTCTGCTGTCTCTACCGCCGGAGCTTCTTCAACTACCGGTGCGGCCTCGGCCTTCGGTGCCTTTACGGCTTTCGGCTTTGCTTCTTTCTTCGCCTTCGGCTTTTCCTCGACCTCTACTTCCACCACTGCTGCTGCGACCTTGCCGGTCTCACGCTTCGGATCAAGCAGTGCACTTAATTCCGCAAGCGCCGCTTTCGAGATCAGAAGCTTTTCGTGATAGATGATGTCGTAGATGTTCAAGCCAAAACTATTCGTGACCTTCGTCTTTTGAATGTTCCGCGACGAGAGAATAAGATTCTCGTTATCAAGCGAATCAATGATCAGCGTCTTGGCACGTTTCTTGTTCTCGACAAGGCCCAAAGTATCCAACACGCCCAGAAACTCGGAGGTTTTCGCATTTGCTATGCCAAACTCATCAATAATGATCAGGTTGCCTTCGCGAAGTCTTTCTGAGAGTGCCGAACGCAAAGCACCGCGGCGCATTTTCTTCGGCATCTGGTAGGACCAGTCGCGGGGCTGCGGTCCGTGTACGTTACCACCGCCCTTCCATAAAGGTGAACGAAGCGATGCGATACGCGCCCGGCCGGTTCCCTTCTGCTTCCAGAGCTTGCGGCCCGAACCCGAGACGTTTCCACGCGTTTTCGTCGCGGAAGTTCCCTGTCGGCCGTTGGCCTGATAATTCATAACAGCCGAGTGGATCAAAGCTTCATTCAATTCGACGCCGAACACGGCATCAGCAAGCTCTACTTCCCCGACCTCTTTATTCTTCAAATTGCGAACCTTTACGGTAGGCATAATGTTCTCACTCCGTTTTCCCCGACCTGCGGTCGAGAAATCTGCTCATTCAGTATGTTCATCCGATCGACCCGGAATTGAACTGCGAATAAATATTAACTAGCTCTTCTTTACGATCACCAAACCGCCATTCGGTCCAGGCACCGCGCCGCGAACCATAATAAGGTTATTCTCGATATCGATCTTTGCTATCGTTAGCCCCTTCACCGTGACACGGGCATCGCCCATATGTCCTGATGAACGCGTACCTTTAATAACACGCGAGGGATAAGCCGATTGACCGATGGATCCCGGCTCGCGGACATTCATCGAACCGTGCGACTCGGGTCCACGTGAAAACTTGTGACGCTTGATCGTACCGGCAAAACCACGTCCTTTGGACTTGCCGACCACATCGACCGCATCGCCGTCCGCAAAGACGTCGACCTTGATCTGATCACCGACTGATGCTTCAGGCTCGACCGTCAGACGGATCTCCTTCAGTACACGTGTCGGGGGCAATCCGCCGCCGGTCTTTTCAAAGTGGCCGAGCAATGGCTTGGTCACATTCTTCAGACGGATGGGCTTGTCTTCGACCAGGCCCAACTGGACCGCATTATAGCCGTCGCGGCCTGCAGCACTTTTAGTTTGGACGACGACACACGGCCCTGCTTTAATGACCGTAACCGGAGTTACTGTGCCATCCTCAGCAAAAAGCTGCGTCATTCCCATTTTTCTACCAATGATTCCGCTTATCATAATCTTCCTGAGCCTTACGAGTCCCTCAAGTCTGTCGAGTCGCGAGTCATTTTGGACTCGAGAGACTCGATCGACGCATTTGACTCTATCGACTAATTCTTACCAAACGCCTTGATCTCAACATCAACACCCGCCGGCAGATCCAATTTCATCAACGCATCTACCGTTTCAGCGGTCGGATCGAGGATGTCCATCAATCGCTTGTGGGTCCTGATCTCAAACTGTTCACGCGACTTTTTATCAACGTGCGGCGATCGCAAAACCGTCCATTTGTTCTTGATGGTCGGTAGCGGGATCGGTCCTGCGATCCTTGCTCCCGTCCTTTTTGCCGTGTCAACGATCTCCTGCGTGGATTGATCCAGAACGCGATGATCGTAAGCCTTTAACTTGATGCGAATCTTTTCGTTTAACATAATCTTCAATGTCCAACAAACTTCAGTTTGCTGATCGACAAACTAAAGTTCGTCGAACGTTATTCCACGATATCCGAAACGGTACCGGCACCGACCGTGCGGCCACCTTCGCGAATAGCGAAGCGGAGGCCCTTTTCCATTGCGATCGGAGCGATCAGCGTGATCTCCATCTGGATGTTGTCACCCGGCATCACCATCTCGACTCCGGCCGGAAGGTCTGCAACGCCGGTCACGTCCGTTGTTCTGAAGTAGAACTGCGGGCGATATCCCGTAAAGAACGGGGTGTGGCGTCCGCCTTCTTCTTTGGTGAGGACGTATGCCTCAGCCTTGAACTTCGTGTGCGGTGTGATGGAACCCGGCTTGGCGATTACCTGTCCGCGTTCGATCTCCTTTCGCTCAACTCCGCGGAGCAGCAGTCCTACGTTGTCGCCCGCCATTCCGCTGTCGAGAAGCTTCTTGAACATCTCAACGCCGGTTACGACCGAATTCCTCGTATCCTTGATACCGACGATCTCGACCGGTTCGTTGACGTTGATCTGTCCACGCTCGATTCGGCCCGTTGCCACTGTTCCACGACCCTGGATCGTAAAGATGTCTTCCACAGGCATCAGGAACGGCTTGTCCGTCTCGCGGGCAGGTGTCGGGATGAAATCATCTACCGCCTGCATCAACTCGTCGATCTTTGCTTCCCACGCGGGGTCGCCTTCGAGTGCCTTAAGTGCTGAACCCTGAATGATCGGTGTGTCGTCGCCCGGGAATTCATAGCTTGTCAGCAGCTCGCGGATCTCCATATCGACCAGCTCGAGCATTTCTTCGTCGTCGACCATGTCAACTTTGTTCATGAACACGACCATCGTCGGGATACCGACCTGGCGTCCCAAGAGGATGTGCTCACGGGTCTGAGGCATAGGGCCGTCAGTCGCTGCAACCACAAGGATAGCTCCGTCCATCTGTGCCGCTCCCGTGATCATGTTCTTAACATAATCGGCGTGGCCCGGACAGTCGACGTGGGCGTAGTGACGATTGGCCGTCTCATACTCCACGTGCGAAGTAGCAATTGTAATTCCTCGTGCCTTCTCCTCAGGTGCATTGTCGATCGAATCGAACGAGCGAAACGTCATCTTTGCATTGTGCTTCGACATCACTTTCGTGATCGCTGCCGTCAATGTCGTCTTGCCGTGATCCACGTGTCCGATCGTTCCAATGTTTACGTGCGGCTTGCTGCGGTCAAATTTCTCTTTGCTCATGATCTCTCCTTAGTTTTGAGTTCCAGCATTAGCTGGCTGATTTATTACGGGCCACCCTAGCGTGGAACTCCGAACTCCTAGGTACTTGCTCCCGTACCCTTGATCTTCGCGATGACTTCCTCGGCGACATTTCGCGGAGCTTCGTCATATCGCTCAAAATGCATACTCGATGTTGCTCGTCCCTGTGTCGAGCTGCGTAGATCCGTCGTATAACCGAACATTTCCGATAGCGGCACAAATGCCGTCACGACAGAAACATTGCCCGGACGCGGCTCCATCTTGTCGATCTGTCCGCGACGGCGATTAAGGTCGCCGTTAACAGCTCCCATATATTCTTCCGGCGTGACTACCTCGATGCGCATGATCGGTTCGAGCAGTACCGGTTTGGCCTTTTTGACCGCGTCCTGAAACGCGAACGAACCAGCCAGTTTGAATGAAATTTCATCCGAGTCGACCTCGTGATACGAACCAAACAGCAACCGGACCTTGATATCGACCAGTTCGTAGCCTGCAAGGAAACCACGCTGCATTGCATCGCGAACGCCTTCCATCGTCGGCTTGATGAACTGACGCGGTATCGATCCACCGGAGATCTTGTCTTCGAAGACAAAACCCTCGCCCGGAGCCGGTTCGATCTCGAGCTCCACATGGCCAAATTTACCACGGCCGCCCGACTGCTTCTTATATATCTCTTTACCGGGTGCTCCCTGCGTGATCGTTTCGCGATAAGCAACCTGCGGTTTGCCGACGTTCGCCTCGACGCCGAATTCGCGTTTCATGCGGTCGACGATGATCTCGAGGTGCAGTTCGCCCATACCGGCGATGATCGTCTGACCGGTCTCGTGGTCGGTCGTGACCTGAAAACTCGGATCTTCCTGAGCAAGGCGGTTAAGAGCGATGCCCATTTTATCTTGGTCCTGACGGGTTTTCGGCTCGACCGCGACACGCACAACCGGTTCCGGGAAATCCATCGACTCAAGAATGATCGGTTTTGACTCGTCCGATACGGTGTCGCCTGTGGTGGTATTTTTCATACCGCCGATAGCAACGATCTCACCGGCCGACGCGGTTTCGACATCTTCTCGCTTGTTAGCGTGCATCAGCATAAGACGGCCGACGCGTTCCTTTGAATCTTTGATCGTGTTCGTGACATACGAACCCGATGAAACGGTTCCCGAATATATACGGACGAAAGCTAACTGGCCCAAATGCTTGTCAGCCATCAGTTTGAAGACAAGGCCCGAAAACGGAGCTTTCTCATCCGGCGGACGAGTTTCAATTTCGCCTGTTCGCGGATTTTCGCCTTCGATCGCAGGGATATCGAGCGGGCTCGGCAGAAAATCAATAACCGCATCGAGCAACGTCTGTACGCCTTTGTTCTTAAATGCCGAACCGGTGAAAACCGGCACGATCTTCATTGCGAGAGTTCCCTTTCGGAGAGCGACACGGATCTCATCTTCGGAGATCTCTTCGCCCTCAAGGTACTTCATCATAAGGTCGTCATCGATGGCCGAGACAGCCTCAACGAGTTTGTCGCGGGCCGCTTTCGAAGCGTCGAGCAGGTCAGCAGGGATCTCGAGAGTTTCGTAGTTTGCTCCCTTGGCCTCATCACTCCAGACAAATGCCTTCATCGTGATCAGGTCAACAACGCCCTTGAAATGCTCTTCCAAACCGATCGGCAACTGCATAGCTACCGCATTTGCGCCGAGCCTGGTCAGGATCGAATCAAATGAACGTTCGAATGAAGCACCGGCACGATCGAGTTTGTTGATAAAGCAAATGCGCGGCACGCCGTATTTGTCGGCCTGACGCCAAACCGTCTCAGACTGCGGCTCAACGCCGGCAACGCCGTCGAAAACACAAACCGCACCGTCAAGAACACGCAGCGAACGCTCGACCTCCATTGTGAAATCGACGTGGCCCGGCGTATCAATAATGTTAATGCGGTGCTCGACGTTGTTGCGAGTCCAAAAACAGGTAGTTGCGGCGGACGTGATCGTAATGCCGCGCTCCTGCTCCTGCTCCATCCAGTCCATCGTCGCCGTTCCTTCGTGAACTTCGCCGATCTTGTGCGAAACACCGGTGTAAAACAGCACGCGCTCCGTCGTCGTGGTCTTACCCGCGTCGATATGGGCCATGATGCCGATGTTTCTAAATTTGTCTAAACTGATCTTTGCCATTTTCGTAAATCGTTAAACGCAGATCGCAGGTAGTATTTCTATTGACCACCTACGATCTACAATTCACTAGAACCTGTAATGTGCGAACGCCTTGTTGGCCTCTGCCATACGGTGGACGTCGTCCTTCTTCTTCATCGCTCCGCCGCGACCGTTTGTGGAGTCGAGCAACTCGCCTACCAGGCGGTCGACCATCGTTTTCTCACTGCGGTTGCGTGCGTTCAATACGATCCAGCGGATCGCCAGCGTATTGCGGCGGTCACGGCTGACTTCGAGCGGCACCTGATATGTTGCACCACCGATGCGGCGTGACTTGACCTCGAGGGTCGGAGCGACGCCGTCAATAGCTTTCTTAAATACCTTGATCGGCTCTTCACCGGTCTTTTCGGCAAGCTTGTCCATCGCCGCGTAAAAGATCTGCTCAGCGACGCTCTTTTTGCCTTCCCACATCAGACCGTTAATAAACTTGGTCACGGCGATGCTGTTATAGATCGGATCCGGCAATACTTCTCTTCTTCCTGCAACTCTACGTCTTGGCATATTCTATTACTTAGCTCCCTTCGGACGTTTTGCACCGTACTTCGAACGGGCCTGATTGCGGTTTGCGACGCCTGAGGCATCTAGCGTACCGCGGACAACGTGATAACGAACACCCGGAAGATCCTTGACGCGGCCGCCGCGGATAAGCACGATCGAGTGCTCCTGCAGGTTATGCCCGATACCCGGAATGTAGGTCGTGACTTCGATCTGGTTGGTCAGACGCACACGAGCAACCTTACGAAGAGCCGAGTTCGGCTTTTTCGGTGTCGAGGTGTAGACACGTGTGCAAACCCCACGCTTCTGCGGATTTGACTGCAGAGCGGGGCTGGCCGTTTTATACTTAACGCGTTGGCGTCCTTTTCTAACTAATTGGTTGATCGTCGGCATTTTTCGTTACCTTAAATTTAAAACTTCGAAAGGCAAAAGTTCTCTCTTACCTGACTCTTGCCGGACGTGTCCGGCAGTTAGCTCAAGCAGCATTCAGCTTGCTTAGTTAATTAAATTGAACCGTCTTCCCGAGAAATTGAGACTTTGCTGTAGCGTGGTATAAAAGATATGTTCAGTTTCACCGAACGGCCTGTGATGACCGTCTTTACGCAACAATCCGTGTTTCAATTCTCAAAAATCATCCTTGTTTTCTCACGTGGAGTCACAAGGCAACCCAGACCGCTATAGTCCGAAACTTTAGATATTATGAATTTGACCTGTTCTTGTCAAGCCGACAGGTCCGGTAATCGCAAATTATAGAGAAAGTTGAAACGGCTACGTTTCGGCACGAAGTAGAGGTGCTCAGAGCAAGGGAGTCTTCCCGGCAACAATAAATAAGGTAAGGCTAGAAAACCGGGCGAATACTCGTTATTTAATTCGTGCGACCAATGTACAGGTTAGTCAGACGCTTTCCGATAAAACACCCGAGCACCGCCGAGAACGTACAAATCGCTAGGATCGGCAGGTCAATGGCGATGAAGCGGGGACCAAAGCCGCTAAACAACACATACAGGCAAGTGAAGATAATAATCGGCGACGCAAGAGACAATCCACCCGAGATATATCCGCGTGGCCAAAATAGTCCGGCGATAACGCCAAATACAAGGTAAATGCCCCCTGAAACAAGTGCTCCAAATAGAAGTGAGAAAGTCCCCGCGGTAATTGCGGACATAGATGCCCACGAAACCACTACCATCGCGATCGCCCCAAGTAATAGTACACCGGCAATTCGTATGATTAACGACAACATTTGAATCAGTTCACCTCTACCTATAACTGGGAATACGTCTACGATCGGCCTTCAGTGAAAAAAAAATCGGATCATTCATCGATATTTGTTTTTTGATTACTTTCAATCGTTACATCTTCAAGAACCTTACTAACCATTCGGTTTCGTACACGATTCTCATTACTAGTCCCTGGGAAACTCTTGATCACATCGCCGGCAGAATCAATAAGAATGTGTGAGGGAAAAGCTATGGCTTTTATTGAAGGCAGGACATTCTGAAAGTCGTTAGTCCAAATCATCGACTCAGTGTCCATATGTAGCGACTTCACATAGGCCGATAGATCATTTGCTTGAACTTTCGGAGAGAAGCAAACTATATAATAATTAACCCCGATCTCCTTAACCTTTTCATTTAAAAAATGAAATTGCTCTTCGGTTTCTTTGCATGCGGCACAGCCTGGGTCGACAACAGTAAGCAACGTGAGTCTGCCATTGGATTTTTCGGATAAAGAAATACCCTTTTCATCTTTCAAGGAAGTTAAATCAATTACTTCCCCGTTTTTAGGTCCGATCCAATCATACCCTTTCGACATTTTTGCCGTGTAATCATAACCGCGAAGATCTTCAATGATATCTATAAAGTAGGAAGATCCTTTAATTATCAGAACGACTACAAAGGTAAGTATAAAACAAACTCCTAGTGAGAGTATTTTTGTTCGCATATACTTATTGATTCGGCATTCGAGTACGGAGAACCTTTTTTTCTAACTCAACATCTTTCTTAACTTTCTCAAGTCTTTGCAAAGTCGATTCCAATAAACCAAGCTTTAACCGTATCCGGCTCCGTCGAGAGCTGATGGTTTTCAGCGAACCCTGAATACTGGATTCATCCGTTTCAAGCAATTCGGATGAAAGACTCTCATAGTCCTGCAAGGGGGCCCAATCCTTTTCGGGTAAAAAGTCCGGATTTTCATCATCTGTTTTGTTGATATATTTGACCGCATTTCTAAAAATACTTTCGGATTCGGTGGGTTGGATTTTTAGATATAATCCTGCAAGAGTAAGGTAATTACTGGCCGCATCCTTAGCGTTAACTTCGATCGAGTCGAGTTCTTTCCTTATCCCTTCAAGATTTTCAAGATAAAATCCGCGATCTTTAACCGGAGAGATTTTGTATGCTATACGAAACCTTGTATAGGGTCGAATCCGTTTTGGCGTTCGGTCAATAACCCGATATACTGCCGGCAGGTCTTTATTTTCAAAATATACAAGAGCCAACTTAGAAGCATAGTCCGCACGAAATTCTTCCCATATGTCATTACGAATAAAATTACGTTCATCCTCAGTCATATCGTCAAGAAGTGAAACGATATCCTCGAATTTCTTCATGTCGTTAAGTTTCTCTATAGCTCGGTGGAAATAATGCACTTTAAGTCCACGGTCATTGGTGTCCCGAGCAGCGCGTATGAATTCATCAGCAGTCTGCGGGCCATTATCGCCTGTCTCCGCCTTGGTTATTCCTGCTGTATAGCCGGTAACAAACGGTAGGCATAGCTGCACCTGCTGCCGAACAGTCAGAGCCAGATTCGGCAAGTATTCGTCAAATTTATCAAGCCGCTCAGTTAACAAAGGTAGAATCTCACATCGCGTGGCTCGGTCAGGTTCACTCAATGTTGCGGCTGAGATCATTTCTGCTAATAACTCAAGATAAGACCGTCGAGCCGTATCCGAAAATGTTTTGCCATCGCGAACCTCAAAAACTATGATCCCAAGACCTCCGGCAGATTGATAGCCGAAGTTTCGTCTGACAGCCGCCAACGCAAGCTGAAATAAACCTTCGGCGAGTATCGAATCCTTAAAATTCAACTTTAGAATCAATGCGTGCAGCCGTTCAGCGTACCCGTAATTGAGAGATTTCACCCCCAACGCATATCCTAGCTGTGGATTTTTTTCAACAATTTGAAGTCCAATCATTACAAAGGAATCGGCGTTCGCCTTATCGCCATTTCCTTTTGTTTCGAGGATCTTTGCAATCTTCTCGGTCAATGATTGACTCAATTGCTCATCGAGCGAGGCGATAATTTGGAGTGTCTTTTGACTATATTTGATCTTTTTCGAAAGATCGATTGTGTCGTCTAACTCCACATCTCTCAACATCAAGTCGGACGCCTTCTTTAGGAATCTATGGGCTTCGGCGGAATCAACTTTCCACCACATTTTTGCCAACAGAGCCAGATAAAATGTTCTTTCAGAATCATCGACTGACTTAGAATCGTTAAAAATTCCGTTTGTCAGCTCATCTACACGTTGCTGCCAAATGAGCAATTCTCTAGTATTTTTCGTTTCTTGCTTTTGACACAAAACGGACGAGAAAAGTAGGAATATGGATAACAAAGCTATAAATAAGACACAACTACTCGGATATTTGCACTTTCTCATTCACATTCCTCCTCATCATCGCTAAAATTACTGACATTGTGTTAATGGAGGGCAGTTATTTCCTGAAAAGAGACATACTTGATATCCCTGACCGTCAGGACGTGAATTGTGACAACCTTCATTCGTACAGCCCCCTGGGGGAGGGGTACACGACGGAGGCCCCAGATTTGCCTCAATATTAACACTTCCTAACAAGCCTCCAAGAATTATGGAAACCAAAATAATTCTGCGAATAGGCAATTCCGCCAATATCTTCTTCATAGTTACTCTCCTAATTAATTTGTGTGGAACGCTGACGATTCAGGATATTTTTTTGCTTTGTTAAACACAACAATTATTTCTTGTTGAAAAATCTTATTTATAGGCGGAAACTCATATTACTGTCTATTTGGCGGAATTGACTGTTCGATTTCCCAACAACGTTTGCGATATGCGGACGGAGTTATACCGAATTTCTTTTTGAAGCAGCGGGTAAATTGGGTGTCATTGACGAGTCCGGTTTGAACTCCAATCTCTTTGATCCGCAGAAATGTCGTTTCGATCAAAAATTTGGCTCGCTCCAACCTAAGACTACAAAGATACGCCATTGGCGGCATTCCGATCTCTTTCTTGAAAAGATTAAGAAAATGTGAGCCAGAAAGTTCGGCAATACGAGCCATTTCGTCCACACACCAAGCGTGTCCCAAATTTTGTGAGAGGATTTCTTTTATGTGGAAAATTCGTCCGTCCATTTCGGAAGTCCTGAAACAGGGCGCCAATAGTAATACCCCCCCTTAGATTTTGTCAAACTTAGACGTCAGTTTTTACCCATATCGAATTTGGATTTGTTTACTAGAATTTGATAAAGTTTCAAGTTTCGATAACTTGGCGATTTCTTCCAATATAATAGAGAGCAATAAACGCATGACGAATCTTGAAACATATCTAGCTAATTTTACCGAGTCTGACTGGCTCGCCGCGGTTGAGACGCTTTTGCCGGAGATCCACGAGGTCGATAAGAATGCCGTGCAGATCTGGTTCCGGTTTTATCCGCTCAGTCTCAAACTGGCGATCGACGCTGCCGAAGACCGTGATGCGACCCTGCACAGCTTTGGTATGCAGGGCAATTTCGACATTGCCGGTCAGATCGACACTTCGCACCATTTCCTCTACGGCCATCGTTACTGGAAAACGGTAAAAGCGGCCATTGAGGCCGAGGCTGTGGTCTTCACCGATCAGACGCACGAGCTTGCCGAGGAGATCAAGCAGATCGCGATACTTGTCGCCGAAAAGCTAAAGGCTGATCGGAAGTTGGTAAATGCGATCGTCGCTGTCGGCCTCGCAACACTAAATCAAGTCGGACTTGATGCTTTCAAGGCCGCCGCCGGCGAAATAGAAAAGGCGTCCGGAATAATGTCGAAATCGCCCGATGCGATCGTCACCGAGCGTGCAACTGACGATTCCCAGGGCATATTCGGCTTTCTCAAGACGGTCAATAAGAAGTTTTCGGTCAATTTCGCGTCGCTAAGTGCCGCCGGCAAATTTGCCATAATGCAGGATCAGGAGGTCACCGGAGCCTCGGCCAATGACCGCTCGCAGAATTGGCAGGCCAAGGACGAACGCTGCTGGGAAGGCCCGGTACCGGTCGAGTGTACTGCTGCCTCGTGCGGAACCTGCTGGGTCGGAGTTTTAGGCGGACAGGACAAATTGACCGACGTCAGCCCGCGTGAACGCCGACAGATGAAGATATTCGGCTATAACCAGCCGGACGAACCCAAACCTTTCATTCGCCTTTCGTGTCAGGCTATTGCGTCCGGCAACGTCAGTATAGTAATACCCCCGTGGAATGCCATCTTTGGCAAAAAGATCCACGGCAACGTCGAGGATCTAGTCCTGCAGCCTGCCACGACGTCTGCTAAGGTTCTTCGCGAAACTATCGCGTCCGCGACCAGCGACGAATAAGCAAACCGGTCCAACACAGAGATCACAGCGGGCACATAGATAAAAAATCAATTGGCCCGTCTGTGTTCTCCGTGCTCCGTGTGGTACAAATCTCTCGTGGTCCAAGAAAAGAAACCAATTCCGCCTGTTGTCTTGGTCGTCCTCGCGGTCCTGCTCTGGAGTACCGGCGGGATGTTCATCAAGCTTGCGACCAATCTTGACGCATATCAGGTAACATTTTTTCGTTCATTGCTGGCCGGAATTACGGTCTTGATCGTCACGCGGCGCAATGGATTGCGGATAAACGCGTTCGGCCTGATGGCGTCGGGCATCTATGCCTCTCTTCTGTTTCTCTTCGTGTGGGCCACCAAGCACACGACCGCCGCCAACGCTATATTTCTCCAGTACACGGCCCCGATCTACATTCTGGTCCTTGCACCCTTCATCATCGGCGAAAAGTTTCACCTGCGTGATCTCGTCACGATCGTTTTCTGTATTGGCGGAATGAGTCTTTTCTTTGTCGGCGATCTCAATATCGGCGATTATCAGGGTAACATCGCGGCATTGGGTTCGGGCATCGCTCTCGGACTTTACATAATGCTCCTGCGTCATCCGCGGGCGGCGGCGATGAATTCGACGATCACCGTCATCTACGGCAATTTACTGCTCGCGCTTATTATGCTGCCGTCCGGGATCGCCGCCATACCGAAAATGACGCTAATGGATGCCGCAGCGGTCGGGTTTCTAGGAATTTTTCAGATCGGTGTCGCATACATTCTATTTATTAAGGGCGTCAACCGCGGCACTCGCCCACTTGATGCCTCGATCATAGGCTTTATCGAACCGCTGCTAAATCCGGTCTGGGTCTTCTTCTTTGTCGGCGAACAGCCACAAAAGTGGGCGATTCTCGGTGGCGTAGTGATCGTCGTGACCGTCATCGCTCATACATTTATCCAATACCGCAATCGACCGACAACCGCTACCTCCGCCTAGCCGCGTCGCTCAGGACATCTGCGATTATGGCTTCGAAGGAGCACCAGTTCGGAGTTCTTTTGCACGTTCGATCTGGGTCTGTATCTTTTCGTCGGTAAGTGCAGGGAATATTTTCTGATGAAGGGCGAATTCGGCGGCGGCCTCGGCGTCTTTTCCCTGTAGCGTTAACAATATTGCTCTATCGAGGTGATAGCCTGGCGAACGCATCGGGGATGCAACGACCTTGGTCATGTCGTCGATGACACCGCGTAGATCGGCGAGTTTCCAGCGGATCCGGCTGCGTAAAGAGTAGCCGTAAGGGTCTTGAGGATTCATCTTGAGTCCTTTTTCGATGTTCTCAAGAGCCTTGACGTCGTCGCCATTATCGATATAAATTCGGCCTATCGTCATGTACGCGTGGGAAACATTCAGCATTTGCTCCATCTGAGCAGTCTCCCTATCCGATTCTTCTCTTGTTGAAGGCCGGGACCTCACGACGCCGGTCGAAATTAGGAACTCCTGTTTGTCCTTGCTTTCGCCCGACTCACGTTTGACGGCAGCACCACCGCCGACGATATCAACGTTGGCTACTGGCTCTTTGCCCGCGTGACGTCCTTCAAACGCGGCAAGGAAGTCGCTGAGCACAAGGATCGCACTGTCACGTTCACCGGCCCTTTCACGAAGTTGAGAAATGCCGATAACCGCTGACGCGAGCCTTGGTTCGTAGGACAATGCGGCTTGAAAATCCGCCAGTGCACCGTTCGCGTCGCCGAGATCTTCTTTGACCCGTCCACGGTCGACGAAAATTCGGGCCGGGTATTTCGAATTTGCAATAGCCGAATCGAGGTCCTTGACCGCTCCGGCGTAATCCCGCTTAAACTTTCGGTACATCGCCCGTTTCTGATAAACTTCGCCCGCCGCCGGATCGATCTCCAGCGCCACGGAATAATCCGCGATGGCTCCATCCAGATCGCCCTTCATGGATCGAATATTCCCGCGCATTAGGTGTGCTTCGTAGAGATCTTTCCCTTTCTCGATTGCCTTGGTCAAAATCGCGATAGCTCCGTCGCTATCACCGGCTCGGAATTTCGCTCCGGCGTTCGCTGCCGTCGTCGATGAGAAATATTGAGCCTGCGTAATGGAAAACAGAATAGGCAGGAAAAGCAACGATACAAAAATCTTTTTCATATTAACCTCACACTACAATAATGCTGTAGGAATTGCAACGAAAATTGATGACCGCAAAACGCTCTGCGGACTTTAGAAGATCAATGCCAATCAGCAATCCATTTTGCTGCCTCGAAGTCTTCGCTCTAGCCGGTGACTCTTCAATCTCCGGGCGTCGCCGAAGGTGACGAAGATAATAGCCCGGGGTGAAACCCCGGGGAAATATCCGGGTTATCGTTCGCTCCCTAAAAGGGAGCAACATCCGTCTCGATCTGTTCAACCCCCTTTAGTGTCGGAATTTATTGGTGATGTGTTCCCGGGGTGACGTCGAGGTCCACCGGCCAGCCAGTTATGCGGTAAGCATAATTCACTAAGGAGTCACGGAGTTCACAGAAGTCTTTCAACGAGTCTTTCTCTCTGCTCTCCGTGGCTCTGTGGTGAGGGATCCGCATCTCGGCGGCAACATTTGTTGCATCTTTGCAACAATCTGCTCTTGACGGCACATCCAACTCGGAATAGAATTCGCGTATGACTGAGATTATCGAAGAGTCGGATGGCGTAGGGTCGGGTGCGGATCAGTATTCGTATCAAGAAAAGAGTTACAAATTACCGAGCAGTTGGGTGCCGAATCCGGAACTGCAGAAGATGTATGAGGATCAGGACCGCAGCGTGACCCGAGGGCTTATGCGGATGCTCCCGATATGCTCATTGTCGAGCCCGCCGACTATTTTCTTGAACACGAATACGAAAGTTCCTCTATCAAAGAGGTCTTCGGGCCATTCTGGCACGAGATGGAACTGTCGATCCTCTTTTCCCATTCGGTGTGGGCAAGAGCGTTTTGGCGACGCAGATCGCCGAGTGTCTCGCACGGGACAAGCGGATCCCGCCATTCGACGATCGCCAGACACCTGCACTGGAACCGAAAAAGGTTCTCTATATCGATTTCGAACTCGACCGGGCTCAATTCCGACAGCGCTATGCCGTCATCGGCGAGGACGGCGTCACGCTTGAAGACAAATATGAGATGTCACCCAACTTTTTGCGCGGTGAGGATTACTGGGACGGCAATATGATCGAGGGATATTACAGTTTTACAGATATGCTCCTGCAGGATTTTGATAATCGGATCGCGGACCACGATGTCCAGATCTTGATCATCGACAACCTATCCTTTCTGACACCCGGCACCATCGCCAATGCGACCGTAGCCTTTAAGTTGATGCATCAACTGCAGAAACTCAAGAAATCACGCGAAATATCGATCCTGATCGTCGCTCACACGCCCAAGTCACTACGGCACGGCCCTTTGACAGAGCAAGATCTGCAGGGTTCAGGCGACCTCGTAAAGGTCGCCGACTCGATCTTTGCGATCGGACGTTCCCGCCTATCGCCGGATCTAAGGTATCTCAAACAGATCAAGTGCCGTTCGGGCCGCATCGAGTATGGCGAAGACAACGTCGCGGTCTATCGCTTAGCCAAATTCGATCTCGCCGCTCAGTTGGGCACCAAAGTGGCCGACGCTACGAGTTCAGAAAATTTTCTCGGTTTCGATTTTCTGGCATCTGAATCTGAAGAGGGACATTTCGCTTTGCGGCGGCGATATTCCACCGGATCGACCGTGAAGCGTACAAAGCGTAGTGGCCGGATCGGCCGAGCCAAGCGGTTGGCATCGGAAGGCCGCAGTTTGTCGGAGATCGCTTTGTTGCTCGGCATCGGCAAATCGACCGCAAAGCGATATGTAAATGATGCCTGATCAAACTATGCTCAAAGGTTGAACTTTGACATAGGCGAAGGGCCTTGCACAGACGAAAAATGGCACGATTTGTGACGATAAGAGCTGTATTGACAATACTTACAGGGCAGCAAAAAGTTCAAAAATGGCACGATTTTTGGCACGACAAATGGCACGGCAACTCGTGCCCTCAAGCACGCTTTTTGCCGAAGTTTCTTAATTAGAATTAACTGGACTCCGGGCTGAGTTGATGTATTGATAACGGATTTTTACAAAACATTACGAGTTATCCCAAACTAATGCGGCAGACGTGGCGTAATTACTTGCAATAGGATCGTTAACTCGGTTAGAGTTTTTGGACATACAGGTATGGATCACTTGGACTTTGTTGGGCAGACAGTCGACGGCAAATACCACATCGAACGCGAGTTGGGTCGCGGCGGTATGGGGACCGTCTATCTGGCAACACATCTGGGCACCGAACGGCCTGTAGCGGTCAAGATCATCGCTCCGCAATATATGCAGCGGGCCGAATTTGTCGAGCGATTCAGACGTGAGGCAAGAGCCGCGGGGCGATTGAGGCATCCGAATGTCGTAAATGTTACCGATTTTGGATTTGCCGAGTCGAACGTAGGACAGGTCGCGTATCTCGTAATGGAGTACCTCGACGGTTGTACCCTCGGCGAAATACTCGACGAAGAGCGAAATCTGCCGGTCGCGTGGACGCTCGACATTCTCGAACAGGTCTGTTCCGCAGTTCAGGAAGCTCACGAACAAGGCATTATTCACCGCGACCTCAAGCCCGACAATATTTGGCTCGAACCTAATCAGCGCGGCGGATATACGGTAAAGGTGCTCGATTTTGGCATAGCCAAACTCGAAGATCAGGCTGACGGCGAGCAAACTCCGGGCGGCCAGCGTTACCAGCCGATGCCGACATACGCATCGCCCGCACGAACCACACTTTCAGGTAATGCCGGCGAGGGCACAATTGCCGACGCGGGCGGCTCAACAATTATTTCCGAGGCGTCGACGATCGCTCAGACTATCGAAAGCTCGACGCGGGCGGGAGATGGTTCGACAGTTAGTGTGGATCCGGTCGGCGACGAATGCAAAACTGCAATACTTTCCGACCTTGACTATGACAATGTCGATCAGGAAACTGTCGGCACACAGATGATCGCCGATCTTTCGCCGACACCGCTGCGAATCACCCCAAAGCATTCTACCGGGAAATCGTTACTTGATTCGCCAACCACCTCCGGCCTTACGCGAGTCGGCGCTGTCTTGGGTACGCCGCTCTATATGTCACCCGAGCAATGCCGCGGTGAACACCTGGATCCGCGTTCTGATATCTACAGCCTCGGAGTTATCGCCTATCAGATGCTTTCAGGAGAGACGCCGTTTTCGGGTGACTTTAAGGAAGTGATGGAGTCGCACAAGAATGTTGAGGCACCACCGATCAAGGCAAAAAAAGTCCGTCGTAAAATGCGATTAGCGATCCACTCTGCTCTGGATAAAGACCCCGATAATCGCCCGCAGACTGCCGAAGCATTTGCCAGTGTAATGCGTTCGCGAGCGGAAGGTATCTTTGGGCTGTTGCGGCGAGCGTTGGTTATATATAGCGAACACCTACCGAAGTTTCTGCTGCTTACGACATTCTTTTTACTACCGGTCGCTCTATTGACGATCGCACAAGTAACAATTTCATTTCTCAAGATCAGCGGGACAATTGCCGAAACGACAGGCAACGCCCTGATCGGCGCTATCGTGTTGATCTCGTCGATCGCGACTGCGTTTTTCACGACGTTGACCGTTGCAACCATCGTCTGGATCGTAGCTCAGTATCTCGCGGTACCGTTGCGGCCTGTGCGTTTACGCCCGGCATTAGCCGAAACACGGCGCAAATGGAAAAAAATCAGTGTTAATGGGATCGTCACGGTTTTTGTCCCGTTCATTTTCGCAGCAATTGCTGCTCTTGCCGGTTTGATCGGTTTTGGTGGGACCGCTTGGGCTCTCACGAGTGCGACCGGATCTTCGGTCGATCCGGCACTTTTTGCCGGTGGTGGAGCACTTGTCGGAGTGATCGGCGGATTTCTTTACGGATATGTCGTGTGTATGTTGATCGCCCCTGTCGCGATCCTTGAGAATCTCAGCGTTCGTGGCGGATTTCGTCGCTCGCGTCTGTTGACGGCCCGATCATTCACGACATCGCTCGCCGCCGCGGTAATTATGTTTCTGCTGCCGATGGTGCTCGCAGGTGCACTATCGTTCGTCGTTGGCGTCACGGCGAAGGCTTTCGATCCGAAGGCAAATGCTCCGGTCGAGGTCACTCAAAACGATAATGCGGTTACGGAAAAGAACCCCGAGACAACTGACCAGCAGCCAAATGTGTCGAGTGAAAAGGAGGGTGACCTGAATATTCGCGTCGGCCCTCGTTCCGCCGTTGAGGTCCGCGGCGAAAAAAAAGATATGCGTTCGCGGGTGAAACACGCTGTACTCGAGTCGCTTATTCAGATCTTTTTCTTGCCGTTGCAGATCTTTGCGGTTTCGTTTTCTTCTATAATTGTCGCGTTGCTTTATTTGAAAACGCGGCTCGCAGGCGGCGAACCAATGGCCGATCTACTCGAAAGGTTTGAAGACAACGATCGCCCGCGTAAGAAATGGCAGGAACGCGTTCGAGCACGCCTCATTCAGTCCGGACGTATACCGAGTCGTCCGTGATCGGACCGGTAATTGTTGAAATTGTTTCCCGGATAAGCGATGCAGCATTCCCTTTTCAGAACTTTCGCGACAGTTATTTCGATGGCGTTTGCGGCTACGGTCGTAGCGGCACAGGACGTGGTGCGTGAACTGAAACTTGCTCCGGGAGCGAGCATCGAAATCGTCAATCGATCCGGCCGCGTTGCCGTTATTGCCGAATCGGGCGACGATGTCGTTTCAAAACTCGTTGCCACATCGCCGAAGGCCCTTTCCGAAACTGAACTAAAGATAACAAGTTCAGGAGGCCGAGCGGTTATCGTGATAGTGCCGGCTGACCCTAAGAAGCGGATCGACGTTGTCGTAACCGTACCTGAAAGAGTCTCAATAAATGTCGAGACACGAGACGGGGCGGTCGAGGTGTCGGGTAATATCGCCTCAGTGAATGCAAAAACAGAAATCGGGACCATCACATTGGACGTGCCGTCAGATGAGATAAAGTATTCGCTTAAGTGGACCGAGTCGCGGCCCCGTTATGTTGCCGATTTCGATCTTGAAGATATCAAGGAACGGTCGGGCGGCAGATTCGAAATAAAGGGCACGCACCGCGGCGAAGCGGTATTAAGAACCGAAAAACCTGTCCCCGATACCGAAAGCGGAGCCGAAGTAAGCGACGTGAAATCAAATCCAAAAGATAAGAAAGTGAAATTGAATCGTGAAAGGTCCGGTACGATCGTACTCGATTTGACGACCGCCCGCGGGATCGTGCTGATCAATGTACCGCCAAACGAAGTCGGAAGCGACCTCCGCGAACGCCCTCTCACAAATGCCGCAAAGGCGATCGTCCGTAGCGGCGACTCACTTTTAATGGAGGCGATCCGCCGTGCAGCACCTAAATACTACGGCGACTATGCTCGCAGCCTTCCGCCTTTGAAAAAGGAACCCGAATTCGCTGCCAAACGTGAAATGCCAGATGTCGCGGCAGCGGAAACACATTCTGCCCTAGTCCGCGTGACCGGCCTCGACAATCGTGCGATCGCAGGACTGGGAGTAAAGGATTTTGATGTCACGGAGGGAGGAGTGAGTCGTCAAGTGCTCGGCGTCACACAGTCAACCGCTCCGTTCAATCTGGTTTTGTTGCTGGACGTGTCTGGCAGCGTTGAGAATTACGTAAATTTTATTCGCAAGGCTGCCCGGGCGTTTGTCGAAACCGTTGACAAAAATGACCGTGTGGCGATCATCACGTTCAACGACGACTCCAAAGTGCTTTCGAAGTTTACGACTGATCGAGGAAGGTTGTCTGAAAGTCTCGATACGTTTGACGCCGGCGGCGGCACGGCATTCTACGACGCTCTTGCGTTTACGGTTGCAGACACGCTTAGGCCACTAAAGGGCGAACGCACCGCGATCGTCATCCTAACTGACGGCGAAGATAATCGCTCTTTTCTAGCGTTTGATTCGCTTATGGGGTCGATCCAGGAGAGCGGTGCACTTATTTATCCGCTCTACGTTCCGTCGGGCCTGATCGCCGCGGCCGCCTCGGGGCAGAACGCGGATATCGACCCGATGCGTAAAAAATATATGTCGCTGTCTGCCAAATCACAGGGCGAAGGCGAGCGACTGGCAAAGGTTTCGGGCGGAGTCTATTATCCGATCTCGCAGATCTCTCAGATCCAAAAGGCGTATGAAGATATCGTCATCCAACTCCGCACCGCCTATATTGTCACGTATCGCTCCGACTCAGCCGCCGGCAATTCTCCGCGGCTCAAGATCAAAGCAAAGCGTGAGAATACGTACGTGACGATCAACTCGGTCGGCAATAAATAATATGGCAAAGCCGCCCTCGACCGTAAAATTTATACAGATCACGGTCGAAAACCATTGCTCAACGACCCAGGCCATTCGTCGATCGGCGAACGACCCCGTACACGCTGACAATCGAACTAAATTATGTTCAAATTAGATATTCGAGATCATCTGACGGCGAAGCTTATTGGATAATCCACTGTTACAAACACTTTTTGAGGAACCCGAAAGACGGCCACTATCGGTTTCCGAACTCAACGCTGAAGTGCGCGGTGCATTGGAGCGGCAGTTTTCCAATATTTGGGTCGAGGGCGAGGTTGTAAACTTTGTCGCGGCGAGCTCAGGGCATTGGTATTTCAACCTTAATGACGGCTCCGCTCAGATCAAATGCGTTTGCTGGAAAGGCACGAATTTCCGCATCAGGTTCAAGCCGCAGAATGGCATAACGGTCCGGGTCCGAGGCAAGATCAGCTTTTATCCGGCACGCGGCGAGACGCAGATCGTCGTCGAATCGCTTGAACCGTCCGGCGAAGGAGCCTTAAGGGCGGCATTTGAACAGATCAAGGCAAGCCTTGAGCGCGAAGGCCTCTTTGCACCAGAGCTAAAACGCCCGCTGCCCTTTTTTCCACGTAAGGTTGCGGTCGTCACAAGTTCGACCGGTGCGGCGTATCACGATATTTACAATGTCTTAACAAGGCGGGCCGGAACCGTAAGCATCGTGCTCGTTCCGACGCTCGTTCAGGGCGAGGGAGCGGCGGACAGTATCCGAAAGGCCGTCTGTGACACCAACGAATACAACCTGACTCTGCCGGACACTGACAAGATCGACGTGATGATCGTCGGACGCGGCGGCGGCTCGGCCGAAGACCTCTGGGCATTTAACGACGAGCAACTTGCTCGTGCTATCAGATCAAGCTCGATCCCGGTAATATCCGCTGTCGGACACGAGATCGATTGGACCATCGCTGATATGGTTGCCGACCTTAGGGCTCCAACGCCATCTGCTGCAGCCGAGATCGTAGCCGGCCGGGAGATCGATCTAATAAATGGGCTCATTTCGGCAGAACAAACGCTTTCTCAGCTTATAAGCTATCGTGTCCTCGAGACGCGTGGCGACGTGGATGGGGTGATCGGGCGAATGAACGAGAGCTTTGCCGTCGGCTTTCGAACGATCAGAGATCGCTATAATCTCTCAGCGTCGCGTTTGACTCCGCAGACGGTAATGGCCCGGCTCGCGGCTGCCGAGAGCAGATTGACGCTGCTGGATCATCGGCGGACAGCGGAGGCTAAACGATGTGTGAATGCCAAAATTGACGCGTTGAAGCTGCAGATCGCAAAGCTCGACGCTCTTTCTCCGTTGGCAGTGCTTATTCGCGGTTATTCGATCACGCAAGCCGTTGATGGGCGCGTATTGCGAGATCCGTCTGAGACCAAACCCGGCGATAGATTGGTTATACGACTCGAGAAAGGCAAACTTGACGCTGAGGTGATCGCCGCTGAATAACCGCGGTTTTCCGTAATGAGAATCTATTTACAAGAGAATACTGCGGCAGGCCGGCGAAAGCGATTTCTTGTGATCGGTTTGGCATTGGTCGCAGTAATATCACTGATCGGCAGTCTTGGATCTTATATATACTGGCAGCGATTGAAGGATACACCGCAATATTCACTCGCGTTGCTGATCGATGCTGCCAAACGAGACGATCAAAACGAGATAGATGAGCTAATAAATATTGATAATGTGGTCGATGACTTTCTGCCGCAGATCACGGTCAAAGCCGTTGAAATTTATGGCCGCGGACTTCCGCCGGCGATCGTTGGCCAGTTAACAAAGGTCGCTGCCCCAATGATGCCGGCGGTTAAGGACCGTGCCCGGGCGGTACTGCCGGGATTGATCCGCGAGCGGGTCGAGCGATTTGGTAATGTGCCTTTTGCCGCGATGGTCCTGGGAGCGGGTCAATATTTGGACATTAAGGTCTCCGGCGACAATGCTATCGTAAAGAGCAAGTTGCCCGAACATCCGCTCGAACTAAAAATGCGGCGAAACGGTGCTCGTTGGCAGATCGTCGGGGTCCGAGACGAACAACTTGCTACTGACATTGCTAAGAAGATCGGCCAGGAGATCATCTCGATCGCGATGGGCGGGATCAATAAGACCGCAAACCAGCTCGGTATTGGGAATCTGGCGGATCTATTACGACAAGCCGAAGAGCTAATCAAATAATTATGGAAAACACTTTTGAAAAGTCCCTCGAAGAACTGGAATTGATCGTCAATAGTCTCGAAAGCGGCGATCTTCGGTTAGAGGAAAGCCTTGAACTTTTTGAACGCGGCGTCAAACTTTCACGCAAATGCCGTGAGCGCCTGGCAAATGCCGAACGGCGCATCGAGATACTTATGAAAGACGCTGATGGCGACCTGACCGCAGAGGCGATCGAACCGGAAAATCTTCGTGGTTAACCTTTAGCGTATCGAAAAGGAATATTACGGCTTTTTACGGGCATCGTCCTTTCGTTTTTGGATCAGATCGCAGGCCTGAAATGCCCCGGTCGGATCGATCGCCGTTTTGCCGACCTCAAGATGATCGATCTTGCCCTGCTTGTCGATCACAAATGTGGCTCGGACGCCGTAACCGCTGGTTTCGTTAAATAAACCATACTGCTTGGTCGTTGAACGTTTCCAATCGCTAAGCAACGGAAACGTTACCTTGATGTCTTCGGCAAAGCGCTTATTAGCCGCAAAGCTGTCCATACTGATCCCTAAAACCTGTGTTTCTGTCGCGGCAAATTTGGCGATATCAGCCTGATACGCCTGGAGTTCCTTCGTTCAGCCACCGGTAAAGGCGAGAACATAGAATGCCAAGACGACATTCTTTTTGCCGCGATATTCACTTAGCGTTACCGGATTGCCGGTTGTGTCGGTCAAAGTAAAATCAGGGGCGACATCGCCTACTTTCAGGGTCGTTGTCGGTGCTTGCGGCGTCTGCGCAAATGCCGAAACGACAAAAAGTAGTAACGCCGCGATCGTGATGATCATTTTTGTCATAGGTTTGGGGTTACTAATCCGCGATTTTGACACCGCGAAAGATCGAATCAACGCTCCACACGCCCGACCCGCGGGCCGCGATGTAGAGTAGTACAAAGCAATACAAAACGGCGAGTTCGCCCTTATTTTGAATCGGCAAAACGGCTTGCGTACTAAAATGCCAGCCAAAATATGCTACCGCCATCAGTCCACTTGCCACGAATGCTGCCAAGCCTGCAAAGAAGCCGATCATTATCATCAGGCCACCGATCAGTTCGATCCCGCCGCCGATCGCCATAGCCGTCGATAGTTCGCTGCCCGAAGCGGCAGGCGGAAAACCGAGCAACTTCTGTGAGCCGTGCCACATAAATAAAAACCCGGTGACGATGCGAAGAGTAGCGTAAATATACGTCGAGTATCTGCTTAAAAAGCCGTTCATAGATTCTTCAAACTACGTAGTTGTAAGGTAGTCAGTATAGCTCATTTTATTACATCGTTGTCCTTAAACTTACACATTTTACAATCTTAATTGGGAATTTCGATCACGAGTCGATATCAACGGCGAAATGTGAGAATTCACTCGATATACTTGTTCACCGTGCAAAACTTCGCACTCCGATGCTCAATTCATATTGAGTCGATTGAATAAATGTGGATATTCTATCAATAATTATCGGTTAATTCGACAAATCGGTTGGCACGTGAATTGCGCTTAAACTGTATAGGATTTTCCATTTGCGTAAAAGCATTTGAGACGTGCAGTAAAAATCAGCCGCCTGATTCGGCGGAATTACTATTTCGGCGAAGTTTTGGAATTGGCCAAAACCGTCTTCTGAAGATGATAGTTTGAATCGATCAATTGGTTTCATCGGCGCGATTGATCGTGGAGGTGAAAAATGAACATTCGGCTTTTGTTAGTCGCAACATTACTAACTCTCTCAAGTTTAATTTTCCTAACATTTGAAGCTCCGACCAGCGCCCAACGCACTGATCGCCTCGTAAAAGCAATCCCAAGTACTCAAACTTCCAAACGTTTGATCCCGGAACCATTCAGTTGGCATACGATCGTGAACAATAGCATATCAATTCCCGGTCATACTGTTGTGTTCAGTAGCTATGGACAGCCATCGATCAACTCACAGGGAATGATCGTGTTTAGAGCCCGTAGCACGGGTGGACAGCATATAACCGGCATATTCACGAAGCAGTTCCCGAAAGGCTTTGTGGATGCTATGGCGGACGTTAGCGAGCTAGTTCCATATCCAAACAATTTGGCAACTACGTTTACCGAATTTCCGTCGATTCCTCGGATTGCGATGAATTCTAACTTCACGGCGACGCGCGGCATACATAAGCCGGTCTACCGTTTCCTCCTGCCCGACGGAACTGAAAGCCGGGCCGGCACCACAGGAATCTACGTCGACATCGGCGGAGGATATACAATAACCGGAGCCTCAAAATTGGGGGCTGTACCCGAATTTGAGCAGTACTCCGTCCCAGGTTTCCCTGGTGTTGCATTTGATGTATTTCCCGGATCACCTGCCATCAATGACCGAGGCACGATCGCATTCAAGGGAAACTTCACCATAAATGGAGTCGGAAAGACTGGAATCTTCGCGCGACACCTTCTAAATACACCGGGCGGCGGCAACGGCCCATCTGAGATGATCGCCAGTTCCGATACGGAGATACCCAATTTACCTCCTAGTATGAAGTTCCGCTCCTTTACGTTCGGCTCTACCGCTCCGCCGAGTATCGTCGGAAACGATGTAGTGTTCCTAGGTCTAGATAATGAAGACAATCCGCACTTTGGCGGAATATATCTTGCAAATCTGAAGACTGGAACACAACTTCGTGAGATCGTGGGTATCGGTAAGACGATTCCGGGAGTCAAGACCGGAGAAATTACCCTACTAGGTGAATCGCTGGCATTCGATGGCAGATATCTCGGATTCTGGGCAGCGTGGGGCCGCGAAATGAAGACGGTCCGCCTCTATTGTCCGGAGGATGGCAATAGCGATATTAAGGCCTATTGTAATGGAGTCGACCCACTGAGTGTCTTCGACGAAGATCGTGGAAAATGGTATCAGGAGCGCAATGTGCCCGTTCATCAGGGTATGTTTGTTTACGACCTACATTTAGAACGAGCATATTCAGTAGCTACCACCGATAACGACTTCACTGACTTTCTTTTCTGGGTTTACTCCGGAAAAGCCCCGTCTACTGAAGAGGGTGACGATGATGCTGAGCCTCCAAGATGGCGTTCATCCGCGTTTGGGGCGGTTTCTGACGGGATGATGGCCCTGAAAGCAAGGACTGGCATTCTTAATGATACAAACGAGTACATAGATATAGTTGATGGTCTGTACTTGGGCGATCCGTCATACGATCAGCCGATGAGAGTCGTTGCTGAAACCGGTATGAACGGTGCAAGCATTGACCCAACCCTCACCACCGGATTCCCGGCACCGTTGCCAATCACCGGACTTGGTATTGAACGCGATGGTTTCCGCGGCAATATGTTGGCGATCACTGCGACAATGGCAAACGAAGAGGACAGTTGGGGAGGCATATATATGACTCACGTGACCAGAGGCCCGATGTTCACTAAATAAAAGTGAAGACCGGCTAAAAGGTCAATTGTCATAAATTATGATCATTGTCCGTCGGGACAAAGTGAAATGGGCTTCGCAACACTTGCGAGGCCCATTTCAATGACCGAGTCATTGTTCCCGAAGTTCTACTCCGCCTTACCGACCGCTTTCGGCGGATCGTCGGCTTCAGCGACCGGGGCGGCTAGGCCGAGTTCGGTCGAGCGCCAGAGGTTTGACACCAATAGTTCTCGAATAAACGTCATTTCCTTGGGTAACCGATCATAAAGCTTAAAGAAAAGCTCGTCGTGCATCGCGATCTCCTTGAGCCACATATCGCGGTCGAGATGCATCACTTTGTCGAACTGTTCCCTGCTAAAGTCGAGTCCGCGCCAGTCCATATCCTCATAACGCGGCATCCAGCCAAGCGGCGTTTCGATACCCACGGATTTACCTCTTGAACGCTCGACTATCCATTTCAGGACACGCATATTCTCGCCGTAACCGGGCCAGGCGAATTTGCCGTTCTCATCCTTGAGAAACCAGTTGACCGAAAATATCCGCGGCGGTTCCGGCACGTTACGGCCGACGTCGAGCCAATGGCCGAAGTAGTCGCCCATGTGATATCCGCAAAACGGTAGCATTGCAAAAGGATCGCGGCGAACCTCGCCGATATTGCCGAATGCCGCGGCGGTCATCTCCGATCCCATCGTTGCGGCCATATAGACGCCAAATGCCCAATTGAACGATTGCTGTATAAGCGGCACGACGCTGTTACGGCGTCCGCCGAATATGAATGCCGAGATCGGTACACCCTTTGGATCGTCAAATCGTGTGTCTGCGACCGGGCATTGGCTGATCGGAGCAGTGAAACGCGAATTGGCGTGGGCCGCTTTACCGTCGTTGGCCGGTGTCCAATCGTTGCCCTGCCAATCGATAGCGTGTGCCGGAGCGTCACCGTCCATTCCCTCCCACCAAATGTCGCCGTCGTCAGTCAGTGCGACATTGGTAAAGATCGTATTGGCCTTGATCGACTCCATCGCGTTCGGATTGGTCGAATAATTAGTGCCGGGAGCGACACCAAAAAATCCAAATTCGGGATTGATCGCCCTTAGCTTGCCGTTTTCGTCGGGCTTGATCCAGGCGATATCGTCGCCGATCGTGGTGATCTCCCAGCCCTCTTCGCGAAATTCCTTAGGCGGGATCAGCATTGCAAAATTTGTCTTGCCGCAGGCCGACGGAAATGCCGCACAGACATAGTCCTTATGGCCGTCCGGCGATTTAACGCCGACGATCAGCATATGTTCGGCGAGCCACCCCTGAGCACGTCCGAGTGTCGAGGCGATTCGAAGCGCGAGGCACTTTTTGCCCAAGAGAGCGTTGCCGCCGTAGCCGGAGCCGTACGATATGATCGAATTCTCCTCAGGAAAGTGAACGATGTATTTATCTTTCGGGTCCGGCGAGCACGGCCACGCCACGTCGGCCTGTCCGGCGGCAAGCGGCATTCCGACCGAGTGCAGACACCGTGTAAATTCGCCGTCCCCGAGTGCCTCCAATGCAAGCGTTCCCATACGCGTCATTATCTTCATATTGACCGCAACGTAGGGCGAATCGGTGATCTCAACGCCAAACTGCGAGATAGGTGACCCGATCGGTCCCATACAGAACGGCACAACATACATCGTGCGGCCCGTCATACTGCCGTCAAATTTCCCTTTCAGGAGAGCCTTCATCTCGAGCGGAGCCATCCAATTATTGGTCGGCCCGGCATCGCCCTTGGCGAGCGAACAAATGTAGGTTCGATCTTCGACACGTGCCACATCTGACGGGTGTGAGCGAGCCAGGAATGAATTAGGCCGCTTTTCTTCGTTGAGCTTAACAAAGGTGCCGGCGTCGACCATTTCGCGGCAAAGTCGGTCGTACTCCTCGCTCGAACCGTCACACCAATAAACGGTGTCGGGTTTGCACAGTTGCACCGCCTCGGTGACAAACTTGATAAGCTCCTCGTTCGTGATCGTTGATGGAATGTTCAGATCAGTCATAAAATTGAGTTCCTCAAAATGGGATACTATTAAAATATTTAATAAAATTGAGCAAACGAGCGATAAGGCTCATTTCTTGACGCTATTTGGATAGGTTATCACGGCATCACGAAATTGTTAACAGAAGTTCTTCGGAATAATCGTAGACTGATGAATAGTGCATCTGACGATCTCAATTCCCATTCGGGCGGCCGCAGCCAAAGTGTCCCAAATTCCATCGAGATTACAAAAAATTCCATAATGCCTTCTCATCTGGCTAACCAGCTTGTTTTCAAATATTTACAAACAGCAGGTGTCCCTAATTAATTTTCGATATTCTGACAATTTGGGACACCCTAACTTTTGTGATGATTGCAGTTACGAGCTCAAAGTGTCCCTAATTAATTTCGTCCCCCTCGACCCCAATTTTTCGTGAGAAAATTCACACTAATTTGCGGTCAGGCTCGTTTTGCATATCTTGACGCAGTCGTCTTTGCGACACCCAACTTTGCGGCGATCCCGCGTGCACTCATTCCCGTCAAAGCGAGCGATTTAGCACGTCGGATGAGGCCAATATCTAGTTTCGGGCCCGGCTTAGACTTAGTCCCCTTCAGCCAGGGCATCTGGCAGTGCAGCTCTTCGGGTTCGGAGGTGATGAAGTCAAAGCCCAGAAAATTCTCGAGCGGCGGAGTATCGGCGGAGTTAAGTCCGATCCGGGCGGCGAGATCGAGTTTGGCAAGGCGATAGACCGCGACGTTCTCCTCGCCGTACTCGATGCGGCCCGAGCGGCACTTGATCTGTTTGAGATACCTCAGATCGGGCTCAATGCGTGAGCGCCCAATGGCAAAGATCGAGTCGGCGACCTTGGTCAGATCGCCTGATCCCTGCAGTTCCCTCTCGGTCAGAAAGCCCGGCCTTATCGACTTTGGCGTGTGGGCGATCACGAGGATCGAGAGCCCCAGACACTTTTTCAGAGTTTGCAGGCTCTCCATCAGTTGAAAGGCTATAGTCGCATTGGCACTGCGCCCGCGTGTGAGGAACGAGATATTATCGATCACCAAAACTGTTGCTTCGAATGCATTCGATTTGACCTTGATATCCTCCAGGAGCATCTCTGTATAGTCGCGGTACCCCTCGATCAACCTGCCGTCCCAGAAGCACTCAGCCCGCAGGAAATCGGGTGAAAAGCGATAGTTGTGTTCAAGCTTGGCTCCGTCCGGCGTCGTCAGTGCGTATCTCTGTGCGAGTTGCCAGCGATCCATCTCAAAATCAATATAGAGCACCTTGTGCGGACGGATCTCCGGACCTTTGCGATCTTTGAAAACGGGTTGCCGGACGCCGCGTGCCAGACACTCCGAGATCTGTGCCGCCAGAATACTCTTGCCGACACCCGACGGTGCAAACATCAACGAAAGCTCGTCCATCCGCCAAAACGGCCCAAAGAGCTCGCACAACGGCGGCGCCTCGCAACCGCTGGCGATGAACGTATCTGTCCTATCCACGATCAGCATCTCCGGCAGATCCGCGTATTCCTTCGGATTCCGCTTGCGATACCTCGCCCGCTCCTTCTCATACGCTGCGTTTGCCGCCTTCAACTCCTCGTTCGGTTCCCAATCGGTCGCCGAATCATACCGCGAGTCATCGTAGACATACTCATCTTCAGACTCACTTTCGGGCAATTCTACACTTTTAGTCATAGTTCAATTTTAATCCGATTGGTGCGTGCCGTCAAGAGCATTCTGTTTCATCTATGCAATATTCAGAGCGAATCTGAGGTAATTTGGATCTCTGATCGCTTATCTGACCATTAGCAACCGCTGTGGAACCGCAATAAAGATGACGGTGTCAGGCACTGCGATTGCCGTCTGTAAGGGCAGGAACGCGAGTGTGATGGGTCGGCGAGTCCTTTGAGTCTGTCTGGTCTATCGAGTCTATCGAGTCTTTTAGGCGGAATGGGGAAGAACCCGGAAAGAACCTAGTCGCTATCGCTCCCGGTTCTGACAGATGTTCGCCGCGAACAGATCCATTGACACCAAAGAGCAACAGGTACAAAATGACGCTATCGCCGCTTCGCAAAACTCCACGACCGGCGAATGGCCAAAAGGCGATCGCCCTTTCGCTCGATCGCGTCGAAAGAGAAGGGCAATGTCCGGAGAAGTTTAATGAAAGATCATAGTATCGAAATCCTGCCCCGTATCGCTACATCGACACGGCAACCAGGATCGCTCACACGATCGAGAAGTATGAATCCGAACAGAGAATTGCAATATCGCAAGTGTGACCCCGATTTTATGAGCCAAACAATCGATTGTCACCATCCCCAAGTAAAAGAATGTCTCGATCTTGCTCAAGATATTCATGCATCCATTGTGTAACAACATTCAGAGGTCTTTCGACAACTAAAACAAGATTCGCATCGGGTTTGTTTTGGAGGTATTTGTATTCATAAAGCTGGCTCACGCCTTTTCTGATCTGGCTACGAACATTGTCATCTGTCGTCGATTTCATTTCGAAGATAAAGTCATTGTCCAAGTTAACCGCAAGGTCTATTAGATCGTTGCTTTTGGGAATTCCACCAGCCGCAGAAATGCGCTCTGCCGTTATGTTTATCAAGTTACGATACGAAACCCTTGTCCGGTCCTGTATAGCGTCATTCCTATACATGATTACTTTTTCGCGGGCCTCACGCGGGTGTCCTTGCGGCTTAGCCGCTCTATTTGCGGAAAAGCTGTGCTTTTCCGGCAGACTTAGCTAGCCCTTGCGGCTATGCCGCCGGTCTCCATTTGATCTGTTTGTGATCGGTTATTAGAGGTTCGATTTCCAACGAGTTTCCGTGCCATTGTCGCGAACTCGAATATAGATAATCATCAGGATGCTCGGTCAAACCGGCTCGAACAGGATTTAGCTGAATATAATTGACCTTTTGCATAAATGCGTCTTCGCCCGTTATCCGAAGTGCGTTTGGGTGATGTTCGTAAACCGAATGTTTATGATTTTTCCCGCGATCTTGTATACGGAGTTTGGCAATCGAACTTTCGTAACCATTCTCTTTTAGATAATTAATCAAACGCTTTGCCGAAACGCCGTTCAGGTAACGCAATACTTCTCTCATCTCGCGTGCATTGTCCGTCAACACATGAGTGTGATCGGGCATGATGACATAGGCGAAAATCATAATTCCGGCCGATTTTCTCGCTTCGTCGAATGCATCACAGACGATCTGTTTAACCTCATCCGTTTGAAAGATCGGCAGACGACGGTGTGCCACCGAGGTTAGATAGTAAGCGGGATTATCTCTGGATACCTGAAACATTCGACAAATCAGCGGCGTAGCCGCAAGAGTTAGAGAAGACTATCGGAAAAGCACAGCTTTTCCGCAAATAGAGCGGCACAGCCGCGAAAGCAATTGATTTTCCAACGATTTTCGATCCACAATATAATTATGACAATCGAAGAACTCGACCATTATATTTCAAATCATATTCTAACGAAAAACCCGCGTTACCAGGATATTGAGGGAGCTCCTTTTAGAATTGGAGAGATAGTGAAAGTTCTCGAAAATCCAAGTAACGACGAAACCTTTGATATCGAATTCGCAAATAAACGCGGCAAAATAAAGTTTTTTGAATATGAAAGTGGTTGTGGGCAGAGTGAGGTGGTCCTAAAAAGTGAGACACGAGTGTTGCTTAGTTTTTACTCCTTTTGTTGAATTTTTGTCAATTGATGTTGATGTTAAAAAAACGACGAACCGCGCGGTTCGTCGTTCGATGGCGGTGGCCGGTTTCGAAGGCGAGTGGGCTCAGGTAGCCTCGGCTATCCAACCCAAAAGCCCGTCGAAACGGGTTGAGAATCCAGAGACGACCAATACCTCGTCGTCGGTCTTATGAAACTGCGGTTAAAGGACAGCTTTGGGATGACAGCCGTTGGGGAAAAGGCGGCTTCGTCCCTGAAAGGGACAAATATAATAGCCCAGGGTAAGGCTCAGAGCCGCCACCCTGGGAACATATCACCAATAGATTCCGACCCTGACGGGGTCGAACAAACACCGGCGACGGATGTTGCTCCCCTTCAGGGAGCGAACGACCCGGACGTTTCCCCGGGGTTTCACCCCGGGCTATTATCTTCGTCACCTTCGGCGACGGGCGGCGTTTACCGCGTCATCGGTCAGCCAGAGGACATTGACGGGGCGGGGCTTTATTTTTCGGAGTATGCGAGTTTGATCGAGTTCATTCCGCGGAGGATGACGCGTTGGCGGCGGACTACGCGTTTTCGGTTTTTGGCGGGGTTAAAGACGTTGAGCGGACTCGGGATCATAGCGGCGAGGAATGCGGCGTCTTCGCGGGTCAGGTCCGACGCACTTTTCTTGAAATAGAACCGCGAAGCGGCCTCGGCTCCGTAGATGCCGTCGCCCCACTCGATGATGTTCAGATATATCTCGAGAATACGTTTTTTGGTCAATTCCCGTTCGAGAAAATAGGTATAGACGGCTTCCCTGCCCTTTCTAAGGAAATTGCGATCTTCGGAAAGAAAAAGGTTTTTGGAAAGCTGCTGCGTGACGGTCGATGCACCGCGTTTGAAACTGGGCATCGGCGGGATCCAGTCGTTCGGGTCATAGTCGCCCTCTTCTTTGGCTTCTTTTTCGCCTTCCTTGACGGCCTCGTCCCACGCGGCCTGGATAGCGTCCCAGTCAAAACCATTGTGCTGAAAAAATCTGGAATCTTCGCCGGCAAGCACGGCCCTTTGCAGATTTGGCGAGATCTGCTCGATCGGCGTCCAGATCATCGCTTTCTTAGGCTCTTTGCCCTCGGCCCGGGCCTCGGAAATGCGAAATTCGATCATCGACGACGTGGTCGGATTCTCGGTCCGCAGACGTGAAATAGCGGGAAACGTGATCAATTCGTACCCGATCCACACCGCGACCGCCCCGGCAAAGATAATGAAAAGCAATTTGGTCCAGTACCACATCGTTAGTCGTAAATAGTAAATCGTGGATCGCGATTAGTAAATGGCGGAGCGTGAGTTGTAAGTCGGCGAAGGTCGTTCAACTAGGGCAGAACCCGGACCTTCTTTTGCCGATCCTTCATAATCCACGCTCAACCCACGATTCTCGATTTACTATTTACAATTTACAATTTACTATTTCTCATTATGGGTCAATACGATAATGTCGTTGCTGTAGTTCTCGGAGGCGGAGCAGGTTCGCGGCTTTTTCCGCTCACGCACGAACGGTCAAAACCGGCGGTTCCGCTTGGCGGGACTTATCGACTGATCGATGTGCCGGTCTCAAATTGTATCAATTCAGATATAACCCAGATATTTGTCCTTACGCAGTACAATTCGGCGTCGCTCAATCGACATATTTCGCGGACGTATCGATTTTCGAGCTTTACGACCGGTTTTGTGGAGGTATTGGCGGCCGAGCAGACCAAGGATAACCCCGAATGGTTTCAGGGCACTGCCGATGCCGTTCGTCAGATGTTGCCGCACCTGCGCGACTGGAAGGTGGATACACTGCTGATTCTGTCGGGCGACCATTTGTACCGAATGGACTACCGCAAGTTTCTGGATCGTCACTTCAGCACCGGTGCGGACCTGACCGTCTCGGTCGTGCCGTGCCGTCCCGATGAGGCAGAGGAATTTGGACTGCTGAAAACAGATGCGAGCGGAGCGATCCACGAATTTAAGGAAAAGCCGAAAGGCGACGACCTAGAGCAAATGCGGGTGGATACGACTAATTTCGGGCTCGACTCGGAGGAAGCGGCCAAACGCCCTTATTTGGCGTCGATGGGAATCTACGTTTTTAATTACAACAAGTTGGTCGATCTGCTCAAAACGGATCGCACCTGGGTGGACTTTGGCCGCGAGATCATCCCGGCGGCGATCAATAATTTTAATGTTCAGGCATATCTTTTCGACGGCTATTGGGAAGATATCGGGACGATCAAGGCATTTTACGAGGCCAATCTCGATCTGGCGGCACCGCTGCCAAAATTCAATTTTTTTGATACTGAGGCTCCCATCTACACCCGTAGTCGCTATCTGCCGCCGTCGAAATTGCACGATTGCGATATCGACAATTCGATGGTCAGCGAAGGCTGTATCCTAAACGGCGTAACGGCGAGACGGTCGATAATCGGGCTGAGATGCAGGATCGATCACGGGACGACGATCGAAGAATCGATCATAATGGGATCAGACTTTCTCGAATCGATCGAGGAGATGTGCGAGATGATCGCTCAGGGCAAACCTGCCATCGGCATCGGCAAAGACACCGTGATCAAGCGGGCCATCATCGACAAGAATGTGCGGATCGGTAACAACGTAAGGCTCGTGAATAAGGACGGGATCGACCATTTCGATCACGAGAGCAAATGGTACTATATCCGCGACGGCATCATCATCGTCCCTAAAAACGCGATCATTCCCGACGGCACCGAGATATAAGCTTAACGTTTTGAGCGATCGCGCCGGATCATATACCCTTCGCGTGCTCTGACAACGGTGCCGGGGCGGTTGGTCTTGACCTTAACGATCGCTCGTTTGCCGGCAACGCGTTCGTTCGCCGGATAATATCCAATACTATAAAATTCGCGCAACTCGCTCGCTATCTTAGAATATGCGGCGGCAAGGTTGCCGAGCGTCGTGGCATCGTATCGCCTGCCGCCAGTGCGTGCAGCGAGAGCTTCGAGATATTCCTCAGCTCGTCGATATTCTTCAGCCGTCGTTCCGCGATTGCCGGGCGACCCGGAGCTTGGAACCGGGAAACCCGACGGGTCGCCGCCGACCGGCGGCAAAGGGCTCCGGATCGTGGGTTTGCCGATGACCGAACCATTTTTCATTGCCTGAACGTCTGCGAAGGTATCGTACCTGATCGTATAGATCAGCGAATCGAGCTCCATCGCGTCATCGAGATTATTACGGTCGTGGACACGCCGACTGGTGGTGTCGACACCATCCGTAAACAGAATTATCGCCTTGCGGCCGCGGATGCTCCGCATACGGTCATTTATCGTCAGATCGACCGCTTCGTACAGGCTGGTGCCGGTCGATATCCGCGTTCGTTTGATCGCCCTATAGATCGACGCCCGGTCGCTGGTCGCCTCGCAGAGCATATGCACGTCCTGGTCAAACGAGATCACCATCACCTTATCTTGCGGCCGCAGTTGGTCAATAAAGGCTATCGCCGCCGATTGGATCTCGGCGATCTTGAATGTCGTCGAATAACTCATATCAAGCACCAGAGCGACCGTGAACGGTTCGTTCTCATTAGCGAAAAGGGCGATCTGCTGCTCGACGCCGTCCTCATATACCTTAAAGTCTTCGCGGGTAAGGCCCTCGACAAAACGGCCTTTCTTGTCCATCACGCGGATCGGGACCGAAACGAGCTGTGTTTCGACTTTGATGATTTCGTCGTCGGCCGCCGTGGCCGACGATGGATCGGGAGCAGTTTCCGCAGGAGTCGGCGATGGCTGGGCCGCCGGCGGCCGTTCATTCAAACGCCCGTTTCCAACCGGATTAACGCGGCCCGATTGAGCCGACGCTACGCCGACCGCGAACATCGCGGCAAGCAGAAATATGTTGACGATTCGTCTCGACATTAGGATCAACTCGACCAAGTTATCGCGTTCGATGCTGTTCGTACAGCCAAAAGATGCCGCGAGGTAAAAAAAGAAGCCGGGCAAACCCCGGCTTCTCGGTCTAACACATCGATCGATATCAGATCACTTTCCTGCCAGTGTGCGATTGGTCTGGCCGACGATGTAACTGTTTTTCGCCCGGACGACTACGTCCTGACGCATCACTCGGATCTTGATCTGTTTACGGTCGCCGACCTTGCCGACCACATCCGGATAATACCCGAGTGAGTACTGGCGGCGAAGTTCTTCGGCAATTCCCGAAAATGCGGCATCGATATTCAGCAGTGACGATGCTTCGAATGCACGACCACCGCTACTGGCGGCCAGAGCCTCGAGATACTTGCGGCCCATATCATATTCGCCGCCACCGCTACCCCGACCGCCGCCGCCACGACCGCCTGAGCCGACATTGACATTGCCTCCGACCAGGATGCCGGCGAGGATGTCGGCAAGCGTAACACGGCCGCCTCTGCCCCTCGGCCGACTTTGCGGGAATGTCTGGCCGCCGCCCATATCGCGGGACGTATCGTAGCGGATGGTGTAAAAAAGGGCATCGACCTCCTCGGTATCCTTGATCGTGCTCTGAGACGTCGCCCTTTTCGAGGTTGTATCAACGCCGTCAGTAAAAAGCACCACGGCCTTTCGCCCGCGTATCTGGCGGAGCTCCTGATTAATGGCGTAATCGACGGCCTCGTACAGACCGGTACCGTCGCCGAACTGAGCTTGGCGGATCGCATCACGAAGCTGGTAGCGATTATTGGTCGGAGGACACAAGACATTGACGTTCTGGTCAAAAGATATCACCATCACGCGGTCAGCCGGACGAAGCTTGTCAACGAACGTGATCGCCGCCTGCTGTATCTCATCAATACGAAATTGAGTCGAAGGGCTCACGTCGATCAATAAAACCACGGTGAACGGTTGCTCGACCGACTGAAAATAATCGACCTTCTGCTCAACGCCATTCTCGAAAATCTTAAAATCTTGCTGACGAAGACCCGATATAAAGCGGCCGTCGCGATCGAGAACGGAAACCGGCATCGTCACCAGATTGGTCTCGACCTTGATCACCTCGTTTTCGTCAAAAATGTCCGGCGTTGGACTCGCGTCCGGCTTCGGTGACGGAGCATTGCGACCGCCTTGCAAAACGGGTGGGCCGCCGGCACTTCTGGATTCGGAGTCGTTGTAAATTGTCGGCGGTGCCGGCGTCGTAGCAACTCGCGGCCGTGTCGAATTGGTCGACTGAGCCATCGCAACGCTTACCGAAAGGCCGAAAAATAGGATTCCAAGGGCAATTTTCTTCATCTTGATCCGATCCCTGCCCTGCTGCTAACTCCTTTGCAAAGCGGTCTCTTTGATTGTTCATCGCAGAAAATCGTTGCTAAGAAATTGCATCAAGCGACGCGATGGCCAGATCGTGGAATTGACGCCGCACCGAGTTGAGCAAAACGAACGGCAGATCGCGGTGATGGGTCCGGTTTGTAAGCAGAATAAAGACCCTTTCCTTGACCGGATCGATCCATAGACTGGTGCCCGTAAACCCCAGATGGCCAAAGCTCTCGGGCGACATTTTTACGCCCGCGGTCGACTCCGGCGTTGTCGCAAGCTGAAATCCGAGGGATCGATGCTCATTGGCACACGGCGAGAAATTGCGTTGAAAAAGGCCGCAGGTCTCAGGCGAAACGAGCTTTGAAAATTCGGGCAAAAACTGGTGTGCGATCTGAAAGACATTGTCCGCCGTCGAAAACAAGCCTGCGTGACCTGAGACACCACCCATAAAATGAGCGTTTCCGTCGTGAACCTCGCCCCAGATCATTTCACTCCGCAGTACATTGGGCTTGATCGGCAACTGCGGGAAGTCACGCTCGCACGTCTGCCTTTCGAAACCGTTTCCGCATTCGCTGGCGGCGGTCGAGCGAAGGTAGAAGCTCGGCGGACAAAAAAATGTGCGGTTAAGCGAAAGCGGCTCAAAGATCATTTCGATCGCTGCGTCATCCAGCGTCCGGCCGGTTACGCGTTCGATCAGTCGACCGAGTGCGATGTAATTGAGGTCGCTGTAGGTGACCGAGTTGGCGTCCGTTAGCATCGCAGAATCAGCGATCTCAGCCACGATATCGTCCGGCGAATCGGCACATAAATATAGCGGCAGCCAAGCGGTGAGCCGAGATGTGTGCGTCAGCAGTTCCCCAACGGTGATCTCATTTTTATCCGCCGCAGCAAAATCCGGCAGAAGGTCCGCAACGCGGTCATCCAGTGATATCTCGCCCTGGTCGATCAGAATGGCACTGAGCAGGCCGGTAACCAGCGGCTTTGTGATGCTGGCGAGATCATATATCGTATCGGGCTGCGCGTCGATCTCCTCCGGCACGACGACCGCGCGCCCAACTGCATCGTGGGCGACGACGGCACCGTTCTGCGCTACCAAATAGACCGCCGACGGAAAGTCGCCGGCGTCGATCCGCCCAAGCAGGAGATCTGAGATCGCTTCGATCTTCATTTTAGTTTTAGCATTGACGCGTGGCTTTCGATCTTCTCCAAAACTCCGACCGCCAAGGCGAGTGCTCGCCGGCCGTCCTCGCCGGTTACGGGCGGCAGTTCGTCTCTTTCGATCGAGTCGAAAAATGCCTCGATCTCTGCCCTGAGCGGCTCGACGTCATTGATCTTAAGCCGATCGATCGATATCCCGAGCAGCGGATGAGCAGCCTCCGGATTCAAGGACGTCACCGAGGCAAATTTCGTTGCGTAATCCAGCACGACATAGGAATTGGTCTGGTAGAACCGTGTCTTTCGGATCTTTTCCGTACCGATCCGCGATGCGGTGATATTCGCGACCGCTCCATTCGCAAACTCGATCCGAGCATTGGCCGCGTCCACCTTGTCAGAGATCACAGGGATCCCGACCGCACGTATCTCCGAAACGGCGACGTCCGCTCCAACAAGCCACTGGACCGCGTCGAGGTCGTGGATCATTACATCGAGAACGACATCAACGTCGAGCGAACGGTTTGGAAACGGTGAAACGCGATGGATCTCAAAATAGAGCGGATTGTCCACCTTTGGCCGCAGTGCGACCATTGCCGGATTGAATCGTTCGAGTTGCCCGACCATCAGCTTTGCACCGGACGCAGCGGCGGCGGCGATCATACGATCGGATTCGGCAAGCGTTAGAGCGATCGGCTTTTCGACCAGGGTATGAACTCCGGCGTCGAGGAATGCGCACGCGATCTCGCAATGCGTTTCGGTCGGCGTGGCGATCGATACCATATCGACCTTGCCGATCAGTGACCGCCAGTCCGCAAACGACGAACATCCATTATCGTTCGCCACACGCGAAGCCGTGGCGGCGTCCGCATCGCAGATGCCGATCATTTCGACACGTCCCGCGGCGGCGATCTCTGCCAAATTTCTAGCGTGGTGACGGCCAAGACTTCCGGTGCCGATCGCGGCAACACGTAACTTTTGAACTGTGCTCATAATTTGATAACAAGCTGCTTTTCAGCAATACTTTACATTCTTATTGATGATGCAGGAAATTACAAAGCACGGTAACCACGAACAAAAGCGAATGCCGCTGATCTTTTGGATCGGAGCTATCTTTGTCGTCATTTTTCTATACTTTTTTGGGCTGACGATCCCATTGCTCGGTCCCGATGAATCGCGTTACGCTCAGGTCGCCCGCGAAATGTGGCAAAACGGCGATTGGGTCACGCCGACGCTCGGCGGCGCTCACTGGTTCGAAAAACCCGCTCTGCTCTATTGGCTCGAGATGACCGCCTACTCGATATTTGGCGTCAATGAGTTTGCGGCACGATTCGGTTCTGCGATATTCGGGATCGGAACAGTCGCGTGTCTTGTGCTGCTCGGCAATAGATACGAGGCGTCTCAAGGCCGCCCGCGTCTCGGTCGTTCAGCAGAAGTCGGACGATTTGGCCTTTGGTTAGGTTTGATCGCGGCGACATCGCTCGGGATCATCGTATTTGCTCGCGGGGCGAGTTTTGACATCATCGTCACGTTTCCATTGACGGCATCGCTCGTCGGATACTTCGTCTATGATCAATGCAGTTCCGCATCGGCACGAACTAAGTACGCGGGACTGGTCGCGTTCTATCTATTTATCGGCGTTGCATTGATCGCCAAGGGATTGATCGGGATCGTGTTTCCATTTGCCACGGTCGGCGGCTATCTTTTGCTCTCGAGAAGGTGGCCGAGTCTGTCATTTCTGGTTAGTATCGTCTGGGGAACAATGCTGGCCGCGGCGATCGCTGCGGTCTGGTATTTGCCGATGTATCAACTCCACGGTTGGGAGTTTATAGACGAATTTATCATTAAACATCATTTTCAACGGTTCACGTCAAACAAATACCAGCATCCTCAGCCGTTCATTTTCTTCTTTTGGGTTCTCCCTCTGATGGTTTTGCCGTGGATGCCGGCGTTTTTGGCGGCGTCGTGGACCTTTATACGAAATACCTTTCGGGCAAAGAGTCCGGATGGCTCATCAACGACGGCGGCTACATCATTCCTCTCGGATCCACTTTTGACTTTTTCGTTGGTTTGGCTGATGGTGCCGCTCGCGTTCTTCTCATTTTCCGGATCGAAATTGCCTGGCTACATCCTGCCGGCGGTGCCTCCGGCGATCCTTATCACAGCAGTATTTTTGTATCAGAGACTCGATGCCGCAAAATGGAAAAACGCGGTCATTGCCGGAGCTTTTGGCACCGCGATCGTGAGCGTCATTCTAATACAGTTTGTCGTACCGCGATTTGCGGAGCTTGATTCGACGCGTTCCCTGTTTCAGACCGCGAGTGACCGCGGATACGCCGCAACGAAGGTCGTAAACCTTCATACCACATCGCACAATGCTGAGTTTTACGCGGACGGCAGATTACTTCGCGATGAAACGGGAAAGCTGAAACGATTGTATGGCGTGACGGAGGTCAAAGACGAGATCCTACGCTCGGGTGAACGGACGACATTGGTGCTTGTCCCGCACGAGTATCTACCCGAACTTTTGCGGTACCCGGAACTTCAGTCTGAGGTGCTGCGTGATAATGGCGAACTCGCGATCGTCGCATCGTCACTGAGATAGTCTCGGTGTCAATCTTCGCTAGCCCGGCGGAGTCGATCCATCAACGCTGTCCCAATGCCAGCGTCGGAAACCGACTGGCAATAGACTGTTCTGATCCCTTTCCGATCGCATTCTCGTAAAAACTCGAATATCTCTCGGGCATACTCTGCAACGTCGCGACAGATCATTTTTATCGAAAATCCGTCGGGGACGTCATCGATTCCAATGTATGCATTTCGATGTCCGGAGATAGCGTCGGCCGCGTCCGAGACAATGATCACACGTGCGACCGGCGAATAATGCTTATGTTTCATTCCCGGACTGGACGGAACATCCGACGTGTCGCCACTCACGGCGATAGTTTCCGGAATGACACTGCGAAGATCGTCGATCGAGACCGAACCGCTTCGCAAAACGACGGGCACCTTTCCGGTGCAATCTACGACGGTCGATTCGAGTCCGATCTGAGTCGGGTCGCCTTTCAAAATACAATCTATGCGGCCGTCCAGATCTTCGAGTACTGCTTGCCAGGTGGTCGGGCTTGGGCGTCCGGAAATGTTCGCGGATGGGGCGACGACCGGAACTTCGCACAAGCGAAGAAATCGCCGGGTGGAATCGAGATTCGGCATCCTGACGCCGATCGTATCAAGGCCAGCGGTGGCGTTCATCGGGATACGATCCTGCTTTTTTAACACGATGGTCAGAGGGCCCGGGAAGAAGTTGTCGATAAACTTCTGAGCGGATTCCGTTACATTTGTGACCAGATCGTTCAATTGCACCAGATCGTATATGTGTGCGATCAATGGATTATCGGCAGGGCGTTGTTTCGCTTCAAATATTTTGGCGATCGCGACTTCATCGAACACATTTGCAGCAAGTCCGTACACGGTCTCGGTACCAAACGCCACAATGCCGCCACATTTGATGAATGCTGCGGCTTCTTCGGGTAATGTGGTTGTTACTGTCTTCAAAAGGAGTTTTCTACAAAAGTCCGCCGAGTGCCAAGCCTGACCCTATTTCGCCTCGTAAACAAGAATTTTCTTCTTTTTACCGACGAGAGCCCCAAGAAGCGCTCCGACACCTGCACCGGCCAGGACTATCGGTGCGATAACCGCTCCGACATTGTCGCTACCGCCGGTTGCCCCGACCGCGCCCAGACCAATTCCGACTCCCGCTCCGGCACCAATTGCCGCGCCGATCGCAATCGTCTTGCCCATCGTGCTGCCCCCATATCGATGTACTGACTTGACGCGCGAGATGTCGATCGTCTCTGCCTTGCCTTTGATAGAAATCGAGATTTCCGTTTCTGTAACAACCCCGAGATCGCCCTTTAGCATTTTTCCGTCTTTGGTTTCTACCGACACACGCGTTCCGGCAGCGAGAGTTTTCAGTGCTGCCCAGTCGTCATTGGTCCGCGACTGTCCAAACGACACTAAGGGTTGGCTTAACAGTCCAACCAATATCAATACGATAACGGAGTTTTGCATTTTCATTCTTCTGCCCAGTCTAAATAGTATGGGATTTTGTACCGAGATATTAGCATTTTTCGGTGCGGATACGAACTTGATCGCACGAAACTCATCAACGGTTTATACGCTTCATTGCGGGGACACGGCAGGATCAACTTGACGACGATCGCTACACGCCCGTTCGCCGCGGCGAGTAATTCTGTAAGAAAAGTACGCATCATCTGGAAACCAGCAGAGTTTTGCAGTTTATATGCAAAAAGCCTGAACTATTTCGTCTGAAAGTATAGGCTGGATGAACCAGACGTTTACAAAATGTCGGATCATCAAACAATATTTTAGGCACGATCAGATCTGGTGAGACAGTTTCATATACATCGCCGATCTCATCGGCCTACAGATTCCGGCAGTTCAGATGTAGGGTCACGAAAGCCGGAACAAACCGCATGCTCAACCTTTCGAGGGTTGGGCATGCGTTTTTGCAACAGCGAAATTATCGGATTTAAGCGACGACGACCGACCGAGTGTGGATAAATCCTCTTTCAAGACGTTAAGATAGAATAGTGACGATTGCCGAGAAATTAAAAGATCTGCCCACAGCCTCGGGTATCTATATCCATAAAAATGCCGCCGGCAAGATCATCTATATCGGCAAAGCCAAGAATTTGCGTAGCCGCGTCCGGCAATATTTCCAATCCAGCCGAAACTTCGATCCTAAAACTCGCAATCTGGTCAAACTCATCGCTGATTTTGAGTTTATCGTTGTCGATAACGAGGTCGAGGCACTTGTGCTTGAGTCCAATCTGATCAAAAAGCATAAGCCGCGATTCAACGTCCTGCTAAAGGACGACAAGTCATATCCGCATCTGAAACTAACAAATGAGCCTTTCCCGAAGGTCGTCATTACCAGGCGGATCATTCGCGATGGGTCGCACTATTACGGCCCGTTCCTGCCCGCTGTGTTGGCCCGCAAGACGCTCAATCTTGTCAATCGCGCGTTTCAACTCCGTACTTGCGAGATCGAGATCGACGGAAAGTTGCCGCGGCCGTGCCTCGAGTACCACCTCAAACGCTGTCTCGGGCCGTGTGTTAAAGGCCTTTGTTCGCAGAAGGAGTATCAGGAGGCGGCGGCGGACGTCAAGACTCTGCTCGATGGGCGAAACAAGGATCTGGCAAAGTCGCTCGAGGCTCGAATGTGGCTCTATTCCGAAGAAAGCAAATTTGAACTGGCGGCCAAATACCGCGATCTGCATCGGACGGTTCTCGCACTGAGCGAACAGCAAAAGATGGCGACGACCGCGGATATGGATGTCGACATCATCGGATATTATCGCGAGCAGCACCGACTCGCACTTCAGCTATTCACGATGCGCGAGGGCCGCATCGTCGGGCGCCGAGAGTTTTTTTGGGAGGACCTTGTCGATGACGATACTTTTGACCCGTCAGAGTTTATGGGTGATGTGCTCGCACAATATTATTCGACCGACTATGTGCCGCTTGAGATCCACGTGCCGCACGATTTTAATGACCGCGAGTTGCTCGAACGGGCTTTGACAGATAGGCGCGGACGGCGTGTGAAGATACTTGACCCGAAACGCGGCACCAAACGCAGTCTGGTCGAGCTTGTCGAAACGAATGCAAAGGTAGCATTTGAGCAGCGTTTCCGCGTTCTCAAGCCCGACTCAAAACTCGTGCTCGAAGAACTGCAGGAATTGCTGGAGATGCCTCACTTCCCGGAGAGGATCGAGTCGTTCGATATATCAAATATCTCGGGTGCCGAGAATGTCGCCGGTATTGTTGTGTTTGAAAACGGAAAGCCGGCTAAGGGCGGATATCGGCGATTTATCATCAAGTCCGTCGAAGGTGCAAATGATTTTGCCTCGATGAACGAAGCGGTCTTTCGCCGTTATCGACGAATGACCGACGAGCAGAAACCGCTGCCGCAACTGGTATTCATTGATGGCGGAAAAGGCCAGCTTTCGGCCGCGGCGGCAGCAATGCGATCTCTCGATCTCGAGCAGATAATGCTGGTCGGCCTCGTCAAACCGCCGAAACGCCATAACGAGATCTCGCACCTTCTGGTTTTCGGCCACGAGGATCGCCCGATACCGTTCGACCGCAATTCGCTGGCGTTTCGCCTGATTCTGCACATCCGCGAAGAGACACATAAAACGGCGATCGAATTTCACCGTAAACGTCGTGAAAAGCGGGATTTCACATCGGAGTTATCTGAGATCCCCTTTATCGGCGATAAGCGCAAGATGAAGTTGCTGAGAAACTTCGGTTCGATCGAGCGGATCGCCAAAGCAGACGTGAACGAGCTAAGACCGGTGGTTGGCGTAAAGGCCGCCATTGAGATCTTTAGGCATTTTGACGAGCAGCGTAAACTCGCCAAGTCGTAACCGTTGATGATCGGATCCGGCACCGCTCGACAGCCTTATATTCCAAGATCTATAGCAGCCGAAATGTCTTGCAGGGCAATTGAAAGTTTATTTGCTCTCAGTTATCAAAAAGTGAATCCGTAAAAAAGGTTCAGGTAGTTATTAGCACGTCCGGAATTACCAAAGGCGTACCCGATCATAAAGTACTGCCGGTCGGTCACATCATAGCCGATCCCTGCATTGGAATAGCCAAAACGGTTCTTTCCGCTCGTCCAATCGGCCAAAAGCGTGAGCCGCTTTGTGACCGGTTGCTGCACGCCTAGAAGGACGCCGGTGCGTGTCCCCATATCCGATGTTCCGCCGACAACGTGATAGATACCGCCGGTCAGAGCTAAGTCTTTTGCCGAACTAAACTTCCGGGTTGCGACCGAATAAAGCATCGCCGACGACCGCGTATCCGACGATCGATCGAGCGGTAGATACGCGATCGCCCCGACCGCGACATCGACCCCGACCTTCTCCTGATCCAGAGCCTTAAATTTGATATTCGGTTCAAGTTCGTACTGTGTAGTTCCGCCGTCCTGAGTCGCGTAGAGATTGACCCCGACCTCAAGCCGCTTGTTTACGCCGTATATGACCGAGGGGCCAAATGAGCGAAAACCGCCGCGTTCGAATTTATCAAAGTGAGCGAAAAGGTCGGCCTCGACATAAAACGAACCCTTGTCGTGGATCTCGGCGGTCGGCACCGCAAAGATTGACGTCTGGCCTCCTGCCGTGGAGACAAAAACCACAATAATGGCTGCGATCAGCAAAGGCCACGCAGCGGGAGTAAGGAAACTTGAACGAATTTTCATAATTTGATGGGTTGCATAGATAGTACTAAGACGCAGGTGTTTTCGGCAACTTTGAGCTCCAGATGCGGTCGCACGACAGCCTTCGAAAAGCCGTAGCAATTGCATTTTTGGCCTAATGCGGTGACAATGTTGGGTATTCAAAACAAAAAAACGGAGGCTTTCGAATGAAATCACTACTTACACTTGGACTTATCTTCTTTGCTTTCTCATTTTGCGGACTCGGCGATCGGCTAAAGCAAATGAGCGGCGGCACGTCGGAAACCAATTCAAACACGGCGAGTTCAAGCAACTCAACCGCGCCGGGGACATCGTCATCGGCTGCTGAGAAGCCGAAAGTGACCGCGAGCCAACAGGCGATTATGGACGGCGGCACCGAAACGAAGTGGGACGATCAGGGGCTCTCGTGGAAATTGCCGGCGAGTTGGAAGAAAATGGACGTTAAGAAGGAATCATTCAACTATCAGTCGCCGGACAACGCGTTCCTTTTGGTAAATATCTCGGTTATGCCTGATAGTTTCCCGATGGACACCAGCCTCAAGGCATATCACGACCAAGCCTTGCAACAGTTGAAGAACGGCAAATATGAATCGGTCAGACTCATCGACATCGACGGCGTCACCGGCGTTGAATTTGTCGAAACGATGCCGGAAGACAAGTCGGGCCCCCGCAGACATCAATGGATCGGTTATCGAACGTATCTTGGACAAAAACAGCAACTCAACGTTATGACATCGACCAAGGGCAGCAACTTTGACAAACACTCGGATGATTTCCCGGCGATCTTATACTCAATGAAAGCCGTGAAGTAATTTTCGGGAATATCACAAAGCAATAGAGGATGTCCGAAACGTCAGTATTTATGGAAATTGAACGAAGAATTAAACGCAGATCGAGCAGATAAAGCCGTTATTAAGATAACGCTTTATCTGCTCGATCCGTGAAATCCGCTTTATCCGCATCATCTGCGGTCAAGTAGCCGTCAATTTCCTGTGACTTTCACTTTTCAGACATCCTCTTTTTGCGCTTCACATTAACTTCGATCTTAGTCGTGACGCGTGGGCGAGTCGGCGTGCGGGATAAAGCACATCCGGCATCGAGCCTCATATTTGTCGGCGGCACCGACCTCGACGCGGGCATCCGACTCGACGGTTCGTTGCGAGTAGTTAGCGGTCGCACCACACTTTACACAGATCGCGTGTGTCTTGGTGATAAACTCGGCGATCGACAGTAACTGCGGCATCGGGTCAAACGGTTTACCTGTGTAATCCTGATCGAGTCCGGCGACGATCACTCGTCGCCCCTCGGCGGCGAGTTTATTGACCGCGTCGATGATCGCCGCATCAAAAAACTGTCCTTCGTCGATCCCCACCACCTGTGTGTCATCCAGCACCTGAGCCATCATCTCAGCGGTTGTCGAAACCGGTGTCGAATCGTGTGTCTGGCCGGAGTGTGAGGCGATCTCCTCGTGCGAATAACGGGCGTCGATCTTGGGCTTAAATACCTGCACCCTTTGACGGGCGATGCGGGCCCGCGTTAGACGACGGATCAATTCTTCGGATTTGCCCGAAAACATCGATCCCGCGATCACCTCGACCCATCCTGTTCCGTTTTGTCGTACTTTGCGGCGTTCTTCGGTGTTATCGAACGCAAATTCTTCTACCATAATGTGTTTGCTTGAAATCGAGCGGAATCACAATTATAGATAAAAATATGGTATGTGAGAATTCGGCAGGTGGAATTTTTGTGTGATGTCTCGGATCAGCTTGTGCGAAGGTCGGATCCGGTCATTTCATCGGGTTTTTCGACGCCAAGTATTGCCAGTATTGTCGGTGCCACGTCCGCAAGTGACCCACCGCTCCGAAGTGCCGTGCCATTTAGCCCATCAGCGATAAGGTGGAACGGTACCGGATTAGACGTCGAAGTGCCGTGAGGTTCGCCGGACAGGACATCCGACATTTCTTCGCAATTACCGTGCGAAGAGGTAATTATCGTGACGCCGCCTGCGGCCCTGACGTGCTCGACGATCCCGCCGATACAAGTGTCGATATATTGGATCGCCTCCACCGTCTTTTCGATCTTGCCGGTCTTGGCCGCGAGGTCGCCGGCCGGAATGTTTACAACGTACACGCCGCCGTGCGCAGATTCGAGATTGTGTATGAAAGTATCAACGATCTTGAAACTTTGCGATTCGGGCTGCTGATCGGCCGTTTCCGAACGTGGAGTCGGCAGCAATACGTGCTTTTCACCTTCGAGCTCGGTATTTCTGCCGCCGTTAAAGAAATAGGTGATGTGCGGAAACCGCTCCGATTGGCTGATCTTCACATTTTGGATCCCGGCGGAGGCCAAAACCTCGGTCAGGCCGTTGCTCGACCTTTCCGACCGAAACGCCACAGAAAGTCCAAAATCCTGATCGTATTCCGTCATACAGACAGAGTTGAATGTCGGCTTGGCGGAGCCGAGAGCGTCCGGCACGGACAAAGACCTGACCAACTGGCGCATCGATTCGGCACGATGATTAAAGTAGATTATCGTGTCGCCCTCTGTAATACGGGCGACCGGAGTCCCGAGTTCGGTTTCGAGTACGATCGGGGCAGTAAATTCGTCGGTGATGCCGCGTAGAAACGAATTGCGGATCGCTGACACCGCATCCTCAGACCGGTCGCCTTCGGCGTGGACGAGCATCGTGTATGCCCGTGCGGTGCGTTCCCAGTTGCCCTGGCTGTCCATCGCAAAGTAGCGTCCGCAGAGCGTCGCTACCCTGCCAACTCCGATATCGGCTAATTTGATCTCAAGTGCCTCGACGTAAATATCCGCCGTCCGATTAGGCACATCGACGCCATCCAGTATTCCGTGAATAAAAACGTCAGTCACACCGAAACGCTTAGCCATTCGCAGCAAGCCAAAGATGGTCTCGATCGAGGAATGGACGCCCGCATCGCTCAACATACCGATCAGATGCACGGGCCGGCCATTAGAAAACGCCTGCGCAAATGCGTGTGTGAGTGCCTCATTTTCAAAAAAGCTGCCGCTTTGGATCGCATCTTCGATCCTAAAACTCTCGGACGTCGCCGGCCGTCCGGTCCCGATACTCACGTGGCCAACCTCCGGATTTCCTGCGGATTCGGGCGATTGTCCGACGCGTATGCCGGACGCGGTCAGAGTTGTTTTTGGAAATCGCGCACATACATCGTCGTAATACGGTGTATGTGCGAGAGCGATGGCGTTACCCTCACTACGGGCAGAGTGTCCCCAGCCGTCGAGGATGATGAGTGCAAGCGGTCTGTCTTTCGGAATTCCCATTTTGATCGGTCGTCGGAAACAAAATGCTGAAGAATAACTGCGTTTAGACGCAAGCCAAAAATATATTATAAACGATGCGTGCCGACTGTCGCTAAACTTTTTTCTCAGTAAGCGTTAGGAGCCGGAAGCTCCATCCAGCGGTCAGGATGTTTAAGGCCGCTAAACCCGAATTGGCTGTAAACGCCGTGGGCATCGCGGGTCGCAAGTAACCAGCGCCTGAGTCCCTGCAACTCCGTATGAGCGAGCATCGCCTCCATCAGCCACTTACTCAAACCGCGGCCGCGAAACTCCTGCAAAACAAACACGTCACCAATATACGCGAAGGTTGCCCGATCACTCACAACCCGTGCAAAACCGATCTGGCGATCATTGTCGTATAAGCCGAAACAGATGGAATGACGGATCGCCGCCTCGGTCTGGTCGCGTGTACGGTCACGAGCCCAGTACGATTCGTCATTAAGATACCGCTGGATGACGTCAACGTCGAGCCTCGACCGGTCGGTGCTTATCGTAAGTTGGTCGCGATGCCATTCCATATCAAGCAAGTATTGTGCGGGCCCGGACGCGGAACGCGATCGTTGTGTTGCCCAGATGTGCGTTGACGATCGAACGCAGTTCCCGCATCAAGTCAGGATGCTCACGGGCGATATTAGCAGCAACGGTCATTGCGAACGCCCTAACGGCGACAGGCTCATTCGGATCATCGATCAGACCGATGCACGCATCATACGCCTTGGCCCGGAAACCGATCGGTATCTCGACGAACTGCAACAGCCTTAGGATATTTCGTCGGATCGCCGGATGTGCATCGGTGTGCTCGAGTTGGGCAACGAACTTCCCGAAATACGGCCGGACAAGTTCGTGCCGATGCTCGACACAATACCCGACCGCCGCTGCGGCACGCTGCGAAACTCGATATTCATCGCCCAGAAACAACCGCACTAACTCGGCAAAACGATCGGCGTCGCCGTCAATATAACCGACGACCTTCATCGTTTGCAAGCGTGAATGCTCGGCAAGCAGTGCCTCGCGGATATCCATTACCGGAGCTGGTAAAACGCCTTTCGTCCCGGATATCGGGCAGAATCGCCAAGGTCCTCTTCGATACGCAGCAGTTGATTGTATTTGGCGATACGGTCGCTACGGCAGAGACTGCCCGTCTTGATCTGACCCGCATTGGTCGCGACGGCGAGATCGGCAATAAACGAATCTTCGGTTTCGCCCGAGCGATGCGATATGACCGCGGTCATATTATGGGTCTTGGCAAGCTCGATCGCGTCCAGTGTCTCGGTCAATGTTCCGATCTGGTTGACCTTGATCAGGATCGAATTTGCCGTTCCCTCGTCGATCCCGCGTTGCAAAAACTTGGTATTGGTCACAAAGAGATCGTCGCCGACAAGCTGAACTTTATTGCCGACGGCATCGGTCAGATTCTTCCATCCTGCCCAATCGTTCTCGGCCATTCCGTCTTCGATCGAGATGATCGGATATTTGGAGCACCAATCGGCCCAATACGCCGCCATTTCGTCAGACGAAAGCTCACGTTTGTCGGACTTCTTAAAGACATACTTGCCATTGCTGTAAAATTCGCTTGCCGCCGGATCCAGAGCGATCATCACGTTTTCACCGGCTCGGTATCCTGCCTTTTCGATCGCCTCGAGGATGGTCTCGACCGCTTCGTGATTCGATTTGAGATTTGGTGCAAAGCCGCCTTCGTCGCCGACGGATGTCGAATAGCCCCGCGATTTGAGCACGCCTTTCAGCGTATGAAAGATCTCAGCACCGGTTCGCAGAGCCTCGCTGAAACTCGCGGCACCGACCGGCATTATCATAAATTCCTGAAAATCGACGTTATTATCCGCGTGAGCTCCGCCATTGAGGATATTCATCATCGGCACCGGCAGCGTCTTGGCGTTAGCACCGCCGATATACTTGTAGAGCGGTATTTCGAGCGACGCGGCGGCGGCACGCGCGTTTGCCATCGAAACGGCAAGGATCGCGTTCGCTCCCAGTTTTGATTTATTATGAGTGCCGTCGAGTCCGATCATCGTCTCATCGACAAGCGTCTGATCGAGAGCATCGAGGCCCTCGAGCTCGCGTGAGATCGTCTCGTTGACGTGCTCGACGGCCTTTTCGACGCCCTTGCCAAGGTAACGGAGCTTGTCGCCGTCGCGGAGTTCGACCGCTTCATTCTCACCGGTCGAAGCACCACTCGGGACCGCCGCTCGGCCCATCGAACCGTCTTCTAAAACTACCTCTGCTTCGATCGTCGGATTGCCCCTCGAATCGAGTATCTCTCTCGCCCAGATCTGTTCTATATAACTCATTTTTATATTATGCTCCTAAGAACTTTATTTAATCCCTATTTATCGGCATTTTGAGTGCCGCGCCACTTATACCTCGGCGACCCGAGGCGCCGATCGAGTCAATCTGACCTCGATAATGCGGCGTTTATCTACCTTTTCGATAGTAAAAATATGGCCGTTGAATGGAACCGTCTCGCCCTCGGCCAACAGTTGGCCGGACTCGGCCATCAGAAATCCGGCGATCGTTGTATAGCCGTCTGAGACCGGAATACTGATTTCCAGACGACGGTTAAGATCACGCACTGCAAGGCCGCCATCGAGCAGATAACTGCCGTCCGCCTGCTGGTCGATCTGTTCGTTGACTTCCTCGTCGTGCTCGTCGGAGATATCACCGACGATCTCTTCTAGCAGGTCTTCGATTGTGATAATGCCCTCCACGCCGCCGTGCTCATCGACGACAAAGCCAAAGTGAAACTTCTCTTTCTGCATCTGCCGCAGGACATCTTCGAGCTTTGCGGTATCGACCACATAATTAGGCTTGTGGATGACGCTTTCGATCTTGAAAGATCTCGATTTTTGCGTGAACGCTAGAAGGTCTTTGCTGTGGATCACGCCGACGATATCATCGAGCGAGTCCCGATAGACCGGCAAACGCGAGTAACCGTGTTCGCCAAATGATCTGGCGATCGCCTCAAACGAACTGCCCGCGGCGATCGCTACGATCTCGGTTCGCGGTATCATCGCTTCCTTGACGGTCGTTTCCGAAAACTCGAACACCTTGTTGATCAGCTTTTGCTCTTCGGCATTGATCTGTCCGCTCTCCTGTGACAGTTTGATCAAATGGCGGATCTCGTCCTCACTATAGCTCGAACCGTGCTCGCCGGACGGAAGCAGACCGAATAGGCGAACGGTCCGAGTACCGGTCCAGTCAAGAGCCCTGATCGGGTAACTGAATATCTTGTAAAAAACCTCGAGCGGCAAAGCTACGAGCATCGCGATGCGTTCCGAAAGTTCGAGAGCGGCCGTTTTCGGTGCAAGTTCGCCAAAAACAATGTGCAGGAAAGTGATAAATGAGAACGCGATCGCAAACGAGATCGCGTGCATCACCGGGCCCGACGCGAGAAATGCAGCACCTGTGACCTGCCCTAAATACACCAGAGCCGGCTCGATCAATCCTGCGACCGCCGGTTCGCCGACCCAACCGAGGCCGAGCGAGGCCAGCGTGATGCCCAACTGTGTCGCCGAGATATAGGCACTTAGGTTGTTAAGTATGTTGAGTACACGCTGGGCAGAACGGTTGTCGGCCGCGAGTGCCTCGATCCGTGTCTTACGCACAGCGACAAGGGCAAACTCGCTCGCGACAAAAAAGCCGTTTGCGAGCACCAGAAAAACTACCAAGAGCAACTTGGAAATTGATATTAAAGCGGTAGGTTCGTCCACAGCGGTGGTTGAGTCGAAGAAAAATGCGAACGAACTAGCAGGGTCATCCATCAGTTATGTCAGGTTAATATTTTCCTGAGTCGGCCATCAGCACAACTCGGGCGTCACACGCAATAGCGGTGATTTGCCAAAAGTATAGCATACCTCAAATAGGCTCGATAACTGAATCGATCAGTTCCTGAATGAGCATTCGGCAAGAACCGCATCCGCCGCCGGCATTGCACGCCGTAGTCACGGCGTCAACAGAATCGGCATTATTTTGCTCGATAACGGCTCGGATCGTGTTTTCGCCAACGCCGAAACAGCTACAGATCAAAGGGTCGTCGCCGTGAAATCCGGCAATTCGCCGCTCGCGGCAATTGGCAAATGCGTTGCGGACGGCGGCGATACACGTTGCGGCACAATGACGACGTTCGTGCGGGATCGGCCCGACGATCGTTGAAATAGTCTCGGCCAGATCTATTTGCTGCAGGCCGCCGAGGCTGTTCAAATGTCGGCCCGAAAGGTGAGAAGACAGGGCGTCCGCCACCGCGACCATATATCCGCAACCGTTTGAATTAAATCGGACGCCGGTCACAGCTTTTCCGTCAATGCTAAGACTTATCGAAAATCTGACTACCGAACCGCACGCGAGATCGACGTCCGCGCCGAACCCATCGGCATCGGCCGCGATGCCCGCATTTTTCGGCCGCAGGCTAAGTTCGAGTATCTCGGGCGTAAGTTGAGTCACAGCTAAATGTTAACGATAAATGTCACACCGGCAAATCGACGGCACAATTCTTTTACAAATCGCGGCCTGTCCATTAACATAGCAGTGTCTATGAAATCGGCATTACTTATTACACTCGTCTTGATTCCCTTGATGTTTGTCGGCTGTCGGCCCGCAGCGGCACCCGTTGCGGTGTCTAACCGGCCGGTCTCGGTAAATGATGTCCCGCAGCCCGGCGTACCTATGCCGCCATCCAAGCCGCTTACGGAAATGGAATGGACGACCACCGACGGTTTTGTAAACAAGCTGGGCAGCTATCAGGGAAAAGCAGTCATCCTGGACTTTTGGGCGACGTATTGTGGGCCGTGCCGCGAAGAGATCCCGCACCTTAACGCCTTACTCGAAAAATATGGCCCGGACAAACTCGTCGTCATCGGACTGAACGTCGGCGGACAGGAAGATATCGACAAGGTGCCCGAGTTTACCAAATTGACCAAGATCAATTACCCGATCGCCGTCCCCGAAGACGCCCTTAACCGCTTCATATTTGCCGAAACGAGTTCGATCCCGCAAACTGCGATCTTCGACCGTTCGGGTAAGCTGGTACAAAAATTTGTAGGCTATGGCGCGGGCGTTAAAATTGACCTCGAAAAGGCCGTTGAGACCGCAGTCAATAGCAATTGAACCTTAGATCAAATGAGAGACATTCCGGTCGGTAACGGTAGCCTGCTTGTTAATTTTGACGACAAATACCAAATTCGTGATATATACTTTCCGCACGTCGGTCAGGAAAATCATAGTGAGGGCTTTCCATTTCGTTTTGGCATCTGGGTCGATGGAACCTTTTCTTGGATATTTGCGGACGAATGGACCCGCACACTCAGATACGTCGACAATGCTCCCGTCACTGATGTAACTCTCACAAATGACCATCTCGGGATCGAGATCAAATGCTGCGATGCCGTCGCTGAGGCGCAAAACGTGTTCATCCGCCGGATTACCGTCCGCGACCTGCATTCACAGTCACGCGAGGTCCGCGTTTTTCTTCATCAGGACTTTCGTTTATACGAGAATAAGGTCGGCGACACCGCCTTTTACGACCCCGAAACTCTCGCACTCATTCATTACAAAAAGCATCGCTATTTTTTGGTGAATACATATCCGCATTTCGATCAGTTTGCGACCGGGCGAAAGGCCTTTCGAAATAGCGAAGGCACGTGGCGCGATGCCGAGGACGGCGACCTGCAGGGCGGAGCGATCACTGAGGGTTCGGTGGATTTCACCATCGGGGTGCATCTCGCTCTGGAGGCCAACGGTCAGGCTGAGTTTCACTATTGGATCGCCGCCGGCACGGCGCACAGTGAGGTCGAGGCGATCAACAGCAAGATCATAAAGGCCGGTGCGGAGAGCTTTATCAGCCACGCGACCGGCGGTTCACTGGCTTGGCTCGAAGAGGGCAGTCTAGCCATTTCCGGCCTTTCAGAGACCGCTTTCAAACTATACCGGCGAAGTTTGCTGATCATCCGCACGCAGATCGATATGCACGGAGCGATCATTGCAGCCAATGACAGCGAGGTGACCGAACGGGCGACCGATCATTATAGTTACCTATGGCCGCGAGATGGGTCATTTGTCGCCAACGCAATGGATCAGGCGGGATACTCGTCGTATTCACACAATTTCTTTGATCTCTGCTCACGCATCGTCCACGAACGCGGCTATTTTCTCCAAAAATATAACCCCGATGGATCGGTCGGTTCCGGATGGCATTCGTATTGGGATAAATACACCAAGAAACCTATGTTGCCGATCCAGGAGGATGAGACGGCACTCGTACTCTGGGCTCTCTGGGAGCATTATTCGATGCATCCGGATGAGGAGTTTGTCGGGGAACTCTATCAGAGCCTGATCGTAAAATGTGCCAACTTTATCGCCGGATTTCGCGACCCTGAAACGAAGCTTCCGAAGCCGAGCTGGAATCTGTGGGAGGACCGCCGCGGTGTGCATACGTTTACGTGTGCAACGGTCGTTGCGGGGCTGCGGGCAGCCGTAAATTTTGCAAATATGTTCGGTGACAGCGATCTAGCGGTTAATTATGCCGCCGCCGCAAATGAGATCGTCGATGCGATGCGTGAGCATCTGTATAGCCACGAGCTGGGCCGATTTTTGCGAGGGCTTTTGGCAAATGGCGACGACTCGCTCTACCCTGACCCGACCATTGACGCCTCGCTATTCGGTATTTTCTATTTTGGCTGTTTTACTCCCGACGACCCGATGGTCGTAAATACGATGGCGGCGATCGAGGCAACCTTGACCAATAAAACGGCCGTGGGCGGCGTCGCTCGATTTGAAAATGACGGCTATATGCGTGAAAGCGACTCCGTCACCGGCAATACCTGGTTCATCTGCTCGCTGTGGCTTGCCGAATTTTATATCGCTCGAGCAAAGTCGGCGGACGAACTCGAACAGGCTCGCAATATTATCGAATCGACGGCCGGGCTCGCAATGCCTTCGGGTGTGCTGGCCGAACAGATCGAACCCATTTCGGGCCAGGCCGCTTCGGTTTCGCCGCTCACCTGGTCACACTCGACGTATGTCGCGACGGTTTTGAGTTTTTCCAAAAAGCTAAGCTCATTTACCACCAAATAGTGATCGCGGTAATGGCCAACCCGCCGGATTACTTTGCTTTGCCTCTTAGAATCTCCGCAACTTTGCGTTAGAATCAAAGCAATGCGAAGAGCTAAGATCCTGGCCACACTCGGCCCCGCGACGAAAGACCAAACCACCATCGAAACAATGATCTCCGCCGGCGTTAACGCCGTCCGGATCAATATGTCACACGGAACTGTCGACGAACACACCACCGCTGTCTCGACGGCACGGGCCGCGGCGGCAAATGTCGGCAAGCCTTTGGCAATACTCGTAGATCTGTCCGGCCCGAAGATCCGCACGCGTACGTTGAAAGACGGCCAAAGCGTGATCCTCCGCGACGGTGCGGGGTTCACCATAACGACGCGAGACATTGTCGGCGACGAAACTATCGTCTCAACCACGTTTGCCGAACTTCCTGACTCGGTCACGCCCGGTGCACGGATCTTGCTCGACGACGGTGCTCTCGAGCTCATTGTCGAATCTAAAACTGCGACGGACGTCATCTGCCGCGTCGTAACGGGCGGCGTGTTGAGCGAGAGAAAAGGCATCAATCTGCCCAATACGCCGCTGCCGATACCTTCGCTCACGGAAAAGGACCGCGTCGACCTCGAATGGGCAATGGCCCAGAATGTCGATTACATCGCACTTTCATTTGTCCGAACTGCGGCCGATTGCAAAGAGGTCAAGGACATTATCAAGCGACTGAATAAGCGTAAGCTTGGGCGTGCCCTGCTCGTCGCCAAGATCGAGAAAGCGGAGGCGATCGAGAATCTAATAGAGATAATTGAGGAAACCGACGGCCTGATGGTCGCTCGCGGCGATCTCGGAGTCGAGACTAGCGTCGAACTCGTTCCCGTTTACCAAAAGCGGATCATCGAGCTTGCCGTCGCCCACGACAAATTTGTCATCACCGCGACGCAGATGCTGCAATCGATGATCGAAAATCCGTTTCCGACCCGTGCTGAGGCCTCGGATGTCGCCAATGCCGTGTGGGATGGAACGGACGCCGTGATGCTCTCGGCCGAGACAGCCAGCGGTAAGTTTCCGGTCGAATCGGTCAAAACAATGGTCAAGATCATCGACTCGGCGGAGACGATCAAGCCTGAAATGCTCAAAAAACCGGTCAAGCTCACGCAACCGCCGTCCGGACGGACAAGCCAGGCACTATGCAAGGCCGCCGCCTACGCCGCCAAGGAGATCCGGACCGAAAAGATCGCTGTATTCACGGAATCAGGCCTGATGGCCAGACGACTTTCAAACGTGCGTTCCGGGCTTCAGTCCTTTGCACTTACGACATCGCAGGACGCCTGTAATCAGCTTGCGTTGATCTGGGGAGTCACGCCGCACCTGCACGAAGACCGCGGTACGACCGGCGAAATGCTCACCGTCGGCGAGCAAACGCTACTGGAGACCGGGGCGGTGAATGTGGGGGAAACGATCATTATGATGGCTGGCCGCCTTTCCGGTTTTGGACTTTCGAGCTCAGTGATCGTGTGGACGGTGGGTGCCCATCTAGCGGAACGCTGATCTGATCCTCCCGTGCATCAGCCAATATTGCCGAGGCAAATGATCAGCCGATCTTTTGGTTAACGATCTGCATTATCTCAGTTTCCTGCACGATAGTTCGCTTTTCGATCTCGGAGCCTTCCGTCAATATTTCATCCGCAAATGCTCGGTCTTTGAGGCCCGCCGCGTTGATTTTGACATTCAGAAACGCTCCCATAATCGCCGAACGGGCGCAAAGAGCTCCGACGCCGGCGTCTGTCACAGAATTTGGGTTTCCGTTTTCGGCCATTGCCCGTATCACTTCAAATGCGTCAAACGTCCGCCGCATCGTTCGGAGAGGCACCTCGGTCGCGTATTTGGTCGCCTGCTGAATGGCGTCAGTGCGGGCCGACCTTTCTTCGGCGGTAGTTTTGGGCAAGCCGAATGCGTCCATCACGAGGTTAAATGAGTTAGTGTCTTCGTCAACAAGTGCGAGCAGATCGTCCTTGATCAATTGTGCCCTGACCGCCTGATCCGAAAACTCTTCCCAACGGTCATCCCAACCCGCCTTGTGCGAAGAGAGATTAGCGACCATCGCCGCCAGTGCCGCACCCAACGCCCCGAGATAAGCCGAGATCGAACCGCCGCCCGGCGCCGGTGATTCCGACGCGGTTTCGTCGGCAAATTCGACACAGGTCATATCGACGAGCCTCTTTACAGATTCTCCGGCGGCAATTACGTATTCGATGATCTTTTCGTCCGCAATAAAGGGTTTGAGATCGTCGAGCCCCATCGATCTGATCGCGATCTTAATGATCTCGGCGTCGGTAATACCGAGCGACCGCTGCTGTTTCGTCAAATAATATTCTCCGGCATCGATGATCGCCTTTTTTGGAACGAGGCCGACGATCTCGAGGCCCGTAACCCGAATTCCGCGCGATCGAGCCTTTTCGCTGACCTCGTCAAAGGCGACGTGAAGCGGCGTTTCGCTGAGGTTTGTGATATTCATCGACACCTGAGCGATGCCGTATTCCTCGATAAACCAGCCGATCGCCTTGGTTCCCTTGAGCGTACCGGGCAGCATCACCGGTTCGCCGTTATCATCGACCACGGCTTTGCCGGTGATCGGGTTGCCCTCACGCAGCGGGCGTCCCTTTTCGCGAACGTCGAAAGCAATGGCGTTTGCCCGCCGCGTCGAGGTCGTGTTCAGATTGAAATTTACCGCGATCAGAAAGTCTCGAGCCCCCACGGCCGTCGCACCGGAACGTGCCACGGTCTCCGTAAATTCAGCGGGGCCAAAGTCGGGCTGCCAATCGTCGCTCACAAGCCTTTCGGGCAGCGCTTCGTACTCGCCCTCGCGACAGTTGGCGAGATTGCGGCGATCGTCTTGGAATGCCGCATCTTCGTAGCAATATACAGGGATCGAAAGTTCGCTGCCGATACGTTTGGCAAGTCGCCGGGCATACTCGGCCGTCTCATCCATCGTGACGCCCGAAATCGGCACCAGTGGGCAAACATCTGTCGCCCCAAAGCGCGGATGGTCGCCTCTGTGATGGCGCATATCGATCAGTTCCTGAGCCATTTTAACGGCGGCAAAGGCTGCTTCGATGACAGCCTCGGGCTCACCGACGAAGGTAACTACGGTGCGATTGGTGGTCGCCCCGGGATCGACATCGAGCAGTTTGACGCCGTCGATCCGTTCGATCTCATCGGTGATCTGTTTGATCACGCCCATATCGCGGCCTTCGCTAAAGTTTGGGACACATTCGATCAGCTTTTTCATAAACAATAGTTGATCTAAAAATGATAAGCGAAAACCGTGCTTTCTCCAATTTGGGTTGCTCAGCCGCTACGAGCTACATCTTTACGGCGGTGATTATCTCGGTATCGTTGAGCATACCGGCCATATTCCTATCGTCGGACAAAGGCTCGATAACAAACTTCTCGATCGTACCCGTTTGGTCCCACATCGTGGTCACGAAAGGATAATCGACGGAAAAAGTACCTTTTCCGCTCTCACCGAACGGAGTTATCCACGTCGGAGGTCTGACCTGCGTCCATTTAACAACATAGTCGCGGTCAAAATAGTAATAATAGTCCTGTCCGCGCCAATAGATATGCCACCATCCGACCAACCACTCCGGTACAGGCACGAACTGAGGCGAAGAGAAATATAGCTCGATATCAAGCCAGCCTTCGAGCTTAAATGGGTCGTACGGCAAATCGCCCCGAACCCGACGCAGAACGTCATATTCCGACAACAGAGCCTCCTGAGTAAACGGCGGTCGCCGGTGCATACTGTGCTCTGTTCCGTCGCCCTGTCCGGCGGCCGCCCGAACAAGAAACGGCCCTTCGAAATCAAGTGCTACGTCGACGTGATACTTTTTGTGTCGCAAAATATCACCGTATTTCGGCCTGAGCCCGGCCGCAGGGGTGACCCACGCGTCAGTTTTGTACATATAACCGAGAGCCTGCTCTAGATTGAACCAGTTGGTGATGTCCTTAATTCCGATCTGCTGGGCATACCAATTGACGAATCCATTACAAGCCGTCATACGGCCTCCGGCTTCCCAGTTGGCCATCAGGACCAAGTGACTTGTGTTAGTAAGCCTTGAAAACTCGTTTTGGTAAAACGGCGGATTCTGATTCGACGTGTAAATGGCATTGAATGGCAGATTTGCGTCAATGACGTTGCGGGCTCGATCTCGTATATTCTCCATTTCAACCTCCAGAGAATGAAGATTCGGAGAAACTGCCGGGAAAGACAAATTCTCCGGCGCCTATCAAAAGATTATGCTCAAATGGCTTTAGTTACAAGCGCCGAAAGAGGCGTGAATGCACGGCCGATCAATCGCCGCGCATCGCGTGGACCGGATCGAGATTGGCCGCTCGCCACGCCGGATAGATGCCGGCGACGAGACCGATCAGCATCGACGTGAAAAAGCCCGAAACCACAGCCCACAGCGGAACAACTGTCGGAAAACTGATGGCAAGCCGGATGAGCAATGCCGCAGCCAGACCGATGAGAATACCGATAATACCGCCAAACCCCGTCAATACCACGGCCTCAGTCAAAAACTGAAAGAGAATGTCGGATTTTTTTGCACCGACCGCCCGCCGGATCCCAACCTCGGCAGTGCGTTCGGTAACTGAGACAAGCATTATATTCATTACGCCAAGGCCGCCTACCAGAAGGCTTGCGAGTGCGATCGGAACGACGATGGCCGCAAGGCCCGAGATAGCTTGATTGACGACTTCAAAGATCTGCTCCGCCTTATTGGCTCCAAAATTATTGGGCTCATTTGGCCCGACGCCGCGTCGCTGGCGCAGTACGGCCGAGACCTCGTCGAGTGCCTCGTCAGTTTTGCCCTGAAATGCTCTGACGCAGATCACGGTATTTTTGATCTCGGGATAAAATTTCAGAGCAGTTTCAAATGGGATGTAAACCGAGCGCAGCTCGATATCGTCACTGCCGATCACGCCCTGGCCCGCCGGATCAGCGACGACGCCGACCACCCGGAATATGCGGCCATTGATCTTAACGGTCTGATCGATCGGGTCGCTGTCTTCGAAGATCTGGGTCGCGATGCGGTGGCCGAGCACGGCGACGGCACTCCTGTTTTTTCGTTCGTAATCTGTAAAAAAGCGTCCGGATGCGAGAGTGATCGAACTTATCTCAGGATAATTTTCCCAGACGCCGAGGATCAACGGATTAAAACCCTCGCGGCCATTTCCGTTGATCTTTGGCGGATTTGCGGTCGGGCCGTAATCGCCGATCACTTTCTGCGGCGAAACCGCCTTAAGCCCCGGCAACGCTGCTATCGCGAGGGCGTCCTCGTACGTCAGTTCCTTCCGCTGACGTTCCTCGGCCGTCGGTGTTTCAAACGAAGGCCCGATCTTCGCTCCTTTTGTAAAATAGATTGCATTCGGCGATGACTCTTCCGTCACGGCGGCGACCCTTTCGGAAAGTCCTGTGAGGATCGCTCCGACCATCGAGACGACCGCCGTTCCGATGATCACGCCCGTCAGGGTCAGTGCGGCACGCAGTTTGTACGACCACAGCGACGCAAACACCGCTGTGACCGTATCTTTGGCAATTTGGAGGTTTAGACTCATATACCCACTATTCGCTGCGAAGAGCCTCGATCGGATCGAGTTTTGCCGCTCGACGCGCCGGTATCACACCAAATACGATACCCACGAAACAGGACATCAAGATCGCCGTGACCACCGATCCGATAGGCATAAACAGCGGTAGAGCGGTGATCCACGCGACCAACTCGATCAGCAAAAATGCAAATGTAACTCCGCAGATACCGCCGGCGATCGTGAGCAGCAACGCCTCGAACAAGAACTGCGTCAGGATGTCACGCCGCGTTGCCCCGATCGCCAAACGGATCCCGATCTCACGCGTCCGTTCGGTAACGGATGCGAGCATCATATTCATAACCACGATGCCGCCCACCGCCAATGCGATCAGAGTCAGAGGGAAAGTGATCACCCCGATCAGGCCGGTCAGATTCGACGTAAATGTCTGAACACTCTTGGCGGTAACCAGGCTGAAATCATCACCGACGTCTGAGTCCAACTTACGGCTCAGTCGTACTCCCAACCGCAGTGCCTCCTCGGTCTCTGCGACCGACAGTCCGGCTGAGGCCAGCGACCTGGCAAGTATCGAGATCGAACGGGTTCGTTCACCGAAGATCTTTGAGAATGTCCCCAGCGGTATCAGAGCAAATCCATCCTGTGACGACCCGAATATCGACCCACGAGGTTCGGCAACGCCAATGACCGTGTAAGGAAGTTGGCCGATCCTCAGTTCTTTGCCGATCGGACTCTCGGTCGGATACAGGCCGTCTGCCACGTCGGCGCCGATGATACAGACATTTCGCCGAAGTTCATCGTCGGTGCCGTTAAATTCGCGTCCGGTGGCGACCTTTAACGTCGTGAGTTGTGTGATGTTTGGCGTAACACCCTGGATCGAGATGCCGTTGAGTGTCTTGCCTGCATTTCGGACCGGTAACGAGGCCGTGACCTCAGCACCCATCTCAAGTTGTGTCTCAAAACGCTTTCGCAATGCGTCGAGGTCATCGGGCAAGATATCCGGCCGTTTTGCAAGAGCGGTCACAAAGGCCTGTCCGTCACCCGAAAAATCCTGAAACGCGGCCTTTTCGAGCCGGACTACGTCAGGTGCAAAATTAGCTACCTGACTGACCACAAATGCACTTGCTCCGGCAAGTAACGCCGAGACGATCGCTACTGAGGCAACACCGATCATCACCGAAACTACAGTCAGGATCGACCTGAGTTTACTGCCCAGAAGTGAGCCGCCGGCGATAGTTAAAAACTCCAGCCAATGTCTGAATTCGATTTGTAGGGTCTTTATGATCAATATCTCTTCGAACCTCGGGATGTGATTCGCCGATATTTCAAATTTGGTTTACAACAGACGGAAAGAAGCCTGCGATCGCGTCCGAAATGGATCGGCGATCCGATCACACAGATCGACGCGTAAATAAAACCAGTGAGTATCCGCAAACAGGCTAAACGACGGCGCCAAAGAGTTTTCCGACGAGTGCCGTCGCCCCCATAGCGATCGCTCCCCAGAATAACACTCGGACCGCACCGGTCACTATGCCCGCACCGCCGGCACGTGCGGCAATGCCGCCAAGCAGGGCCAGAAACAGCAGCGAACTGGCCGCGATCAGCCAGATCATCAGCGGCCCGGGCGCAAAGTACGCTACCACCAGCGGCAATGTCGCACCAATAGCAAAACTCACAGCCGAAAAAACTGCGGCCTGCAACGGATTGGCACTCAGCGTGTCGGTGATCCCGAGTTCGTCGCGAGTGTGGGCACCGAGAGCGTCGTGATCCATAAGCTGTTCGGCCACCTGCAGTGCAAGTTCCGGGTCGAGGCCGCGGCCTTCGTAGATCCCTGCAAGCTCACGCAGTTCAAACTCGGGCTCGTCGGCGAGGTGCTTGCGTTCAAGCTCAATATCCGCCTTTTCGGTGTCGGCTTGTGAATGGACCGAGACATATTCACCGGCGGCCATCGACAGAGCTCCGGCAAACAAACCGGCGACACCGGCCAACATCACTGCACTGTGTCCAGAGTCGGCGGCAGCCACACCGATCAGCAACGATGCCGTCGACACGATGCCGTCATTCGCCCCCAAAACAGCCGCACGCAACCAGCCTATGCGATGCGTGCGGTGCATTTCGTTGTGTACCATAGTCGTTTACCTTCGCTATGGAAAGAATATCCTATTGTGGGAATTTTTAAGAACGGCCAGCGAGCATTGCGGCCATTTTTTGGTGAATCAGTTCGACTGCCTTAAGCGGACGGATCATTACTTTGAATTGCGTGAGTTTGCCGCTCTCATTCCATTTGAGCATATCCACGCCATTTACGGTTATGCCGTCGATCTCGACGACAAATTCGAGTACGGCATCGTGATCGCCGACAATCTCTCGGACGTATTGAAATGTGTCATTCAAGAATACGCCGTAAGCCGCCGTCAGATATCGAAGTGTGATCGGCTTGCCTGACTGCGGCGTGTGAACGACAGGTGAATAGAAAACAACGTCGTCCGCCAGAAGCCAATCGAGCCCCGAGACATCGCGGGACTCGACCATCTTGTGCCAGGCTCTGACAGTATCGTTCATACGTCGCGGTCTACTCCGCGTTAATGACACTGGCGACGGTTTCCTTCTTCAATCCGCCATTACGCTTGGTATAATCAGCCAGCGAAATTTGCGGGTCACGCCAAGCGTCGAGATGGCCTACCTGATGTACGCATTGGATCGTACAGGTCGGAGCGCACCATTTTTCAGTATGGTACTCGCGTTTGAGGTCTTCGTGCGTGTACTCGAGCAGCGGAATTCCCGGTGTTCCGCGTTGTTGGGAACACCAACTAACGATCCCGCCTTCGTCAACGTACAGATATCTAGATCCGGCACGGCAACGCCATTCGTATTCGCCGCCGTCCACGAGTTCGTCCTGAAACCAATTCCAACGGGCATAGGAGCGGGCACCTTTGGCCTTGATCTCTTTGTAAACCTCTTTTTCACGGTCCGTCAGGCCCTTGTTGAGGCCGTCGCCGTCGTGAATGATGCCGACCGTAGACGAAAACCCGAGTTCGAGAGCACGGTTTGCAATGATTAGAGCCTCATCCGGATTGGCAACGCCGCCACCGACCACAGAATTGATATTAACCTTAAATTTGGCGTGATCGTGCAGATTGACGAGCTTAGAATCGAGCACCTTGAGGCTCTTTTTCGAAACGTCGTCGGGCGTCACATTATCGATCGAGATCTGCAGATAATCGAGGCCTGCTTCATTCAGCTTTTTGATCTTATCGACCTGAAAGTAATAGCCGTTAGAGATCAATCCCGCAATCATCCCGTGATGGCGGATGCGGGCAATGATCTCGAATATCTCCGGGTGCATCATCGGTTCGCCGCCGGAAATAGTGATCACCGACGACCCGAATTCGGCGAGTTTATCGATACGCTTGAGCATTACGTCGATCGGTACCGGATCGCTCGTTTTGTCATACTCGTTGCAATACGTACAGGCGAGATTACAACGACGCATCGGCACGATATGTACCAGCACCGGATGCCGCGTCGAGGCAAATGCCCGGACCGTGTGGCGAACTCCGCGTGTGAATCTGCTAAAACTGCTTGCCTTTGGCATAAGATCTTCTGACCGCGATAACTAAACTTCTGATTATAGATTCTGGTCGGTTCTATTTCAAATTCAATAAAATCGCCCCGTACCGAAACGATTCGGTCGGGGCTCGATTTTGTTAATAAACAACGGCGAATTAACCCTTGATCTCTTTGGTGCCGCTCGGGTATGAGAGCTTGAACACCGAGGTATCAAGCTTGACGTTCTTTTTGATCGCGGACAAAAGTATCGTCGTCGTATCGCCGTTATTCTCATTGATCCGGGCTTGCCGCGGCATACCATCGGCATCCACCCAGAGTTCGGCCGTTTTGTAACTCGTCGCCGTCTTAGGCGTCAAAAGTACGTGCCAGGTCTTGATCCCGCCTTTGATCTCTTCTTCGCCGACATACCCCACGTCATAGTTTGCTTGAAGTTGGGCCTTAGACATACTCACGAACGAAAGTGCGTTGCCGGGAACCTTGGAGTTTTTCGAACTGTTAGCCTTGCCCTTGATCACCTGGCTCAGCGTCGGGCGGTACATAACGTAATCTTCGCCGATCACCACGATGCTCTCAGCGACAGGCTTGGTCCAATCGATGCGGACGTACATAACCCGCTTCGGCGTTTTCGGCAAATAGCTTGTACTGCCGATGGACGTATCGCTCTTTCCGATCTGATCATTGTACTTAACAAGTGTAACGTCTGATTGCAGCGAACTCAGGCCCTTGTAGTTGAGATCCATCCGGTTGAGAACCTCGCGCAGAACCTGCGCGTTAGTTGCATCCGCCGCAAATACGCCGAAAAACAGCGCGAGGCCGACGGCCGCCAATCCAAGTCTGATAACTTTTGCTCTACTCTTCATATTCAATACCTTAACGCCGATACTATTTAGTAACCGGCGAAGTGGGTTTGACGACCGCCGAGGGCGATTGGGTTGCATTCTGTTCTACCTTTTCGAACCACGTCTTTGGTGTCAAAAAGATAAACGCCATTATCAATAGACAAAGTACGTCCCACTGCCACGAAGCTCTCTCAAAATCCCACCAAATGATCTTTCTCATAACGCCAAAACCTAATTGATGATATGCCCGTCACGCATCTGGATCGTCCGCGAACACACTGCCGCAGCCTCCGGGTTATGCGTGATCATAATGATCGTCTGATTGAGTTCCTCGTTAAGCTCGCGAAACATCTCAAGCACGATCGCCGAATTTTCAGTGTCGAGATTACCTGTCGGCTCGTCCGCGAGTATGATCGCCGGACTATTGATCACCGCCCGGGCCAAAGCGACACGTTGCTGCTCGCCGCCGGAAAGCTCAAGCGGTTTGTGGTGCATTTTATCTTCAAGCTGCAGGAGTTTCAATACCTTTCGTCGATTTTCAGCACTGCCGCCGCCGTTGCCGGTGTGGATCTTTTCCGCAAGCTTTAGATTGCCGTCCGCCGTAAGCGTCGGAAACAGATTAAAACGTTGGAACACAAAGCCGATCTTACGCCGGCGAATGTCGGTCCGCTGAGCGTCGCTGACCTTTGCGAGATCTTCGCCGTCGATCAAGATGCTGCCGCTAGTCGGGCTCAGCAGTCCGCCAAGTAGATGGAGCAGTGTCGATTTGCCGCATCCCGAGGGCCCCATTATCGCAACAAACTCGCCCTTTTCGACCTCGAATGAAACGCCGCGCAAAGCCGGAACATCGACCTTGCCGACCTTGTATGATTTGGTTAGATTTTCTGCTTTTAAGATCGGTGCCATTTGTTGATTTACTGCTTGCCGGACGAATTCGCTGTATTGGCCGAAGGCGACTTGACCGTCAAAGTGTCTTTTAATTTCTGATCAAGATCGACCTCCTCAAGATTCCAAGTGTTTTTGAGCACAAAGGCCGAATCCTTATAAGTTTCTCCGATCTCGACGTCTTCCGGCGTCTGATAGGTCAACTTCATCGAGTACTTTTCCTTAGGCCTTGTGACTTGGATCTCAAGCGGCATATGGCCGTAATCGCCGGTCGCGGTCAATTTGCCCTCCATACCATAGATAATGTCAGACTCGACTTCGCCGTCGGCGTCAAATATCTGTTGGCGTGCCAATCTGATACCGCCGACACGGTCAAACCAGAACCGCCTCTCGATCCGCAGCGAGCCATCCGTCTGTTTCACCAATTCGTCCAGCAGATAGTAACCCCGCATTACGGTCCGAAGCGGCGATTTTTTGGCTTGGGTCGAGTCTTCTTCGGTTTGAAAAATGGTACTCGTGATATAGACATTTGCAGCGTCGATCGGCCTGACGAGCATCGCGTCGGTAAAGTGCTGGGGACGCAATTGTGCAAAGGCGTTTACGCTTTCTTTGATCGCGGCACCATTGTCCAGATCGGTCGAATTCAGATTTTTACTGAGCTTCGAATAATTGGCACTATTAGTGCCCTTGACGAACTTTTTGTATTTGCCCGAGCCGCCGTCATTCAGGATCGCTACGCGAAAATTCTTACCATCCGAGGTCATCTGAGCAACGTCCGACTTTACAACCGGAACGCTGACCTTCATATAGATGCTCGCGGGCCGCTGTACAACTACTTCGCCGTCGGCAGAACGATAAACTTCCTTACTGCCAAACTCGGCAAACGAGTTATCTTCGAACTTGAGCCGCATCTTGGCATAGATAGAATTGACCTTCGCAAACCTATTTATCTCCTTGATGAGGTCGGCCTGTCCGGCATCTTCTGTCTTGAGCAGTCGCGCGGTCTTTTGATCGGTCTTTACGATGTTGCAGCTGCTTATAAAAATAATCGCTACAACGGCGGTCCATTGACTGATCCTCAATAATTTGTGCCGGGAAAATATCATCCTTTTCTGATGGCCAACCTTGACTTAACCGTTGTCCGGCAATGTATGGAACACCGCGGATCTCGTGGTTGTTAAACCGAAAATAATATCACGCGCAAAGATCGATGTCCTAATTGCGCAAAGACGCGGTGCCGAGAGTAATACGTGTCTCTCGCACCGCGTGTCTGATCAATAAAATGCCGCCGGCTACTGCCCGAACACACCGTTTCCGCGTGTGAAATAATCGCCCATCGTAAACGAGAACATTATCGCCAGCCAGAAAAAGGCAGCTAGAGCCGATATCCAGACCATTTTAGGGCTCCACCGGACGTGCATAAAAAACAGCATCACGCACAGCATCTTGAAAAATGCGATGCCTAACGCGACCAATGTATTTGCTCCGACAAATATACTGTCGAGATCGGTCAAAGCCACGAGATACGTCACGATGGTGCCGACAAACAATATCCCGAAAATGGTCAAGTAGCCCGGGATGCCTATATGTTGTTCTTCTGAATGATTATCCGACATCAATTCTCCCTAATGTATAAAGTGCCTGCCGAGCAAATAGAGCAGCGGAAACAGGAAAATCCAAACAATATCGACAAAGTGCCAATATAGGCCCGACATTTCAACGGGCATATAATATTCGGCACTGTAGGTATTCTTCCACGCCTTCCACAAGAGCCAGGTCATCAGCCCAAGGCCAATGATCATATGCAGGGCGTGAAGCCCCGTCATGACGAAATATATCCAGAAAAATATCCTGACCTTGTCCCGAAACTTGTTTTCGTCCAGTTGCCCGCTTGTAAAATAACCGATCTTCTCGGCCACCGTCAGATGCTGGACGTTAGGTTCCTTAGCCTGGAGTTCGATGGTATGGCGGATCAGATCGTACTCGTGCCACTGAAACTCGCCGTGCGGATTTACATAGACGTGCTCCGGTGCTCCGGGTGTACTCTCTGACGCTGATGCGACGGTTTCGAACGGAAGCACAAATGCCTTGTGTTCAGCTGCCGGTACACCCGCTTTGGTCTTTTTGTTCAGTCCGGCGACGGGCACTAGGCCGTTGTTGTATTTGTCGTTGTATTCAACGGCCTTAACGCCCAGAAACATCGTGCCAAAGAGCATAGTCAGCACGATCAGAATGACCTGCATATTCCGGTTGCCTTTCTGCGCGTAATACACGGTTAGGGCCATTGTCAGCGAACTGACGATAAGCACGAGCGTGTTTAGTCCGCCGAGAAATGCGTCGAGGTGGTTACTGCCCGCGGCAAATGCCATCGGGTACCGCGAACGGAATACCAAATAGGCCGTAAACAGCCCGCCAAAGAACATGATCTCCTGGGCGAGGAACAGCCACATCCCGATCGAGACGGACTCTTCCTGCTGCTTCATGTCTTCGAACTGATGTTGAAGACCCGGAGCGTGATGATGTTCGTGTGTATCTGCGTGTGTCGACATTATTTATCTATTGAGAATTCAAACAAGATAGTTTGATCGGTCTCCGACGACGATAAACGTTTCGCCGCCCGGACCGTCGTGTTCAATTCTATGCCAATGTGGCGGGTGCTTCGCTCCGCCTCGCTTCTTCAAGATCGAGGCCGCTTTCCTCGCCGTATTCGTACGCTTCCCAAGTGACAACGGGCATCGTTTCAAAGTTTTCCGTCGGTGGCGGCGAACTTGTACGCCATTCGAGTCCGGGCAGCATCCACGGATTGTCGGCCGCCTTTTTGCCATAAAGCAGCGAATGGCAAAGATACAACACCGGCATACTTAATCCGATAGCAAGCACCGAGGCTCCAGCTGTGGAGAAGATATTCAGAACCTGAAATTCCTCCGGATACGACGCATAACGCCGAGGCATTCCCATATAACCGAGGATGAACTGTGGGAAAAACGTTAGGTTAAACCCGACAAACACCAGCATAGCCGATATCTTGCCCCAAAACTCCGAGTACATTCGTCCGGTTATCTTCGGCCACCAATAATGAATCCCGCCAAGATATGCGATGACCTGCCCGCCGACCATCACATAGTGGAAGTGGGCCACGACAAAGTAAGTATCCGTCAGGTGAACCGTCAGGCCGACCGACCCGAGGAAAAGCCCCGTCAGGCCGCCGATAAGGAACAGTCCCATAAAACCGATCGCATAAAGCATCGGCGTGTCGAACGTGATCGACCCCTTGAACAGCGTCGCCGTCCAGTTAAACATCTTGATCGCAGACGGTACCGCAACGACCATAGTCAGGAATGAGAAAACAAGGCTGGCATAGACCGACTGTCCGCTAACGAACATATGGTGGCCCCATACCAAAAAGCCGAAAACAGCGATCGCGATGCTTGAGAACGCGATGAACTCATATCCAAAGATCTTCTTTCGCGAGAAGCTCGAGATCAATTCGCTGATCACGCCCATTCCCGGCAAGATCATAATATAGACGGCCGGATGCGAATAGAACCAGAACAGATGCTGGAAAAGAATCGGGTCGCCGCCGATCGACGGATCGAATATGCCGACGTGGCCAACGCGTTCGAGTGCGAGCATCAGGATGGTAATTGCAACCACCGGTGTGCCGAGGATCATTACGAGGCTGGTCGCATAGTGCGCCCAGACGAATAGCGGCAGGCGAAACCAGGTCATCCCCGGCGCACGCATCGTATGGATCGTAACGATAAAATTAAGCCCGGTCAGGATCGAAGAGAATCCGTTGATAAAGATACCGAGTCCGACCGCCATCACATAAGTGTTTGAAAAGGTCGTGCTGTACGGGGTGTAAAACGTCCAGCCCGTATCGACGCCGCCCTGCATCAGGCCATACAAAGTAAATATTCCGCCGACCCAGTAAATATAGAGGCTCAACAGATTGATACGCGGCAGTGCCAGATCCTTTGCACCGATCATCAGCGGTAATAAAAAATTACCGAGGATGGCAGGGATAGCCGGGATCAAAAAGAAGAAGACCATCAGGATCCCGTGCTGAGTAAACACCTTGTTATAGGTGCCTGATTCGAGCAGGTCACTGGCCGGCGTCAGAAGTTCGAGTCGGATCGCGGCGGCATAGAGTCCTCCCATAAAGAAGAACACCGACACCGAGATCAAATACATAATGGCGATGCGCTTATGATCTTTGGTCAAAAGCCACGACTTGAGTGACGTGCCGTTAGTTAGATAATTCAACTTCGGTTTGGCCGCCATCTCCGCATTCATTGCATCTTGCGTTTGCATAATCATTTACTACTCTACTTATTACTGTTCGCTGCCGGTTTAACAGGCGCCGTTTTGGTTGTTGCCGCCGAATTTGCACTCGCTGGTGCAGCAGGCGGAGCCATCGCCGACGGCGATGCCGCTCCCGGGCTCAACGACTTAATATAGGCGACCAGCGAATTCAACTGTTCCTCAGTGACCTGCCCCTTGAAAGTAGGCATTATCGGCTGATAGCCCTCGACAACTTGTGACGCCGGGTTCAGGATCGAATTTCTCAGATATTGATCGTCCGCCGTAACGGTCTGTCCGCCGACGAGTTTGACGTCTGTATTGAAAATGCCCTCGAGCTTAGCTCCGCGTTGGCCCGCCCCGCCGGAGTGACACGAGGCACATCCGAGCTTGTTTTGAAACAGGTCTTTTCCCGCATCGACCGGCGTTTGGCCGGAAACGTTGCCGCTCAACCAATTGTCAAAATCACGCTGCTCCATCACGTAGACCCAACCACCCATTCCGGAGTGATTGAGCCCGCAATATTCGGCACAAAGCAGTCGATACTTGCCCGGTTTGGTCGCCTCGAACCACATATATGTGTAGCGACCGGGCACGACGTCAGCCTTCGTACGAAATGCCGGGATGAAGAAATCGTGGAGCACGTCCTCGGTCGTCATCGTTAACTTGACCTTGCGTCCGACGGGCACGTGGAGTTCGTTGATCTCTCGCTGACCGCTCTCGTGCTGGATCTTCCACATCCATTGTTTACCAACGACATAGACCTCCATCGCGTCTTCGGGCGGCGTGTACTGCTGGAAATAGATAATGGCTCCGCCCAAAAATATCGTCATCGAAACAACGAACGGAATGATAGACCAGACCGTTTCCAAAACCATCGACCCGTGGATCTCCTCCGGCGTAGCAAATTTCTCTCGTGCCCGATACTTGATCGAGAAGAAAAATATCGCGACGATGATCGGTATCGAAAATGCTACGCTCACGAAAATGAGGTAGAAGTACAAAGCATCGACCTGCCAGGCGAATGTTGACGCTTGTTCTGGAAATATTGGTACCCAACTAGTGTTCTGCATAAATTCTCTCGGACCTGATACTACTTATAATTACGGTGTCGGTATGATCAGCGAACCGCCGTATTCATTGATCAGCCCCGCGCGTCACGCGGCCTTACGCTTATTCCTCCGCCAAAAAACGAATGCCATTGCACCCAATCCTATCAACGTTGCGATCGCTGCCAAGCGGATCACGCTCAGGATCGCTAGGCCATATTTACCCGTCGAAGGGTCATAATGATAGCAGTAGAGCAAAAGCTGGTCTACCGGATTCCCGACCCGGCTTTCGGCCGATTCCATCAGCCCGAACTTAATATCTTTTGGGGCGTAGTCGATACCGTAAAAGTATTTCGACAGTCTGCCGTCCGGCGTCGTTATCATCACGCCGCCCACGTGAGCAAACTGATTCGACTTTTCGTCCCACTTATAATTGAACCCTGCTGCCTTGGTGGCCAGGTCAATAGACGCCTGTGTGCCGGTCAAAAAGTGCCAGCCATTCTCACCGCCCGGGCGGTCATAACGCTCGACATAGCTTGCCTTCTTATTCTTAGCCAGATCCGGCTTGTCATTCTCACGTGCGTCAAAGCTGATCGCGAGAATGTCAAAGTCCTTTCCGGCCTCCAAATTTATCCCCTTTAAGGCTCCGCTGAGGCCATTGAGAACCTGATTGCAAAGCATCGGGCACTCATAGTATACGAACGCAATGATCACCGGCTTGCCCTTGGTAAAATAGTCACCAAGCTTGACCATTTTCCCGTCTTCGTTCTTAAACTCGGCGTCCATCGGCAATCTATCACCAAGCTTCTGGTCGATGCCGATCGATTGGAGGGCCTCGGGCATACCATTGTTGGTCATTTGCGACGGATCGTACGTCTTCGGTGAATACAAAGGTGAATTGTATTGCTCAACTTTCTGAGCAGGCACCGCGACGAACGCAGTCAAAATAATTATCAAAGCACAAAGCTTCACCATCAAAACTGCTGATATTGGCGAATCCTTTTTCATTAGTCACTACCTTTGCGTTTCAGACGCTGTACGGCCCGCGCCCGAATCGGAAATAAACATCCTCGATTCTTTATACATCTTTTCGGCATCGGGCCCTGATTTCGCCTTTATCGGTCCGGCCAAAAACTTTGTTTTGGCTTCGTCGATCGGTAGCGAAATGATCGTACCCGTCTTTGGATCGGTCTCGCCCTTTGCCCACTGCTCTTTCCACTCTTTCTGAAGCTCCCAGTACTCGCTCTGCGGGGCCGTCAGTTCGAGACTGACACGGCCTTTGGTCGTATCGACGCCAAAACCGGGGGCTGACTGCAATCTCGGCTCTGCCGGCAATCGCTCTTTGTCAGACAATTTCAACGGATTCGCCGGACCGGCGGTTTCTGTCGCATAGTCCTTCATCGTGCCGAGAAAAGCCCACATCAACCCGAAGGTCAGAACGATCAAAAGCAACAGCCCGACACCGAAATAAACGATGCCTTTCAAGCCGATCTCATTATCCTCGTAGCCTTTATCAAAGTCGGCTGCGGTATCTATATGTTTCTTTGACATAGCTTTACCAAAAGCAAATAAACCAGATCTCTCTTAGTGCCCCTTGCCGTGATCGATAGCACTTTCAAAAAACGGATCCTGAGCCGGCACCAGCGGACGTTTCAAAAGCTCACCGAAAAACCACCAGAGCCAAATACCACCGATAGCGACGGGTGCGACAATGTCGAGCCAATCGATGTGGAACGCTCCCGTTGCGATCCCTTCCGTGATCCGCGGTGTCGGAGCGATCTGGTAAAACATATCGACCAGACGCATCACGAGTATAAATATCGCCAGGGCCGACAGCCACCGTGCCTTTCGCTTAAAGTCTTGCTGCAAGAGCACGAGGAACGGAAAAGCAAAGTGGAAAATGATGAGCAATACACCTATGTAGCCCCACCCGCCCTTCATTCGGGTCAGGTACCAGGTCGTCTCCTCAGGCAGGTTGCCCGACCAGATGATCAGGAACTGCGAGAAGTTGAAGTATGCCCAAACCATCGTCAGAGCCAGCATCAGCTTGCCGAGATCGTGGAAATGCCGTTTTCCGACTATTCCATCCATCGGGGCTTTGTCCGACAGACTGGCCAGCACCGCGACGACAAAGCAGAAACAACTCAGTGCCCATCCGGCGACAAAGAGCAATCCCCACATAGTCGAAAACCAGTGCGGGTCGAGCATCATCACCCAGTCGACTACCGCAAATGTAACGATAAGCGAATAGATGACCAGCGTCGGACCTGAAAATCGTGAAGCTCGATCCAAAAAGCGTTCGGCATCCACGATGTTATCGGTTTTGTCCTGTTCGGCAGACCATTTATTTAGCAAATGGACCATTACGTACCAGATCGCGAAATAGATGGCTGATCTGACGATCCAGAACCAAGGTGCCATAAATACGCCTCGATGCAGCATCACCGGATCATCCGCCGGGAGGTGTGTAAACTCGTACACGTTGCGAGTGTAGACACCGATCGCAAGCGGAACAAACAATAGCACGATCAACGGCAACGTCCGTGAACCGGCCTCGACCGTTCTGCGGATGACTACGCCCCAGGCACCACCAGTGAGGTATTGAAGCATCAATACACCAAGGCTGCCGAGCCCGATACCGCCCCAGAAGACAAAGCCGACCAACCACGAACGCAGTGCCTGCTCAGTATTAAAGTAGCACCCGACCGCCCAAATGATAAGTGCAATGCCGCCGACACCTAGTGCCATTGTTCGCCATTTGTTGACGACCGCCGGAGCGTAATATTTCTCAAGTGCAGCCATTTACTTGCCACCTCCGTTAGTGTTGGCAGGTTCGGCCGATTTCGGTGCCGCTGTATTTGCCGCATTACTATTGTTCATCTTAAGGTTCGTGTCGGGGTTTTGGCTCACCTGCAGAGCTCGAATGTAGGCAACGATCGCCCAACGGTCCGCGGGCTGTATTTGTGCACCGTAACCATTCATCTTGCCAAAACCATTAGAAATAACGTCGAAGAAATGTCCGACCGGGGCGTTTCTAAGCCGATCATCGTGGTACGTCGGCGGCGGCGAAAATCCGCGGCGGACGATCATACCGTCACCCTTGCCGACCGGGCCGTGACACACGATGCAGTAAATGTTGTAACGCTCCTGCCCACGGTCGACCAGTTCCTTGTTTACTGTCAACGGAAATTCATCGACTGCATTCGGAAATGAAGTGACGATCGTGTTTCCGGCGGCATTGGTTGTACTTGCAACTTCGGCATTAGGGTTAGGATTATCGACCTTACCGGTGTAAAACGCCTTGTTGTCGTGGAGTTGGCCGCGAGCTATCGTGCCTTCGGGGGCATCGCGCGATGCTCGATTATCAGCAAAGAACTCACTCTTCTTATATGCCTTGTAACGCGGTTGGTCCTGCATATCAAAACGCACGCCACATCCGGTCAGAACTGCAAAGGCAGTAAAGCAAACTGTAAATCCGATCCGCCGTATCATAGGTCTATTCTTGGACAGAAGATTATTCAGGTACATCGAAAACCTCCTGTGCGTTCAGGCTTTCCATAAAGCTGCGCGTCTTTTCGTAATCGTATTGCGGATCCTCAGCCTCAATTATCAAGAAGAACTTTTCGCGCGTCGCGAGAGCGAAACGCGGTACGTTAAAGCACGGATGATAAGGTGCCGGGAGACCATTTAGGAACAACATTCCAAAAACGGCTACCACGGCCGCAAAGAGGATCGTCAGTTCGAAAAGCGGCGGAATAAATGCCGGCAGACTGAAGTTAGGCCGACCGCCGACGATGATCGGATAGTCGATCACGTGAACGAAATAGACAAGACCAAGTCCTGCCAAAAGGCCGGTCACGCCGCCTGCAAAAATGAGGTACGGCAAAATGCTCCGTTTGATACCTAACGCCTCGTCGATCTCGTGCAGCGGGAACGGCGAAAATGCATCGGTCTTGGTATAGCCGGCGTCGCGCATTTTGATCGCCGCGTCGACCATCTCGGTCGGCGTGTCAAACTCGGCCAGAATTCCGTATATGTTGTTGCCCATATCTAAATTCGTTAACTAAAACTAATTAACCTTGATCCTCTCGTTTATTCGTTTGGCGGATCGGTTCGGTCGTATGTGTACTCGACCTCGATAACATTCTCTTCGAAATCCTGATGGTGTCCGTGAACATTGGCATCCGGCAGGAGCGTCCTGACCTCGAAGATCGAGATGATAGGTACGAACCTGACAAACAGGAAGAGCAAGGTAAAGAAGAAACCGATCGTGCCGATAAACATCGACCAGTCGATCATCGTCGGGCTGTACATAGCCCACGATGACGGCAGAAAGTCGCGATGCAAACTCGTAACGATGATCACAAAACGCTCAAGCCACATACCGACACTGACCACGATCGAGATCGTAAAGAGCCAAAACTCGCTCTCTCGAAATCGCTTGAACCAAAGAAGTTGGATCGAAAGTCCGTTACAGAAGATCAAGAGCCAGTATGACCACCAATAAGGGCCTTCCCATATTCGGTTCTTGACCATAAAGATTTCGTACTGGGACGCACTGTACCAGCCGAAGAAGGCTTCCATCGCGTAACCGTAAACGACGATCAACCCGGTCGCAAGCATCACCTTTGACATAAAGATAAGGTGAGTTTTGGTGATAAAATCTTCCATTCTGTACCAACGCCGCAGCGGGATACAGAGTATTAGAACCATTGCAAATCCGGCGAACACCGCACCCGCCACAAAGTACGGCGGGAAGATCGTCGCGTGCCAACCCGGAACCTGTGACACCGAGAAGTCGAACGAAACGATCGAGTGTACTGAAAGTACGAGCGGTGTCGAGATGCCGGCAAGTATCAAATACGCGATCTCATACCGATGCCAGTGCCGTGCTGACCCGCGCCAACCCCACGAAAGGGCCGCGTAAACAAACCTAAAATATTTGTTCTTAGCACGGTCACGAAGTGTAGCGAAATCCGGGATCAATCCAACGTACCAAAAAAGGGCCGAAACGCTCGCATAGGTGGAGACCGCAAAAACGTCCCAGATAAGAGGGCTTCGGAATTGCGGCCAGATGCCCATTGTATTGGGGTACGGAAACAGCCAATATGCGGCAAGCCACGGACGTCCTGTATGCAGCAGCGGAAACATCGCGGCGCAGGCCACAGCGAATAGCGTCATTGCCTCGGCAAAACGGTTGATCGACGTACGCCATTTCTGGTTAAGCAGCAACAGAATGGCCGAGATCAACGTGCCGGCGTGACCGATACCGATCCACCAAACAAAGTTGATGATGTCGAATGCCCAACCTACCGGCTGGTTGTTTCCCCAGACGCCGATACCATTTGCAAGTAGCCAGATGACCGAAAACATCATCATCTGCGCGACCATAAAGGCGATACCGAACCCGATGAACCAACCGAACGGCGTACGCTTTTTGAGCGTAATGTCGCTGATGCTGTCGGTGACACTTGCAAACGAGTGCTCACCCTCGACCATTGCCGGGCGCAACTTCTGTTGTAAGTCCTTTTCCTGCATATTTTTCTAACTCAAACGGTCCAAGTACCAACCGCCCAATTTGTCCTCTGCGGACAATTGAACCGAGTATCCGCTAGTGAGCCTCGCCTCCCGGAGCCTTGGTTTCCGTCGTATTTGCCGGCTTAGTTTTCCGTTTTTCAGGTGCCCTGTAATCGGGCATTTCCTTATTCTGATTCTTGAGTCCCGCCATATAGGTCGTACGCGGCTGAGTGTTGAGTTCGTTCAACAATGTATAGTCGCGATGGTCTTTTTTGGCCTTGGCAACTCTGCTTTCCGGATCGCCCATATCGCCGAATATGATCGCGTCCGTCGGGCAAGCCGATTGGCACGCGGTGATCACTTCGCCGTCACGGATCTTGCGGGCACCGTCCTTCTGTGCCTCGATGCGAGCTGCCGCGATACGCTGCGTACAGTATGTGCACTTTTCCATTACGCCGCGGCTACGGATCGAAACTTCCGGGTTTCGCATCAGTTTATACTGCGGAGTATTCCAATCCTGATACAACAGGAAGTTGAATCGCCGCACTTTGTAAGGACAGTTATTCGAACAATAACGAGTACCTACACAGCGGTTATAGACCATATCATTGAGGCCCTCAGCACTGTGCACGGTCGCGTGAACCGGGCAAACGACTTCGCACGGAGCTTGCTCGCATTGCATACAGAGCACCGGTTGGAAGTACGGTCCGTCCGGATCGCTGATGTCGCCGCCGCCAAAGTAGGCGTCGATCCGCAGCCAATGCATTTCGCGACTGCGATCGATCTGCTCTTTGCCGACGACCGGTATATTATTTTCTGCCTGACAGGCAAGCACGCACGCATTACAACCGACGCACGAGTTAAGGTCGATCGACATCGCCCATTTCGTGTTCTGATCGTAGATCTTCGTGTGCTCTTCGTACGGGTACATCGACTTGTCGTATTCGTCGTGCTGATGGCCCATTTCCGGGTCAGCCACAAACTCATCGACGTCCCAAACGCGAAGCAGATCACGGCCTTCCATATTGAAGTGGATCTGAGTCGAGGCGATCGTCGTGGTCTCGCCCTTTTTGGTGATATCGCCGAAGCCAAAGTTCATCGCATCAGTGCGGCGAACGTCGAAGACGCTGTAACCGAGTCCGGTGCCGATCTTGCCGGCCCTTGTACGGCCGTAGCCCATATAGATGGTGATCACGTCATCGGGTTGGCCCGGGGCGATCCACATCGGGACAGGCTTTGAGATCTCGGCGCCCTGATATTTCAGAGTCACCAGATCTGAGAACTGGTTGCCACCCTTGGTGTTAACAAAGCTGGTTCCCTGCGAACCACCGACGTATTCACGGGCGTCGTTTCCGACGTTGATACCCATTTTCGCAGCGGTTTTCGGGCTGATCAGAGCGACGTTGTCCCAAGTGATCTTGTTCAGCGGATTCGGCAGTTCCTGCAGCCATCCGTTATTGGCAAACCGGCCGTCATAAATGCACGGATCCGGCAAAATGCTTATCTCAAGGCTACCGGAACCCGTTGTTTTAGCTTCAGGCTGGGCCAAAAACGCCGCGGTCGCGGTGACGGTCTTGGGTGTCGAGGCAGTGTTTGGCACAACGCCGTCGTGGATGGCCTTATTCCAATTATCCTCAAATGTCTTTGGAGCCGTGCCTGCCGGGATCGCGGCAATTGCCGGAGCCGCCGACTTTGGCACTTCGATCTTTGCCGCGTCGGCCGGAGCTGTCTCCTTGGCAACTTCTTTTCCAGCGGGCTTTGCGTCCGGCTTGGCCTCGGCCTTGACGGGTTCGGCAGGTTTTGCCGCGGCCGCAGTTATCGTTGCGGCCTGCCAATAGGCTTTGACGATGTCAGCGTCCTTTTTATCAAAGTTATCCTTAAAGCACAGTTGAACCAGTTCGTGGAAATTCTTGCCGTCGTACAGCGGTGCAATTATCGGTTGGACGATCGTCGCAGTGCCGTCAAAGGCACGGGCATCGCTCCAACCTTCGAAATAATGCTTTCCATGGACGTTCCATTGGCACAATTCCGCGGTCTCGTCCTGGTGAAGCCCGAGATGCACACGGAGTGCGATCTTATTCATCCGCTCCGCCGAAAGCTTAAAGTCGGCCGGCGAATTGTAAACGGGATTGCCGCCGAGAACGACAAGCATCTTGACACGACCGCCGTCGATGTCACCGATCAGTTCTTTGAAATGTTCGACTTGCGTTTTGTCAGTTCCGGGTGAAAGCGGGTCGATGTACACGACCGTTTGGCCCGCATTGCCGAGTGCCGCATTGATCGCGTGAGCGAGTGCGTGCACTACGGGTGCTTGGTGATCACCGGCGACAACTAGCGATCGACCCTTGTGTTCCGACAGGTCCTTGGCCATCGCCGCGATCCAGGCAGCATTCTCGGTATAGGTCGAGGTCGCACCGGCAACGCCGACCGCTTTAGCGATCGCCTTGGCGATCTCAGCCATCTGGCTCGGCTTAACAGCCAACCGATGATCTGCTTTGGCGCCGGTCAGGCTGACTGTGGTCTCGACCGAATAGAGACGGCTGATATCTTTCTTTTCCTCATTGAACGCACGTCCCTTGGCAAAATCCTTGAGGTAAGCAACGTTAAATCCGGAGAAAATATCTGCGTCGAGCGACAAGATCCTTTCGGCCTTGTCAAACTTATAGATCGGCTGGACCGCCGTACCAAATGCCAACTTGGCTCCCGACAGAGCATTGTCGTTGTTGATCGGTTCGTACTGGATCCACTTTGCGTTGGGAAGTTCGGCTTTGAGCTTGGTGAACTGATCGATCAGCGTCGGAGATGTGATCGTCTCGGTCAAAAACCGGACACCTGCACCGCCGTCTCTACGATTATTTTCGACCGCCAAGCGGAACTCGGTCATAAAGCTTTCCCAAGTCTTGGGGCTTCCGCGAAAGCTCACTTCCTGAGATCGGTCCGGATCATACATATCCAGCACTGATGCCTGTGCCAGCACGTCGGTCGCACCACGGCTACCGGGATGATCAGGGTTGCCCTCGACCTTCACCGGTCGATGCTCGAATGCCTTGGCCAATAGTCCGGTGGCCACACCGCCCAGCGACATCGCCGTCGCGTAAAACATCGGCTTACCGGGAAGGCTGCCTTCAGGTTGCCGCACATACGGGACGATCTTTTCGGGTGGCTGGATAACGCAGCCGCTCAGGCCGGCAAGGGCGAGCGAGGCTCCCATTACCTTTACGAAGTTTCGTCGGCTGAGACTGTTGTCCCACTCTTCGATCTCGTGAGGATACTCCTGCGAGATGAATTCCTTAAACTCAGGTGTATCAGCGTGCTCTTCGATACTGCGCCAATAATCTTTACCGTTCTGAGACAATATCTTGTCTCTCAACGATGCAAAGGTGGTTTTGGTTTCCGAACTGGACATCTTTCTTCAAGTTCCTCTATTTCTTTGCTTTACCGGTGACAGGTAGAGCAACTCGTCATCATCTCTCTGCTGCGGATCTTATATTCTGCCTTCAACTTGGTACGCTCAGCGGCATCAAGGTCGCTGTCCTGCCACTTCATATTATAGATCTCCGACTTGGGCCGAATAAAGTTTTCGGGGTTGCGGTGGCAAGCCAGGCACCATTCCATCTGGAGCGTATTGTCCTGATAAACGGCCGGCATATTATCGACCGGGCCGTGACAGGTCGAACACCCGACGCCCTTGGCGACGTGAATACTGTGATTAAAATACGCGAATTCCGGCAAGTCGTGCACCCTTTGCCACTCGATCGGCTTATTGTCACGAAAGCTGGCTCGCACCGGTTCGAGATATGGACTGTCGGACCATATCTGGCTGTGACAGTTCATACACGTCTGGGTCGGCGGTATTCCCGCCGAGGCGGTGGTTTCGACCGACGTGTGACAATAACGGCAATCGATGCCGTCATCACCGACGTGGTGTTTGTGGCTAAATTGGACAGGTTGTTGCCTTTCCAAATAACGGCCCGTCAAATATGACGAACGTGCTATCTGCGTGTACGCAAAAAACGCCACGCCTGCCAATACAACGACCGCGACCATACTGATCTTGGCGATGTTATTTGCACTTTTTCTAAAGATCTGTGCCATTTGAAAGTCTCTCGCGCTCGCAGTTACTGCGAAAATAAAACTTCACCGACTCCCAGTTCCGCATTGGCGAAAACTAAGCGGAAATCGCTAATTCAGGTTGTTCTTAAAGAATGCGAACTGTAAAACTGCTCTGATTTTACTAAATGTACCGCAATCCGCAAATCTACCTAGATAAAAATTAACTAGAAAGACCCGCGTATGCACTGTGTTGCGAAATAAGATTCGCTGAAAAGCGAAAAAGGTTCGTTAATATTCCGTCCCAGATACGCTTAAGACGCCTTCGCCGCGAGTAGAGCTGCACCTGCCGCCGATGCATTGTCGCCCAACTCCCCGGCGGCGATCACGGTCGAGTCGAATGAAGGTCCAAAGGACAACTCAGACGCCCTAGCAACGATCGCGTCAAGCACGATGTTGCCAGCCTGCATGATCTCGCCGCCAACGATGATCCGTTCGATATTCAGCAGATTGATCACACTCGCGACGGCGGTACCGACATAGTTGCCCGTCCGCTCCAGCATCAACTTTGCAAAATCGTCCTCGGCTATCGCAGCACCAACTATGTCCGCGATCGTCATCAGATTTTCGTCAATTTCAACTAACGACGACGTGTTGTCTTGATGAAAACGATCACGCGTTCGCCTGATAATATTTGCGGACGAAGCAACCTCTTCGAGCCTCAAGCCCTCAGAATTGATCGGAACATATCCAAATTCACCCGCAAAACCGGCGACGCCTCGCCAGATCTCGCCCTCAATTATCAGGGCCCCGCCAACTCCCGTTCCAAGCGTTGCATAAAATGCATTTCGGCTGCCGCGGCCCGCTCCGAGAATAAATTCGCCGTAGGCTGCGGCGTTCGCGTCGTTTTCGACGTATGCAGCGACGCCCGTGGCCGCCTCGATCTCAGCGGCCAGGTCGAGGCCTGAGTGTTCCGGGATATGAGCAGAAAATGCTATTGATTTAGCGTCTCGGGAAACGAGTCCGGGAACCGCCACTCCGACAATATCGAACGCGCCGAATTTACCCTTTAACGATTGGATAAAAGCTGCGACCTGCTTGGAGGATGTCTCCCGAAAATCGACCGCGACCGAGTCGGTTGCCGATAAAACCCCATTTTCGTCGATACACACCGCCGTCAGCGATTTGCTCGAAACCTCAACTCCGACATACCGCGTAGTTTTTCCACCAACTTCACTCATATACTTTTGCTCAAAAATAAGCCTAAATCATAGCGCGCCGCCCAAAAACCAAACCGTGATTTTAGTAACTGCAGGACACAATGTCAAAAGCCGTCAAATCGGGCGATCAAAGGCTCTCGTGCAGCGACCGCAGGGCTGAGAATCGGGAGGCAGATTGGTTGCATATTATCCTTGTAAAACCGTTGCGTCTGTTTTACACTTTGCCGTAACTAATTCAGTCCGAACGGATTCACACGTCTGTAAACGCGTAGTAAATTTCAGCTTCGTTGCATTTGTGAAACGTCATTGCATCGTGGCGAGTAGTGTGTTAATCTGTGTTTCGAAGCCGATATGATCGGCCGCGAATTTGGACGGGTCAATTCAGGAGAAAAAACAATGAGCTTGGATAAAGGAAAAGCGATCGAGTCGGCATTGGCTCAGATCGAAAAGAAATTTGGCAAAGGATCGATAATGCGTCTCGGTGAGCGTCCGATCGATGATATCGGAGCTATCTCGACCAATTGCCTGAGCCTCGATGCGGCGATCGGCGTTGGCGGCTTTCCCCGTGGACGTATCGTCGAGGTTTACGGCCCGGAAAGTTCGGGTAAAACGACGCTGGCTCTACAGGTCGTCGCCTCGGCCCAACGCGATGGCGGCATTTGTGCCTACATCGACGCCGAACACGCGATGGACCCCGAGTATGCTACCAAGCTCGGCGTAAATATCGACGATATGCTGATATCACAGCCGGACTCCGGCGAACAGGCACTCGAGATCGCCGAGACGCTGATCCGCTCGAACAGCGTCGACGTTATCGTGATCGATTCGGTGGCAGCACTCGTGCCGCGTGCGGAGCTTGACGGAGAAATGGGCGATTCCCTGCCGGGCTTGCAGGCTCGTCTAATGTCACAGGCTCTACGCAAGATCACAGCGATCGTTTCGAGTTCGCACACGTGTTTCATCTTTATCAACCAGCTTCGTGAAAAGATCGGCGTCTTTTTCGGGTCACCCGAAACGACGACTGGCGGAAAGGCTCTCAAATTCTACGCTAGCCTCAGACTCGACATTCGCCGCATTGGTGCGATCAAAGACGGTGACAAGGTCGTCGGCAATCGAACGCGGGTCAAGGTCGTCAAGAACAAGTGCGCTCCGCCGTTCCGCGAATCAGAGTTTGATATTATGTACGGCGAAGGCATCTCGCGTGAGGGCGATCTGCTGGACCTTGCGGTCAATAACAACATCGTCGAAAAGAGCGGCGCGTGGTTTTCGTACAAGGGCGAGCGGCTCGGCCAGGGTCGTGACAATGTCAAGAATATGTTGAAGGGGAACCGCGAACTGCTCGAGCGGATCGAAAAGGACGTTAAAGTCGAACTCGGTTTCACTAAGTCTGACGCCGCGGCGGCATAGCCGATACATTACAACCCATAATTCACAACAAAAGGCGGGCCGATCGCGGCACCGCCTTTCGTTATTTTTACTCGACAGTTCTACTGCGGCTTCTTTTTGGTGCTCTTCATCATCGGCACGTCACCGGGCGGAGGCGGCGGCGGGGCGTTTACGGGCAATTTTCCGCTCATCGCCTTTTTCAGTTCCTCGGCACTCGGGATCCCGGGAGTTGGCGTTACGCCCGGCTTGATACCTTTCTTTAACTCCGCAGGACTCGGGATTCCGGGAGTTGGCGTTGCGCCTTTTGGCACCGCCGTGTTTGCCGCCGGAATGCCGGGAGTTGTATCTGCCGACGGCTTGACCGGTTCGACCGAGATCCCGGCCGGCATATTGGCCGGATCCACGTTGACCGGACCGGAACCGACATTGGCGACGTTCGTATTCGAGCTATTGTTCGCCTTCGAACTGTTGTTCGCCGGTGCACTGCCGCCGCAAGCGACCGCATATACGGTTGATGCGATTACAAAACCGCTGATGAACTTATTCATAATTTCTGTACCTCTTTACCAAAATTAGTTCGGCCGACGGACGTTTCCGCTAGCAAATTGCCGTTAGCTCGCTTCTATTTCCACTAAAAGACATAAATCTCAAGCTACAAAAGACCACGACGACCAAACCGTGATTATATGTCCCGGTTGGTGAATGTCAAATATTTCTCAATTGCAATGCTTTTACTCAGACATTCTGAACGCCCAACAGCCGAATGAGATTTGACATCATCAGACGGCTTATCTACACTTACAAATTCGCACACGGTTCAGTTTCGGATGCGATTTGGCCAGATAGCTCAGTTGGTAGAGCAGCGGACTGAAAATCCGCGTGTCGGCGGTTCGACCCCGTCTCTGGCCACCACATTTTATTTATTCTAGGCCGCACGATCTCGAGCGGCCTATTTTATTGTTTTCAATAGATCATTTAGTTACAATTGGAAAAAATCGCTGATGGCTGTCCTCCAGGGGTCATATGAGCACATTTATATAGGGAGCCGATCAAATAATGAAGACTATTTATTCCGGTTGGATGAGAGTGTTATCGGTCGTATTTTTAATTGTAGTAAGTTCGTTGATGGCGTTTGGACAGTCGAATGAACGTGAGGTCCACGTCGGCGTCAAGGCCGGCATCAGCTTGCCGAACCTTGTCGGCAGCAGCGATCAGGAGATCACCAAAAACTATAAATCACGGCTTGCGGCCAGCTTCGGAGCCTTTGTCGATGTCCAACTTCACAAGAATACCTCGCTCCAGATCGAGGTCGATTATGCACCGCAGGGCGGCAAGCGTAACGGCATCCAACCCGTAACTCAACCGATCCCGGGACTTCCTGTTCTCCCGGCAGGTAATTATTACTTCGCAAATTTCAACAATACGGCAAAGCTTGACTATATCGAGTTGCCGGTAATGCTGAAGTATCGGGTCAGACGTGACAAACCGGTCGGGGCATACCTGAACGGCGGCACATATGTCGGTTTTTTGATGAAGGCAACGACCGTCACGAGCGGAAGTAGTTCGTTATTTCTTGATAATCGCGGTTCAATTCCGGTAATGGTCGGCCCCAGTACGCCGTTTCCGACAATTCCGTTTGACGCCAAGACCGATGTTACCGATAGCCTAAACCGCGTTAACTTTGGCATCACCGGCGGCGGCGGCATTACATTCAAGCACAAGGACAATTATTTCTTCATCGACGGTCGAGCATCATACGGCCTCACCACGTTGCAAAAGGACACTCTCAACGACGGCAAGAGCCGAACGGGCAATCTGGTGATGTCCTTTGGATATGCTTTCGGAGTAAAGTAATCCCACATTAAAAAGAACCGCTCGCACGGGTGAGCGGTTCTTTCTATCCAATTCACACGAATTTTTAGAACCTCAACTTTATACCGCCGTTGAACACGCGGCCTTCGACGTGAGTATAGATCTTCGCGAAGTCCGGCGACGCGTGATTTCCTAAGACTACCGGTGAATTTCGTCCCTGCCGGTTGTCAAAGATATTCTCCGCATTGATAAATAAGCTCATTTTGCCAAAAGTCTTTTCGCCGAAGAGTCCGAACACCGCATTCTGCGGAGTCAACGAGCGGTCATCGAGGATCTGGCGATCGGCGAAATAGAATTCGGCCCCGGCTTTGAAGTTTTCGTGTTCTTCGAAAACCAAAGAAGAGTTTATTTTATGCTTTGGCAAAAGTGTGAGATGGCGATCGCCGGCGAGATAACCCGCTTTTGCATCGGTATATGTATAACCGACAAACAGTTTGGCGATACCAACGGTAATTTTTGCGTTCGTTTCAAATCCTTTGCTGATGACGGGTGTTTGCGAGTTCGCAAAGCGGTAGATGCCCATTCCATCGGCACGTAATATTAATGGTTCGTCGATCTGCGTAAAGAAAAACATCTGATTCAACGAGAAACCAACGTTTTCAATTATCAGATCACTATAATTCAGGTCGAAAGTACCGCCTTGACTACGTTCAGCACGGAGCGAATTGCCTATACCGGCGACATTACGAAACAGAAGTTCTTCTGCGTCTTCGGTAAAAACGCTCGGGAGTTTGTATCCAAGCCCATAACCGATCCGAGTTGTGAATTTATCGGTAAATCGATACAAAAGTGAAGCCCGCGGCAACACGAAACTGCCGTAATCTCTGACACTATCGACGCGAATTCCCGCCTCAAGACTCAACTTGTTGCTTATATCGACCGTGTTTTGCGCAAATACACCGATCGTCGATCGAGTTTCGCTTCGGTCAAATGCTCCAACGGCGACATTTGCCTCGCTAAACTGATCAAAGACGATATTGCCGCCGATAATAAACGAATTCTTTCCGAAGCTTCGAAAGTATGCGACGTCAGAAAACGCATTAAATTGCTGGCCTTTGAATGCGGTGGAGGGAGTTTCGATATCGCGGGAGAAAAATGCCAGGCTTTGTTTTGCAACCAGACGACTGCCGTCGGCAAACAGCGTGTCAAAGTTGATAGTGGTGATGTTTCGGAACGAGCCATTCTTTTCGAAGTACTGATGTATGCCATTCGCATTGCCATCGAATGCCAGTATGTCGCCGCCAGTACGTTTCTGAAACGATGTTGCATTGGCTATGGAGAACGTAGTGTCCTTTCCGATATAAGCAAACAAGCGCGGATTGAATGCCACCGAAAAGGTTCGCGGCAGTTCGGTAAAATCGTCGTTATCTACGTCGTATTCGCGTTGATAATTAAATGACCCTAAGGCCGTATATCCGAGGCGGCCTTTTCTAGCCGAGGTAAATGCGGATACATCGCTGCCAAGTGCTGACGTTTGATTAAATAGTAAGGTCGTAACGCGTTTATAGTCCGGAGTTTTTGATATAAGGTTTACAACTCCGGCGATCGCCCCTTGCCCAAACAAAGTCCCGGACGGCCCTTTGATGACCTCGACCTGTTTTAGATCTAAGGGTGGAATCTCCAAAATACTGAAACTTCCGGAAAACCCGCCAAAGGATGGAAATCCGTCTTTCAGTATCTGCGTGTACCGACCGTCAAGTCCCTGAATGCGGACGCTTTGTGCATTTGACGTCGCCGATGTCTGCTGGACGCGAATACCTGTGCTTTCGTTCAACAGCATACTGATATTAGCGGGCCGCATATTGATCTTTTCGTCGATCTCTTCTTCGTCTATTGCTTCGACCCGTGTCGGTTCTGCATCGATCTCGCGACCGGTGCGAGTCGAACTGATCGTGACGTCGCCGACATCGTTGTCTATCTCAAGTTCGATCGTTTTCTCGCTTGTTTTCGCACCTGAGATCGCGATCTTAATTTCAACGATCGCGAATCCGGGCGAGAAGATCTGGATAACATATTCGCCATCCGGGACGTTGGCAATGGTCGCCATACCGGCGGCATTTGTCACCGTGTTCAATTCGGTATTTTTGATAGTGATCGTGGCCTCGGCAACCGGGGCCTTTGTATCTTTATTTATCACGTTCAGACGAAGCGTATTGCTTTCTTGTCCGAACGCTATCTGTGCCGTCAAGATGACGGCAACGATTAAAGTCGCTCTAAACATTGATTCTCCTGATTCAAAATATAGATCAATAGCCGCGACTTGTAGTCGCGACACGCAAATTGGCGCAATTGTAGAGAATGAATCAGGCTTTCGGCGGTTGCCAGATCGAAGAATGGTCGTCCGATACGTAACCGACCGATAGATCCGCTGTCTCGCGGCGTACGACCAAAGACTTGGATCGAAGGTAGGTAGGAATGTGAATATTCTTGGGCGCGACGGCAACGCCGCAGCACGAGCACATACAGAATGCCGAGCATTCGTCACCATTTACGTCTGAATAATAAAGATCTACGCTCGTCCCGGCCACAATATTCTGTTCGCCGCCGCTGATCACGCCGCAGGAATCGGCACACGGTTGCACCGCGAGCACAAAAATATATAACACTAAGGAAAAGGTCAGGACACGCATCTCTAATTGAAGAGCCTAACACTTTGGTGTTCGCCCTCAAAATCAATGTTCGTTCTCGAAATGAGGTACTATTCGCTATCAATGATCGCAATACGCGGCCTGATACAAGACGATTATAATTAGTCTATAATCGAGATTTAGCGATGGAACCACTAGCAAATAGGATTCGGCCGGAATCACTCGACGAATATGTTGGGCAAGAGCACCTTGTTGGTGAGGCCAAGCCCTTGCGTCTCGCGATCGAAAACGGCCATATATTTTCGTTTATCCTATGGGGCACGCCCGGGACGGGGAAAACCACGCTTGCACGGATCTATGCTAACGCAATTAACGCGGTATTTTTTGAGCTATCGGCGGTTTCGGCCGGCAAAGATGATATTAGAAAAATAGTAGCGAGTGATCAGAAGTCAGCGGTCAGCCGGCGGAGTACGGAAGCGGACCTGTTTGACGAAGGCAGAGCCAACGCAAATGATGAACCGGCGGAGTCGGAGAACAGTGAGGTACGAGAGAAATTAGAACAAAGGCCAAAGATACTGTTTCTGGATGAGATCCATCGCTTTAATAAGGCACAACAGGATTTTTTGCTGCCATTTGTGGAAAGCGGCGAGCTGGTTTTGATCGGCGCGACTACCGAAAATCCCAGTTTTGAAGTGATTCCGGCATTGTTGTCGCGAATGCGCGTCTTTGTCTTGAACGAACTGACTGACGATAATATGGCCGCGATAATCGCCCGTACCGGCTTTGAACTCGACGCTCAAGCAAAAGATTGGCTGATCGAAATGGCCAATGGCGATGCCCGGCAAGCCATCACGATGCTCGAAAACACATCGCGGCTTTACGAGCAGATCACGCTCGAAACGCTCAAGGAAACGCTACAATCCAAATTCCTGCGTTATGACAAAAAGGGCGAAGAGCATTACAACGTCATCAGTGCCTTTATCAAATCAATGCGTGCCTCAAAGCCGGACGCCGCGATGTATTATCTCGCACGAATGCTGGAGTCCGGCGAGGACCCAAAGTTTATCGCCCGCCGGATGGTGATCTTCGCTTCCGAAGACATCGGCCTTGCCCAACCAACTGCTTTAGTTGTTGCCAACGCCGTATTTCAGGCGGTTACTACGATCGGAATGCCCGAGTGCATCCACAATCTCGCCCACGGCGTCGCCTTTCTGGCTAATGCGGTCAAGAGTCGTGCCGCCACATCCGCGATCGGCCAAGCGATGGATGACGCAAAGAAGTTCGGCAACTTACCCGTCCCGATGAAGATCAGAAACGCCCCGACCAAATTGATGAAGGAGCTTGGATACGGCAAGGACGAGGGCGACGATCCTGAGGGCGATCTGATGCCGTCGAAGATGCGTGGCAAGAAATATTTCTGAGAAGAATGTTCCGCCTAGAGACACTATCGAATACGGAGTTAGAAAAGGAGAATTTGTAATGAAAGGTTGGATCATAGTCACATTGCTATTTGTTTCTGCTCTGGTAGCAACCGCACAAACCGGCTTGGATATTGTCCCGACACGCGAGATGGAGCGGATCAATTGGATGGATTTTAAGGCCGCGGTTCCGTCAAAGGTATCAACCGTGCTGCTGCCGACGGGCACGCTCGAGCCTCACGGTGCGATCAATAGTGGTGCGGATAATACGGCACCGTTTGCAATGGCCAAGACGATCGCGAAACGTACAAATGCAATGATCGCCCCGACCTTGCCATACGGCATTACCGGCGCGATGGAGGGCTATCCCGGTGCATTCCAGATCACTGAGGCGGCATACCGCCCGTTTGTAAAGCAAATTCTTGAGGGACTCGCCAAGAATGGCTTTAAGAACATCATTATCCTGAACGGCCACGGCGGCAGCCAGACCGCCGTCCTAAACTCCGTTGCCGCCGAAGTTGCAAGTGAGCGAAAGGTAAGGACTTTGGTCATAAACTGGTGGTCATTCGCCTCCGACGTGACCAAAGAGGTCTTCGGTGAGGACGGCGGCCACGCCGGTTGGAATGAGACCGCTTTCATTCAGGCGATCGACCCGACGCTGGTCCATCCGGAAAAGTATACTGGGCCCGAGATGACGACCGCGTACCCGACGCCCGGTACCTGGTCAGCGATGCCATTTCCATCTTCGATCGGCTTGTATCAGAAAGGTCAGGGGTTTCCGAAGTTCGATCAGGCTAAGGCAGACCTCTACTATCGAAAGGTCACTGACAAGGTAGCTAACCTGATAATCGACGTTATAAAAAAGTGGGATTTGGCAGGCTTGTAGCCGTCATCTCCCCGCACATTTCAGGCGACTTTACAAATCGCGATTTGTCGAATAGTATGACTACGATCTCTTAGAAGTAAGTTGCCGTTTATGCCTGCCCACATCCAACATCTTCGCACCCGCGAAGCGATTCTGGACGCCACCGACCTACTGCTTTCACGTTCAGGATTTAAGAAGATGACGATCGAAGATCTCGCCCGTGAAGTCGGCATCGGTAAGGGAAGCATTTACCTGCATTTTGAAAGCAAAGATGAGATCGCCCTCTCGCATATCGATCGGATCGTAGAGCGGCTCAAAGTACGATTGCGAGTTATCGTCGATGGTCCCGGAACTGCGTCCGAGCGCGTGCACGAGATGCTCGTCGAGCGCGTCTTGTATCGATCTGACAGCGTACAGCATTACTCACACAATCTTGGCGAACTGCTGTCCTGTCTTAGGACTAAACTGCCCGAACGGCGTCAACGTTATTTCAACGACGAGGCTCTAATTTTTGCGGATGTGTTGATTGCAGGATCCGAGTCGGGTGAGTTTGCCCCGACTGATGCTCACCAAACCGCTAGTGCACTATTGGAGGCCACCAATTCGCTTTTGCCGTATAGCCTGAGCCCCCGAGAACTCAATTCACGGTCTGAACTGTCTGCTCGTGTAACTAGTATCGCAACGATCCTGATAAAAGGGCTCGGCCGCTAAATTTAACTATCGTCGCCAGTAGTTTTTGATCTTGAGATCGAGCATCGGAAACGCACAATATTCCACCGTTCGCCCGGTTTCGCGTAGCTTCTGAACCATTGAGATCGCAGCATCGGCATTACGTGTATGAACGATTATCGTGGCAGCACGCTGCAGATCGGGATTTTCATTGAGCCAGAGAGCAACGGCGTAACCGGTCTGGGCAAAATCGTCGTGGTCATTGGACTCGTAGTGATGCGGAAGCAGGTCGTGATCTAGAAAGATAGCGTCGTAGGTCGATCCTGCCAAAAATTCCTTAGCATCGTCGACATTCTCGGCAATATCAAGATAGTCTCCGTCAAATCGCTTGGTAAACCAGCGGTGTCGGCGATGGTCATCGTCCAAAAGCATTACCGCGATCGGGGCACGTTCAGAACTAAGATCTGCCATCCCGAACCTTATCATTAAGCTGCGAAAAAATCCCATAAACGCTCTATTTACTAGACTATATCATATGTGCTTAGGACGCCGCTTGAATTGCCGGTTGTCGATGCTATAATCCAAATGACCAAGAACGGAGCACCTAGATATGACGACTGATAAATCCAAAAAGCACGGACTCAAGGCAGTGCCGACACTCCGTTCGGTCGAGGCCGACTCTGCCGACATCCCGGTTTGCGATGTATGTTTCGGCACCGGACTGGAGGTCGTGCCCGGCAAGGGCGCTCGGCGTTGCGTCTGCCGCAAACGCGACGTTCACGTCGACCAGATCAACAAAACTCAGATCCCTAAGCGATATGAGAAATGTCACTTTAACACATACAACGCCGGGGACAATGTATCTCAAAAGATCGCACTTCGGGTCGCTCAGGATTTCACGGTCCAGTTCCCCGCCGTCGACAACGGCCTACTATTTTCCGGCACGGTCGGCGTCGGCAAGACACATTTAGCCGTTTCCATTCTGAAAGGACTGACCGAAAGAGGGTTTGCGTGTCTCTTTTACGAATTTGGAACGTTGCTAAAGGAGATCCAAGGTTCGTATAACCCAAATACCTTTACTTCAGAACTTAGCGTACTGGCACCTGTATTGAACGCCGATGTGCTTGTGCTCGACGAACTCGGTGCATCAAAGCCGACAGATTGGGTCCGCGACACGCTCCATCACATCATCAACAGCCGTTATAACGAGAAGAAGTTTACGATCTTCACGACCAATTACCTCGACGCAAGAGCCTCGGACCGTGACGAAACACTCGAAGATCGGATCGGTGTCCGGGCCCGTTCGAGAGTCTATGAAATGTGTCAGACCGTGGTTATTGACGGTGAAGACCATCGGCGAAAACTCCATCGTTCGACCGGCCTCGCAAAATTTCGTTCGCCCAATAGTTGAGTTGCGTGCAATTTTGCTGATTTACTGTTCAATTACGCCTTTACTATTTCGTGGCTGACGCTCCAAAAATTATCGATAACCGAATCCCTTCGCTCGACGGCCTTCGCACGGTCTCGATCGCGCTTGTG